>CALINM010000199.1 GCA_938045315.1 uncultured bacterium | reverse complement strand
AACTTCTGTATCAGTATCAGATTCAAACTTACAACCCTTTTTTATTAATTTACTTTTTAGTTGTAAATAGTTTTCTATAATTCCATTGTGAACGACTACAAATTTTTCTGCTCTATGGGGATGGGCATTTACTTCAGAGGGTTTACCATGGGTAGCCCATCTTGTATGTCCAATACCAGTTGTACCAAATAGTTTAGTATGTGATAACTTTTCTATAAGATTACTCAACTTACCAACAGCACGGATTATTTTAATACCTTCCTTTTCCTGGGTTGCAATACCAGAAGAATCATACCCTCTATACTCAAGCCTTTTTAGACCTTCAGTAATTATTGGAACGGCGCTTTTATTTCCTGTATAACCCACAATGCCACACATATTTACTCCTTTGTAATGCTATTTAGTTCACACTAATGTCAAAAAATAAGTCTTTTGGCTCTGGCTAATTCCCTGTTTTATTTTTTTATTCTCTTTTTTATTTTATGCCAGTTAGGTATTATTTTTAAATCCGCTCTTTCAACGCCCAGTGCTCCATCGGGGATATCCTTAGTTATAACAGAACCAGCTCCAGTAATTGCATTTTCCCCTATGACAACAGGTGCAACCAATGAGGTATTTGTACCAATAAATGCGTTCTTCTTAATATGAGTAAAATGTTTTTTTTCACCATCGTAGTTGCATGTTATTGCGCCAGCTCCTATATTAACGTTTTCCTCAACAAGGGCATCTCCAATATAGGCTAAATGGTTTGCTTTAGCTCCTGATTTAATGGTAGATTTTTTTATTTCCACAAAGTTACCAATTTTTGCTTTACTGTAAATTATGCTTTCTGGTCTTAAATGGGCAAAGGGGCCTATGATAGCTTGATCTCGTATTTCTGATTGTTCTATTACAGTATACGGCTTTATATTTACATTGTCGCCAATCAAGCTGTCTTTAATAACTACACCCTGCTCAATAATTGTTTTTTCACCAATTTTAGTGTTGCCCGATATATATACATGGGGATGAATAACAGAATCCTTGCCAATTTGAACAGTAGTTTCAATATAAACACTGAAAGGGTCGATGAAGGTTACACCTGATAACATTAAATTTTCTATAATATTTTTCTTTAATCTCAAAGATGCGTTGTATAATTCAACTCTATTATTAATGCCCAAAAGGAAATCTGCATCCTGTATTTTTATCGTATTTATTTCAATATTAGCATTCACTGCTAATGATACAATGTCAGTTAGATAATACTCTTTTGATTGTTTATTTTTCTCAATTCTATATATGTATTCTTCAAGAAAATTCCTTGAAAAGCAGTAAATTCCAGTGTTTATTTCCCTTATAGCCTTTTCATGATCGTTCGCTATTTTTTCTTCCACTATTTTTATCACCTTGTTTTTTTCATTTCTTATGATCCTTCCATACCCAATTGGATTTTCTACTTCGGTTGTTACAAGTGTTATTTCTCCTTTATGTTCTTCAAGTATTTTACTTAAAAGTTCTGTCCGTATTAATGGTACATCCCCAGAAAGTATAAGAATTTTTTCTGCACTTCTATTTATATGCTTGATGGCTGCTTTTACCGCATCAGCAGTGCCTTCTGGTTCTCTTTGATGAGCAAAGTCAAAAATATAACCAAAATTATCAATTAAAAACTTTTCGACTTCTTCTTTTTTATATGAGACCACGGGAATTATTTGTAATGGTTTTAAATTTAGAGCTGCATCAATTACATAGTAAATCATAGGTTTACCTAAAATGGGATGTAGCACCTTTGGAAAGTCTGATACCATTCTGGTTCCCTTTCCAGCAGCAAGGATTATAATCGAAGTTTTGCTATTCAACATAATTACTATCTCCTACTTTTCTACTTTTCGTGTAAATATTAAGTATCCTGTATGGGCTATCATTGTGTCATCGGGTCTAAATCTTTCTGGAATTGTTTTGTAATTTCTTAACATTATTTCAATAACTTCTGTTAGAAAAAAGGGATAATTTTGAAGTTCCTTTAGTACATCTGTAACTTGATTTGCAGTGGGGACAAATATACACATATTGCCACTGGGTTTTAAGGCATTGTAAGCATGAGTTATGTATTTTTCTGGAAATTTGACATCAAGAAATAGGGCATCCACATTGGTTTCGTCAAACCCCTCTGATATGTCTTTATTTTTAAATTCCACAATATTTTCCAGTCCAATTCGTTTGATGTTTTCTTTTGCTAATGATGTAAATTCATGTCTTACTTCATATGAGTATAGCTTCCCATCTGGAAAAAGGGAGAAGGCAAAGGCTGATGTGGCAGAACCGCTACCGGTGCCACACTCTATCATTTTTTTGCCCGATCGAATGTTTAATTTTAAAATTATAAAACCAAGATCTTTGGGATAAAGTACTTGAGTTTTTCTCTTTGTAAACTTTAAAAAGTCCGAAATTGTTGGCTCAAATAGAATGTATTCAGCTCCCAAATGGGTTTTTGCAATTGTGCCAAAGGGCTTACCTATAACATCTTTAAACGATATTTTTCCTTCATGAGTAGAAAATTCTCCATTCTGTGTTACTTTTACAAGATAAATATCTGATTTTTTAGAAGATATAAGAAGGTATGAGCCTTCTTCAATTAATCCTGACATATTTATATCCTGACTTCTTACTAACTGCTCGTAATTTTGAAGGCCATTTTATCTAATTCAGTCACTAAATCCACGTAAGATATTTTAGTGACTTTTTTGTTTGGGGTTAGTTTAATTGGCGCAAAGTTTATAACACCTTCAATCTCAGCTTCTTCAATAACGTTCAACACAATTTGAGCTGACTCTGAGGGAGTGGTAATGATTGCTATTTTTACATTATACTCCTTTGCAATTTTCTTTATGTTATCAAGGGGCATTACGGGAATTTCATTAGTACCAAACTTTTTACCTATTTTTGATGGGTCTGTGTCAAAGGCTGCTATAATATGATAGCCTTGTTTTTCAAAATTTTCATATGAGAGAAGTGCTTGCCCCAATTTTCCTACACCTACTAATATAACATTCCACTTTTTATTTATGCCAAGAATTTCTCTTATACTGTCATGTAAATGGATTACAAAATACCCAACCCCCCTTACACCAAATTCACCAAAATATGTAAGATCCTTTCTTATCTGTGGAGCATTCAGACCTGTTAGCTCTGAGAGTCTGTGTGAAGAAACTACTTCAACACCTTCATGTATTAATTCATTGAGAACCCGATGATATATGGAAAGTCTTTTTATTGTTGCTTCTGGTATCTTTGGAAATTTATAATTTCTCATCGAGATGATATTATATCAACAAGTTATTGAAAATCAAGAAAAACATTAAATTATTTTCTGTGTATAGTTTTATTGTGGCATGAGAAGCAAGTTATTTTGCCAGATTTTTTATGTATTTCGTGTAAAACATCTAAATTATCAAAATTAGTTCTTATAGATGTATGGCAGTTTAGACAACTTTCCTCAGAAACCTTTATATCCGAATTTTCAATTTTATGACATAAATCGCAGTTATTTAAAGGATGATCTTTTTTAATTTTTAAATTTTTATGACAGAAAATACACTTTTCTAAATTTGATGGGGTTGTTATTTTATGACATAGAAAGCATATGTATTTTGAAGCTTTATATTTATAAGTATGTGCTACGTCAGTATGGCAATTTTGGCATAAAAGTGTTCCACCAAAAAAATTTTTGTTTCAAATGTTTGTTGTGATCATAATAAAATGACTTGCTTTTAGTAGTTATTTTATCTACATCATGGCATCTTGAAACAGCACATCCCACAGAAGTAACACTAAAATGCCTATCATAATTTTATGCTTTCTGAAAGATTGTAGGAATTAAGAGCTTTATCCCGTACAGAAAGCTTTCTTTTTTATGACATTCAACACATTCCAGCCCTGCATGAAGAGAACGCTCCTTCTGATTAATATATCTTTCAGGATTATGGCAACTTAGGCTGGTATAAGTATATATTTTATCTGGAATTTAAAAAACAAATATAGATATTAAGGCAATGATTATGATTAATATTTTCATTAATTTGAATAAGTTAGGGTGGAGCTTAACCACCCCAACTTATTTTTTAGTTATCCAAGTTTTAAAACAAGCATTAATGAAATAACGAGAGAGTAAATAACTAGTGACTCAATCATTGCAAGACCGATGATCATGGGTGTTACTATCTTTCCAGAAGCAGCAGGATTTCTAGCAATACCATCAAGTGCTGTTGAAAGACCCTTTGCCTGACTAAGAGCACCAAGTCCTGCAGAAATAGCAAGACCAAAACCTGCTACCAGGGGGATCCAGGTCTTGTAGTCGCTTGCTGCTGTTGTTGCAGCTGCGGCAGCTGGTGCATTTTCGGCTAATGCAACTGCAACCATTGAGAGAAGAGCAAGAACTGTTAGAATTAGTTTTTTCATTTTTAACTCCTCCTTTCTTTTTATGTTTTCTCTTAATGCTCGTCATGAGAGACGGCACCAGAGATGTAGGCCATCGAAAGTAAGCAGAAAACAAAGGTTTGAACAAAACAAACAAATAATCCTAATACCATTATTGGTACAGGTACAAAAATAGGAACAAGGGAGAAAAATATAGCTGTTACTAGATGATCACCCATTATATTTCCAAATAACCTGAGAGATAATGAAAGTGGTCTTGCAAGATGTCCTATAATCTCAATGGGAATCATAAGTGGTGCAAGCCACCAAAAAGGTCCCACAAAATGTTTCAAATAAGCTATACCATTTTCTTTAAGACCATGATAATTATAGAGAATAAATACTGTTATAGCACATGCTGCGGTTGTATTTATATTATCAGTTGGAGGATTAAAACCAGGCACAAGACCTGATATATTTGAAAAGAGAATAAAAATTGCTGCACTTCCTATAAGATAAAGAAACTTTCTTGCATGGTGACCTAAGGAGTCTTCCATGATTTTTAGTATACCTTCTAATAATAATTCACAAAAATTTTTAAATGTTAGTCTCTCATCAGGAACAGCCCCTTCTTCAGTTAAAGCTATTCTCCTTGTTCCGAGAATCGAAATCAAAACAATAATGGCAACAATTAATATTGCATTGGATACATGTCCGTAAGGGATATTCTTTAAACCCGGGATAGCGGATACCCAGGTAAAAGCACTATGTTCTGCCGCTGCCATTTTCTTTCCCTCCCAAATGTTTTGTAATCATAATAAAACTATCAAAAAAAATGACAAGGGGTAATATACTCAAACCAAAAAGAAAAATCAAGAGATTTATTGGAGTTTTTAAAATTAAAATTGTAATGGTACCAAAAAGGAACAAAACCTTAAACGCCATACTTATGCCATTTTTACTGGAAATTTTTCCCTCCCTTGCTAGGCTGGTTATGATCTTTTTTAGCCAGAAGATATTAATAAAGGATATTATAGCTCCAGCAAGGAGACTAAGTATATTTTTTAAGGAAAAAGCAAAAAATATGATGATTACAAGCATTATAAAAGTCAATATTAACATTTTCAAGTATATAGCCCTGTCATTCTTATCAATCTGTTCCATTATTTTCTTTTTTCTCCAGACTTTTAATCAATTGTATAACATTTTTAATTCCTGCTATAAAACCAAAAAAAAGGAAAACTAGTGTTATCCAGGGATAGTATTTTTCTTTAAATACATATTTATCTAATGTCCATCCGATTCCAATCCCGATCATAGTTGCTACACCCATTTCTATTCCTATGGAACTTAAATGCAAATATTTTTTAAAATTTTTGCTTTTATAAAGCTTTATCATGCTAAAAGTTTTATATATTTTTTAACGGCATCTAAAGTCATGTTTAATTCCAAGTCACCATGGGCATAGGATACAAAAGCAGCCTCGAATTGAGAAGGAGGTAAAAAAACTCCGTTTTCAAGCATTTCATTAAAAAATTGGCCAAAAATTTGAGTATTTGCAGTTTTTGCAGTTTTATAATCGTAAACAGGATTTTCAGTAAAGAAAACTGTGTACAGGGAACCAAAATAGTTGATTGTAACAGGTAGTTTTTCAGAAATAATGTCTTTCATTGCTTCACATAAGGTTTTTGTATAACTGTTAATTTTTTCATATACATTTTCTTGCTTGAGAATTTCTAATGTGGCAATACCAGCTGCCATTGCAAGGGGATTACCTGATAATGTTCCTGCTTGATATACAGGGCCAGAGGGTGCTACAAGTTCCATAATTGCCCGTTTTCCACCATAAGCCCCAACAGGTAAACCACCACCAATTATTTTACCCAAACAGGTTAAATCAGGATCAATATTAAAGATTGCCTGTGCTCCACCGTAAGATAACCTGAATCCCGTCATTACTTCATCAAAAATTAAAAGAGCGCCATATTGTTTTGTTAATGCCCTTAAATCTTCCAAAAAATTCTTCTTTGGTATCAAAACACCCATATTTCCAACTACAGGTTCTAAAATAACACAGGCAATATCATCGGGATAATTATTAAATAATTTCCTAACAGATTCAATATCATTATATTCAGCCACAAGGGTATTTTTTGCATAATCATCAGGTACACCTGAACTATCGGGTACACCAAATGTTTCAGCTCCTGATCCTGCTTTAACGAGTAAACCATCTGCATGACCGTGATAACAGCCGTTAAATTTAATAATTTTGTTTCTTTTTGTATATCCCCTTGCAAGCCTAATTGCAGACATGGTTGCTTCAGTTCCTGAGTTAACAAATCTTACCATCTCCATTGATGGGAATGCATCTAAAACAAGTTCTGCAAGAATAATTTCCCTTTCAGAAGATGTGCCAAAACTTGTTCCATCTTTTAAAGCCTCCTCAATAGCTTCTACTACTTTGGGGTAGTTGTGCCCCAGTATCATTGGCCCCCATGAACCAACATAGTCAATATACTGATTATTATCAACATCTGTTAAATAAGCGCCTTTAGCCTTTTTTGTAAAGATAGGTATCCCGCCAACTGCCTTAAAAGCCCTTACAGGGCTATCTACACCACCTGGAAGGATTTTAATAGCTTTTTTAAATAATGTCTCGGATTGTATTCTTTTCATGTCCTTTCTCCAGTAAAAAGTTTTAATCCTTTTATTTATATTTATATTTTAAATTTTTAGCAAGGGTTTTTACATTTTTAAAAAAATTTCATTAAAATAATTTTTTTGTTGACAATGCAAATTTTTATATGCTATTACCCTAATGGTTTATCCTTAAATACGCTAATTTTGGGGGGGAGTGTGTTAGAAAGTTATGCCTACGTCTTTCTTTTTAGTATAATAAGCATTGTTTTTGTAACAATAGTAACAATAGTCCCTCGAATTTTAAGTCCAAAAGCAATTGGTGAGAAAAAACTCACCACCTACGAATGTGGTGAGGAACCAATTGGTGATGCATGGATTCAGTTCAATGTTAGATATTATCTTGTAGCCCTCCTTTTTGTTGCGTTTGATGTAGAGGTATTTTTTCTAATACCATGGGCTATGGTCTATAAAAACCTTCAGGGAATAATATTCTGGTTAGAAGTTTTTCTTTTCCTCGTAATTTTAGTACTAGCTCTGGCCTATGCATGGGCAAAAGGAGTATTTGAATGGTAAAGATACCAGAAAAAATCGAAGTGCCTTATGTACCCGGTGTTAAATTTGCTGTTTTAGAGGATGTTTTAAACTGGGCAAGAAAGAATTCTCTCTGGCCTGCTACTTTTGGTCTTGCCTGTTGTGCAATAGAAATGATGGCAGCAGGTGCAGCAAGGTTTGATTTAGATAGATTTGGTGCAGGTGTTTTTAGACCATCACCAAGACAGGCTGATCTAATGATAGTTGCGGGCACCGTTACCAAAAAAATGGCTTCAAGAGTGAAAACCCTGTACGAGCAGATGCCAGCACCTAAATATGTAATTGCATTGGGTGCCTGTGCAATTTCCGGGGGTGTCTTTTGTAAAGATGCTTATGGTGTGGTAAAAGGAGTAGATTCGTTTTTACCTGTTGATATTTATGTTCCAGGATGTCCACCAAGACCGGAAGCTTTAATTTATGGCCTTTTAGAGTTACAGAAAAAAATTCAGAAGGGGAAATAACCCATGGGTGTGTTATCTATTTTAGAAAATTTGAATTTAGAAAAAATAGATAAAGATTATTCAAAAAGTGGGTTTTGTCACGCCTTTGAATTAAAGGATAAATCTCAAATAAAGGATGTGGCAAAACGTTTTAAAGATGATGGCTATTATTTAGAGACTATTGTTGGGTATGATAGGGGTGATGGAGTGAAATTGGTATACATATTCAATAAAATTGATAAAGTCCACAGAACAAGTGTATATCTTGATGTTGCATATTTTGAAGAAGTAGATACTATATCAGATGTTTTTTCTGCTGGTATATGGTGCGAATCAGAGGTATATGATTTGTTGGGGAATACTTTTAAAGGACATCCCTGCTTAAAAAGGCTTCTCACTCCTGAGGGATTGCAGGGTTATCCGCTATTAAAATCCTGGAAAGAAGAGGATTGATACATGGAAGAGATGAAAGATATAAGACAAGACTTTTATGTTAACATGGGGCCTCAGCACCCATCTACACATGGTGTTTTACGTATAGTTTTAAGAGTGGAAGGAGAGAAAGTAATATCCTCTGAAACTGTTTTAGGCTATGCCCATAGGGGTGTTGAGAAAATGGCCGAAAGTAAAACCTATGTTCAAATGATGCCCGTTATGGATAGATTTGATTATGTATCTTCCATGTTGTATGAATGGGCTTATGTGGGTGCTATGGAAAGGGCACTTGGAATAGCACCACCAGAAAGGGCAGAATTCATTAGGGTAATAATGGGAGAGCTAAATAGAATGGCATCTCATTTTCTTTGGGTCGGTGCTTTCCTTCTTGATTTAGGTGCATTTACACCTTTTTTATGGGTTTTTGATGCAAGAGAAAGAATTCTTGATATGTTTGAGGAAGTTACAGGTCAGAGAATGACAAATAATTATTTCAAAGTCGGTGGAGTCCATTATGATATAACCTCGGAATTTATGAAAATGCTAAATGATTTTCTTAAAATGATTCATGAAAGAATGCAAGATGTTGAAGTGTTGATAGAAAGTATAATTTTTCTTGAAAGAGTTAAAGATTTAGGTTTCATAACAAAAGAAGATGTTTTAAATTATGGCCTCTCAGGTCCCGTTGCGAGGGGTTCAGGAGTGTTTATTGATACAAGAAAAACTGAACCATACTCGGTTTATGACAGAATTAATTTCGAAATTCCCTTGGGGACCAGGGGAGATTGCTACGATAGGTATCGTGTTAGAATGCAGGAAATTCTTCAATCTGCAAAAATTATAGAACAGGCTGTTGAAATGCTTCCAGAAGGACCATATACGGAAAAAGCTCCAAAAATTGTAAAACTTCCTGAAGGTGAATACTACTTTGCAGTAGAGAGCGCACGTGGATTGCTTGGAGTTTATCTTTTAAGTGATGGTTCAACCAAGCCATATAGATTTAAATTAAGAGTTCCTTCCTTTGCAAACCTGAGTATTATTGATAAGCTGTTACCGGGAAACAAGATATCTGATGTTGTAGCCATTCTTGGCAGTATAGATATTGTGGTGCCTGAAATAGACAGATAGGAGGGGTTTTGTGGAACTAACAAGCCTTTTAAATACCTTTTTAGGCAAGGTAATAATAAGCGTAGCAGGAGTTATGGTTGTATTTACCTTTAATGCCCTTATTGCTGTCTGGCTGGAAAGAAAAATTTCTGGACATATACAGTTAAGATTAGGACCAATGGAGGTAGGTCCCCATGGTTTATTACAAAGTGCTGCGGATGGCTTAAAGCTTATCTGCAAGGAAATTATAACACCTCAGGGTGTTGATAAAAAACTCTTTGGTGTAGCTCCTTACATGGTTTTTTTCCCTTCTCTTTTGATGTTTATAGTTATTCCTTTTTCCGATAGGTTGCAGGTTCAGGACTTAAATATAGGGCTTTTATATTTCTTTAGCATTTCTTGCATTGCCACAATTGGAATTTTTATGGCTGGGTGGGCTTCTAATAATAAATATTCACTTATGGGTGCTGTTAGGTCAATTGCACAGTCTATAGCCTATGAGATCCCTATAATTTTGAGTATACTAAATATTGTAGTTTTAACTCAGTCTTTAAAGCTTTCAGAAATTGTAAAAGCTCAGAGCAATATGTGGTTTATAATCCCCCAATTTGTGCCTTTTATAATTTATCTAATATCAGCAATAGCAGAATTAAACAGAACTCCCTTTGACATACCAGAAGCTGAATCGGAACTTGTTGCGGGATTTCATACTGAATATTCTGGGATGAGGTTTGCCATATTTTTTATGGCTGAATATACAAATATGTTTCTTGTTTCAGCAATGGCAACTACATTATTTCTTGGTGGTTGGAATGGTCCTTTACTTCCCCCCATAGTATGGTTTTTTATCAAAACCTATGCAATAGTATTCATAATAATCTGGGTGAGGTGGACTTTTCCAAGATTAAGGCCAGATCAGCTTATGAATTTTTGCTGGAAGTTTTTAACACCCCTTGCACTAATAAACCTATTAGTAACAACTTTTATATTGAAACTTTTTTAATGAGGTAAAAAATGAAAGCATCCTATTTCGAGAAAGTAGGCATAGGCATCAGGACAGTTATAAAGGGGATGAAAAAGTCGCTTGTTTATTTCTTTAAGAAACCTGTAACGTTGCAGTACCCCCATCAAAAAAAAGTAATAGCAGATAGATATAGGGGTTCAATCAGGCTTAAAATTGATCCCCAGACTGGCAAGCATAAATGTATAGCATGTACAAATTGTGAGAAAATATGTCCAGCTTTTGCAATAACATTAAAGATTGAAACACCAGAAGGATCTAAAAAGAAAGAATTAAAAGAATACTATGTAGATTTAGGGAAATGCATCTACTGTGGTCTTTGTGTTGATAGCTGTCCCGTTGATGCAATTGAACATTCAAATGTTTATGAAGTGGCAGAAAGAAGTAAAGAAAATCTCATTTTACGTCTCGATACAATAGGAGAGAAAAATGTTTAGTGACGTGATTTTTATCTTATTCTGGCTTGTAATAGCAGTTTTTGCCGCCCTAGCTGTTTTTTTACAAAAACCAATTTACAATGCCTTTTCAATGGCAATTTCAATTTTTTCTATTGCTGGTATGTACATATTTTTAGGTTATGAGTTTCTTGCAGCGCTTCAAGTTCTGGTTTATGTGGGTGCAATTTCAGTAGCAATAATATTTGTCATAATGCTCTCTCCACCTGTAACAGTTAAACCTAAAAAATTAAACCCCTTTAAGGTGATGATTGGAGTTATAACTTCAATCACTTTTTTTGCAGTTTTTTTCATACTCTTCTATTTGAAGTACTATGGTAGCGAATTTAATAAAGTTGAAAATGCAAATATTTCAGATGTTGGTGTTTTATTAGCAACTAAGTATGCTGTGCCATTTGAAATAATTTCTGTTATACTCCTTGTTGCTATTATAGGTGCAATAGTTCTTGCAAAGAAGGAGGATTAAATGGCTTTTACACTCTTTCCTTATTTATTCCTAAGTCTAATACTAATTTGTCTTGGCCTGGTGGGTATCCTTGTAAGAAGAAATCTTGTTATCATGCTTATATGCATTGAGTTAGTACTTAATGGTGTTACTTTAAATCTTTTGGCATTAAATAAGTTTTCCTTAAATGGCGGTGCGGCTGGACAAATTATTGCTATATTTATTGTTGCGCTTGCAGCTGCAGAAACAACTATAGCGCTTGCATTGATTTTCCTTATTTTTAGACATCACAAAGAAATTGATGCTGAAAAATTAACGGAGTTAAAGGGGTAAGTATGAGTGAAAATATTAAACTGGCTACATGGGTTGTTTTATCTCCCTTTTTATCTTTATTGGTTATAGGAGTTTTTACACGCACTTATAAGAAGCTTTCAGCACTGGTGGCAATAGCAGCCATATCAATATCTACAATACTTGCAACCATATTATACTTTAAAAATCTTTATGGATTAACTGCTGAAACACACTATTTTGAATGGCTTATTACTGACTATTTCACTTTAAAATTCGGAATTTTAATTGACTCTTTAAGTTTAGGCATGATGATGGTTGTATGTATAGTAAGTTTACTGGTACATATATATTCATGGGGATATATGGAAGGTGAGGCAGGCCTTTCCAGATATTATGCGTGGCTATCATTATTTTCTTGGGCCATGCTTGTGTTTGTAGTATCACCAACACTATTACAGGCCTTTTTTGGTTGGGAATTAGTTGGTGCGGCGTCCTTTTTATTAATTGGTTTCTGGTATTATAAGCCTGAAGCAGCTCAAGCGGCAAGGAAAGCTTTTGTAATGACTAGATTTGGAGATTTTGGGTTTTTTGTAGGTCTACTAATTTTGCTTGTTATCGTAGGGAATTTAGATTTTCATGTTTTAAATAAGTTAGGCACTAGTTTGGGTGTTTCACCCAGGCTTATTACATTAACAGCACTATTAATTTTCATGGGGATAATGGGAAAAAGTGCGCAGTTCCCCTTACACACATGGCTTCCTGATGCCATGGAAGGCCCAACACCTGTATCAGCACTGATTCATGCTGCAACGATGGTAGCGGCTGGAATCTATCTTATTGCGAGGGCATATGGTTTTTTCAGTGCCTCTACCTTTGCAATGGAATTTATTGCAACTATTGGGATTCTTACTTCGTTTATAGCTGCAACTATTGCACTAGTCCAAAATGATGTAAAAAAAGTTATGGCATATTCAACAATTAGTCAATTAGGTCTAATGGTTGCAGCGCTTGGTGCGGGTGGTTATAAAGCTGGGGTTTTTCATCTTTTTTCCCATGCCTTTTTTAAAGCCCTTCTCTTTTTATGTGCTGGAAGTCTAATTCATCACTTTCATACAAATGATATGTGGGAGATGGCAGAAAAGGGTGGTGTTAAGAAGATGAAGATTACAATTACAACACTAATTATTGGTTCTCTTGCCCTTGCTGGTTGCCCACCTTTTGCTGGCTTTTTTAGTAAGGATGCTATACTTGTTGCCTTCGAAATGAATGGTAAACATATGTTTATGTATTTAACACTTTTGATAAGTTTTCTTACTACCTATTACTCATTTAGAATGATATTTGTGCTCCTTTCACCTGAATCTGAACATCATGATCATAAAGAGAAACACCATGGACATGGTCATGACTCACCGGCTAATATGACAATACCATTGATAATATTGGCTATTTTCTCAGTTTTATTTGGTTTTGTTGATACTCCCCTGATGAATGGTTATTTTGATAAGTTTTTGCTTAATAAACATGAAGTAGAACATCTTCACTGGTCTGTCATGATTAAATCATTTGTAGTATTTCTTGCGGGAATTAGTTTTGCATATATTCAGTTTGCAGGAAAAAAGGGTTACCGAGAGGGATTCGCTGAAAAAATTGGATGGGTTAGAGCTCTTCTTGTAAATAAATATTTTGTGGATGACTTTTATTTCATTCTTGTCCGTGGCCTTGTATATCCCTTTGCAGCTATTCTTAACTGGATAGATAGAAAAATAATTAATGATACAGGGGTAAATGGCAGTGGAAACATAGTGATCTATTCGGGTAGGTTTATTTCTTCTCTGATGAACGGGCTATTACAGAGATATTTAGGTACATCCCTTGTTATTTTATTTATATTAGTTTTTTTATGGCAGTTAATATAGAAGGAGGACAGCCTTGAACTTCCCGATTTTATCATCAATTTTAATTGTCCCTACGTTAGGCGTTTTACTTATTCTGCTTTGTAAGCCAGAGCAAAAAACTGCGATTAGGGTTATCTCCTTAATTTCCACTGGCATAACGCTACTTCTATCAATAGGGTTAATGATACTTTATGACAGGCAAACTGGTGGTTACCAATTTACGGAGTTCAAACCCTGGGTTCCTCAATGGGGAATAAATTATATTCTTGCTGTTGATGGGCTAAGTATACCCCTTGTGTTTTTAAATGCTATAGCTATTTTTACGGGTGTTCTTGCATCGTGGCATATTGAAGATAGAACTAAAGAATTTTATGCTCTTTTGATATTTCTTGCTACAGGTGTGTTTGGCGTTTTTATGACACAGGATTTATTTTTCTTTGCCATATTTTATGAAGTGGCAGTTCTTCCGATGTATCTTTTGATAGCAATCTGGGGCTCTGGAAAAAACAGGGAATATGCTGCTTTTAAGTTAACATTGATGCTATTTTTTGGGAGTGCTTTCGTAATGGGAGGTATCCTTTATCTGTATAAAGCAGCTGGACTAAATACATTTAATTTAATGGAATTAAAGAGATTAGCTCAATATCCAAAGGAGATTCAAAAAATTCTTTTTCTACTATTTTTCATTGGATTTGGGAGCATAGTGCCATCTTTCCCGATGCATACATGGTCACCTGAAGGTCATGCATGTGCACCCACAGCAGTAAGTATGCTTCATGCAGGTGTTCTGATGAAGTTGGGAGGTTATGGTCTACTAAGGATAGCAATACCACTTCTTCCTTCAGGGCTTCATGATTGGGCATTGCTTATGATGGGGCTTTCAATGTGTAATATAGTATATGGTGCTTTTACAGCTATTGCTCAGGACGATATGAAGTTTATGGTGGGATTTTCAAGCGTTTCCCATATGGGTATGGTGCTTTTTGGGATTTCTACAATGACTTTAACAGGCATTAATGGTGCTGCCTTTCAAATGTTTGCTCATGGATTAGTTACAGCTCTTTACTTTTCATCAATAGGCGTTATGTATAATAAAACTCACACAAGAATGATAAGCGAACTTGGTGGTATTGCTAATGTTATGCCAAGAGCAGCATTCTTTTTTGCCATAGCTGGTATGGCAGGACTTGGACTTCCTGGTTTTGCTCCTTTTGTTGCCGAATTGATGGTATTTATAGCTGGGGTTAGTAAATATCCAATGTATGGAATAATTGCAGTAATATCAGTAGTGGTAACTGCTTTTTATATTATCAGATGCATTCAGAAAACATATTTTGGCAATACAAATCCTAAATGGAAGGACTTAAGGGATGCCACAAATTTTGAGGTTGTGCCTTTAGTAATCCTTGTCATAGCATTATTCGTGTTTGGTATGTATCCGAGACTGGTATTAGATTTAATGCAAATGGAAACAAAAAATATAATTGCTAAACTAGCTTTAATGTAGGGAGGGCAATGTGATTATTTATATACTTCCTGAGATATTAACTTTTTTGATGGCTGTTTTTTTTCTACTTACTGCTTTCAAAAAAGTTTCCATGGAAAAGATTCATAAAATAGGGATGTTTTTATCGCTAATTAACATATTGATTATATTTTTTACTATTAACTTATCGGGTAGCTTTTTTTATAATACGTATAAAATTGACTTTTTCTCACAATCCATAAAGCTTATACTTGCTATCGGACTTTTCTTTGTAATTTTTATGGCTGATAAAAGAATTGAAGAGGGTATCAAGAATAATTATAGTGAATTTTTGTTTTTTCTTTTTACAGCCAATTTAGGGATGATGATGCTATCAAGTGCTCTTGAGTTCATAACTCTTTTTCTCTCCCTTGAACTATCATCATATACAATGTTTATTTTGGTAGGATTTCTAAAAAATAAAAAGATTAGTGCAGAAGCGGGTATAAAATATTTGTTCATTGGTGCAGTTGCGTCAGCACTTACGCTTTATGGTTATTCTATAATTTTTAGTTATTTTGGGGATACAAGTTTGCATGCAATGCGTGTTGGTTCGATGCTAATAGTTAAGGATGTAATATTGTATATAGGTTTTATTTTCTTTTTAACTGCCTTTTTCTTTAAACTTGCAATACTGCCCTTCAGTTTCTGGGCTCCCGATGTTTATCAAGGAGCAAGTACAAATGTAACAGCTTATATCGCAACTGTTTCAAAAGTAGCTGGTGTAGCAGTTCTTTTGAGAATTTTTGTATACTTCTTCCCTATTTTTGTAGATCAGGAAAAAATACTTATTTTAATATCCATATTAACAATGACATTTGGTAATTTAGTAGCAGTTCAGCAAAAGGAATTAAAAAGGCTTTTAGCATATTCAAGTATTGCCCAGGCAGGGTATATGCTTGTGGGAATGATAATGTTTAATAAAAGTGGAATGGCATCAACTCTATTTTATGTTACAGCCTATCTCGTTATGAACTTTACTGTATTTTTAGTAATTGATCAGGTGGAAAAAGAAAAGGGTTCAACAGAATTAACAGCTTTAAAAGGATTAAGCCAGAGAGCTCCTCTATTATCATTAGCACTACTGCTTTCACTTTTATCACTTGGTGGAGTGCCACCCTTTGTAGGTTTTACTGGTAAATGGTTCATCTTTTCCTCTGCAATAAGCAAGGGTTATCTAACACTTGTATTGATAGCATTTTTAAATAGTGTTATCTCTGTTTATTATTATTTACTTGTGGCAAGACAGGCATATTTGTTTTTGCCCGATGAAAGTGAAAAAATGAAGGTTACTATTCCTGTAAGGGCTTATA
>CALINM010000198.1 GCA_938045315.1 uncultured bacterium | reverse complement strand
GACAGAGCAAATTTTAAATTTGCTAATAGAAAAAAATTATAAACTCAATCTAGCATTCCCGAATGGTCTACGCTCCGACATATTAGATAAAGAGTTGATTCTTAAGTTCAAAAGGGCTGGCACCATATTCATCAGTTTTGCAATTGAGACAGGAAGCCTAAATCAACAAAGAATGATTAAAAAAAGATTAGATCTTAAAAAGGCTAAAAACGCAATAGAGATTGCAGCAAATATGGGGATTATCTGTAATGGATTTTTTATGCTTGGTTTCCCCAACGAGACAAGAGAAGAAATAGAAACAACAATCACCTTTGCATTAAAAAGCAAATTACATACTGCTTACTTTTTTATCGTAAATCCATTTAAAGGGACCGAATTACATACAAAAAATATTGATAAAATAGAAAATGACCCTTTATCAAAGAACTACAACGGATATAGTTACTTTACTGGAAGATTCAATTTATCATCTATACCAACACAAGAGTTGTTAAAGTTACAAAGAGAGGCATATATAAAATTCTACTTTAACCCTTTAAGAATTGTTCGAATTGGGCTTGCATATTCAAAAATAAAAGGGGGATTAAAATATATATTTTATTACTGGCTCAGGACCATTCAGATAGTTGTAGAAAGATCTATTAAAAAGTAAGGTTAATATGAAAATTTTACTTATAAAACCCAGGATGCATCCTGATAATGTTCAACCACCACTCGGGTTAGGATATCTCGCCTCAACTATAATTAATAGTAGAAATAATGTATCAATTTTAGATTTTGAACTGTTAGGAAAAGGAGAAAAGGATATAATCAATTTTATAAAAAAAGAAGCCCCACATATTATAGGAATCCAGTGTTATACATATGGGATGAATATTGTAAGAGAGTATCTGAAGACTATAAAAAACTATAAAAAATCAATTTTTACGATATTAGGAGGACCGCAGGTTACATCAGCACCTATTGAGACATTAGAATATATGTCTCCGTACATTGACTATTTGATCACAGGAGAGGCTGAATTTGAGATTGTAAAATTAATCAATTGTCTTGCTGCAGATAAACCACCTTCGGAAAAGATAATATCTTCTTCTCTTATTGAGAATCTAGATGACCTTCCTTTTCCTCTCTGGGAACAGATGAATCCATCTATATATCCACCTGCTCCCCATGGTGCTTTCTACAAGAACTTTCCTGTTGCACCTATCGTAGCATCACGTGGATGTCCTTACAATTGCTATTTCTGTGAAGCTACTTTCCTATCCGGGAGTCGTGTAAGGTACCGTTCTGTAGAGAATATAATGGAAGAGATTAAATATCTTATTGATAGATTTGGTGTGAAAGAAATTCATTTTGTAGACGATAATTTTACATTCAAAAAAGATTTTGTAATGAATTTTTGTGACAAGATAACGTCAAAAGGAATTAAGCTTTCGTTTGCATGCCCAAACGGAATTAGGATTGATTCTATCGATAAAGAACTACTCCTGATGATGAAAAAGGCTGGATTTTATTCGCTTGCCGTTGGGATTGAATCTGGATCTCAAAAAACCCTCGATAAAATAAACAAGAAGATCAAACTGGAAGAGATTAAAAATAAAGTAAAACTAATAAATGAAGTTGGTATAAGCCCTGTAGGGTTTTTTATTATTGGATTGCCTTTCGAAAAAATAGAGGATATAGAAGAGACTATTAACTTTGCCTGTAGCCTTAAATTAAATCTCGCAAATTTCATGTTATATCACCCCTTACCAAAAACAGTACTATTTGAGCAAATGAAGAATAATGGAGATATTAAAGATATTAACTTAAATGCCATATCATTTTCTCATATAGCCTATAAACATCCTAAAATAAATAGATCCACTCTAAAGTACTTACAGATCAAGGCATTTGTAAAATTTTTTATGAAACCAGAAATACTTTTATGGACAATTAAAGGTATTAAGTCATTTAAACATTTTAGATATATTATTAAACGTATTCAACGATGGTTAATAACAAGTTGGTTTAACTAATGAGAATTTTACTCTTAAATCCACCTGGCAAAAAGAAGTATCTCAGAGATTGCTATTGTTCTTCCATATCTAAAAGTGGATATGTATGGCACCCAGCCGATTTACTATCTGCATCTGCCTTATTGAATGGTAATAACCTTTTTATCATTGATTGTATTGCAGAAAATTTAAGCGTCCCAGAAGTCTCTTCAAAAATTAAAGAATTTTCACCACAGATCGTTTATATGTTAATCTCCTCGTTATCAATAAACGAAGACATCGAATTTGCCAAAAATATTAAGCGTATAATCAAAGGAGTTAAAATTATATGTTCTGGCGAACCAGTTTTATTGCCTAATTTTCTTGACAAATATGCTGTTTTCGATGGTATTGTTTTAAATTACACCAACAAAAAACTGAAACAATTATGTGAGGGATTAATAAAGAATGAGAATAATTTTAATATAGTAGATAAAAATGGACAAGAGAATAATTTTTCAATAGGTATCCCAATTCATGAATCTTTTAAGAAAGACAGGTATTGGCTGCCGTTTGTGAGATTACCTTTTGCTACACTCATTACTGATTTTGGTTGCCCCTATAGTTGTAAATTCTGCAATAGCAATTTTCACTTTGCAAAAAGGTATGAAGAAGAAGTTCTTGAAGATATAAAAAGAATCAGCAAGCTTAATTATCAACATGTTTTCATCAAGGATATGACATTTTTAATCGACAAAATTCGCTCTTTGAAATTTGCTGAGGAGATTGCAAGACACAATCTAACTTTTAACTGCTATAGTAAAATAGATCTCATCGACAAAGATATACTCTTTAAATTGAAAAGACTTGGACTCAGACTCATACAGTTCGGAATAGAAGACTATGATGATTCAATACTGAAAAAGGAAGGAAAGAATATTACACTTGATAAAGCAATATCGCTGTTTAGGTATTCAAGAGAGATAGGTCTTTTCACAGGTGCACATTTTATAATAGGACTACCTTCGAGGCAAAAGCGCTATGAATATTCTAAATTAATTAGATTGATAAGAGATCTACAACCAAGTTATGTCTCTATAAACTTTTTTCAGATAAGGTCTGGTTCATATTATGAAAAAATGGGAATTAATAATTCCAATAAACCTGACAAGAATTTAATACATAAATTATTTTTTTTATTAACAAAGACACTTATAACTGACCCTA
>CALINM010000197.1 GCA_938045315.1 uncultured bacterium | reverse complement strand
TTCATCAATGCCCTTTACCACGCCAAGAATAGATCCACCGTATCTGTCTTTAAGCCTTGTTATTACTCTACCTTTTTCATCCATAATTTTTAAATAATCGAATTCATCAAAATATGCAATAGCATTTGCATTTCTGAATTTTATAGGCAGAATCTGATATATATTTAAATCGCGAGCTAGACCTAAAGGCTTTTCAGGTACAATACTGCCTCCTTTATATAAAAGCGCATACACATCACCACTAAAAGCTTCATTTGCACCAGACCTTTGACCTAAAAGGGTTTTGCCCCTACCCGGCACATCTAACACTCTTATATACCAGCCAATTTCAGATATCTTTGAAAAGGTTTGGTTTCGCAGTTCAAAGACATGGGTAAAGACTTCTTCGTTATTTAGACCAACTATATAAATTTCGTCCCTATTATTTTTATTAAAATCACCGGCATCTATTGATAGAAAATCAATTCCTTTAAAATACCCCTTAGCTATCTCTTTCAAATTATTATTCTCTATAACATAGGCTATAATCTCTCCATTTGCAGCAATAATTATCTCTTCATTCCCATCACCATTAATGTCAGCTAATACCATGCCCCATGGTTTGTAAGGAAGGGGATGTATGGAAATCCTTGGGAACTCCTTTTTTGGCTGTTCATAAAAAGGCCTTTCAACTTCTTTTATAGCTATTTTTTCTTGAACAGGTTTTCCCTGAAGGTAGGCAACTACATTTGAAGATAAATCCTCCAGTGCAGAAAAAAGCTTTGCTTCTTTATCAGTATTCATATAAAAGGGTTTAAAATTGTTATCACCCCTTCTTAGCACCTTTACGTCAAGAGAAATTGCATCACCCAATTTTGTAAAAGAACCCACTACTACAGCTGTAAAACCTGTTTTTTCTAATAAATACTTTGCCTGAGTTAGCTCATCTTTAGCCTCATAGCCTTTTAAAAGCTCCTTTAACTGATCTTTTCTTATAATCTCTTTTTGAGAAAAGGGAAGTCTTGAATATAGCATTTCTGGCAGTGCATCTTTCAAATATTGAACCTCATAGGGACCAAAAACCTTAAAAGGAATTATCCCTATTTTTTCCTCACCATAAGCATTTATAGAAAATAATATATAAAACAAACAAGTTATAACTATTTTTTTCATTTTCTTTCCTCCCTAACCACAAATACATTATCATAACCGCAAACGTTACTCAACAAATATTTCATACCAAGAAGCATTAAAATATCGCTGCTTTTAAGGATTATATCTTTTTTCTCTTTGCCTTTTCCAGTAAAAATTAATTTATTTATCCCTTCACAATTTTCAATTAAATTATTCTGGAAAAGCATATCTGGTTTTATATTGATATAATTCTTATTTTTTTCTAATTTATCATCGAAATTAATTATTTTTTTGTTTTTTTGATTACTTAGTTTTTTAAAGCTTTCGATGTCTAAAAAATTGAACGCATAATTCAACGTCCAATCAACAAAATTTATTTTACTGCCTTTATTTGTTACAGATACGCCAGAATCTATCAGGTCTTTTAAGGTTCCTCTTAAAATAAATACCTCATTAATTCCAATGTAGTTTAAAGCACCAGCAAGAATGAAAGCATTAAATAAGGGTTCTTTATCATCAGGAATTATATAAACTTTTCTTTCTGGAGATATCCCCATAATGACACACAGGTTATGAAATTCAACAAACCCTCCACTCTGGATAACCATTTTTAGATCATGGAAGGTAATATTTATAGATCCCTCAATATGTCCTTTTTTAAAGTCATTTTCACCTCTCATATCAACAATTCTACCTTTAAGAAAATCTCTCCCTGGATCAATATATTGAGCGCTGAGAAGTGAATAATTTAAAAAAAATAAAATAAAGAAATACAACCTCATAACTAAAACATTGAAACATCAAAATTTTAAATTTTTGTTAAAAAGCCATTAAATCTTAACTTCTCCAAAAAGATCATAACCCTTGCTTTTTTTAATTAAGACCGGAACTACAAGCCCCATTTTTGGCTCATATCCACTTATGTAGACAACACCATCAACCTCAGGCGCTTGCCCATAAAACCTTCCAATCCATAAAACCCCCATTTCATCAACGGGCTCTTCAATTAAACACTCTAATATCTTACCTTTATATGTCTTAAGTTTTTCGGTAACAATTTTATATTGTTCTTTCATTATGACTTTCTTTCTTCTTTTTTTTACTCTCTCCGATATATAGGGACTTAATTTAAAAGCAGGCGTATCTTCTTCAGGTGAATAGGTAAATACACCAAGATGATCAAATTTAACTTCTCTTATAAAATCCACCACCTCCATAAATTCTTCCTCCTCCTCTGTGGGAAAACCTGTAATTAAGGAAGTCCTTAGAATAATATGGGGCACTTTATTTCTCAATCTCTGGATTAGCTTGTATATATCTCTCTTTGAGTACGTTCTACCCATTAACTTTAAAATTCTATCACTTATATGCTGTATGGGGATATCCAGGTAGGGGATAAGCCTTTTATCTTCAACCATAATGTCAATTATCTCTTCGGGTATCTTTGTGGGATATAAATATAAAAGCCTCAACCAGAACTTTTTCTTTATACTCAGTATTTTTTTTACAAGCTCAAGAAGTTTAGGTTGATCGTATAGATCTTTACCATAAGCTGTAATATCCTGACCAATTAGATTAATTTCATATACACCCTCTTCAAGTGATTTCTCAACATCCTGAAGGATATCATCCATCCCCCTGCTTCTCAAAGTCCCTCTAATCATAGGAATTACACAATAGGAACAATAATTTATACATCCATCGGAAATCTTTATATATTTGTATGATGGAGGGGTATATAGTATTCTTTTATCATCTTTTTTAACCTTCCTGGATGGGGGAAATTGATTTTTTATAGCCACAGCTATTTCTTGAGTGGACATAACGGGTAAAAATAGCTCAACTTCTGGAATAGCGTTTTTCAATTCCTTTAAATACCTCTGTACAAGACAGCCAAAAACTACTAAATGTGCTTCTTTTTTTTTATTATCAATAGCTTCAAGAATTGTCTCTATTGATTCTTCTTTCGCCTCCCTGATAAAACCACATGTATTGATTACAACAATATCAGCATTTCTAATTTCATCGACTAGCTGGTAACCTACCTGAATTAAATGTTTAGATAAATTTTCACTTTCCACAAGATTTTTTGCACAACCCAAATTTATTAGATAAAAGTTCATTTTATCTACTTTTTAAAGTGGCAGGTGGTTCTATAACCTGTACATCAGCTGGTGGAGTAAAATGGAAATGAGAATCCGGTATTTTATAGGCATCATTTTTTTCATAAACATTTAGATTATAAAAAGTTATTTTATTTATATTTCCAAATCTATCATAAAGTGTTGTTTGAATTACCTGATATATTGTTTCACCACCATATTGAATAGGTTTTGCTGTGACGTATATTTTTGTCCAGTTGTATTGAGGATTTCTTGGTATAAACTCAAGAAGCACATTTCTCTGATCATCGAAAATTGGAGGAACAAAATTTACTATAAAATCCCTGTTAATATCACCAAATCCAGAGAGAAAATTTTGGGGTGTTTCTGTAGCAAAAGCCTGATTTGTTCTATTTTTTATCACTTGTTTACTCTCAGGCATGTACATCCATAATGTAAGACCATCACTAATAATTTTTTGTTTTGTAGGTTCCTGATATATCCATGCCATTTTCCCTGGTTTCTTAAAGTAAACTTCACCTTTGGATACTTGCACTTTATTCAAGTTTTTTATAGTTGCTTCCTGAACAAAGATTGCAGATATTCCATACGCTATATCATAAAATTTTTGAATACCTGCTACAACTGAAAGTACCGATATTTTTTGTTGTTGTGCATGGGAAATAGAAAAAGATAAAAGCATAATTACTATGAAAATAGATTTTTTCATAAAATTCTCCTTTAAAAACATCCATTAAAAATTTTAACTCATTAAATAAAATATCAATAGATAAATTCTAACATCACCGTCATATTAAGCACTAATTTTCAATAATCCAGGTCTGATACAAGTACTCTATCTTATCAAAACCTCCCTTGGTTTACTTCCCTCAGGCGGACCTACTATGCCCTCTTTTTCCATTCTTTCTATTAATCTTGCAGCTCTATTATAACCTATTCTTAGTCTTCTTTGTATTAATGATATGGATGCCTGTCTTGTCTCTTTTACTATCTTAACTGCCTCTTCATATTTATCATCATCAATTATATCACTCTCTTCCTGTGGCTCATCCACAATCTCATTAGAAATATCAATATATTGTGCGGTATACTGACTTTTCCAAAAATTGACAACTGATTGTATTTCTTCTTCCGTTACTAATGCTCCATGAAGTCTAATTAACTGGCTTGTAGCAGGTGGAAGATAAAGCATATCTCCATGCCCAAGTAGTGAATCTGCACCATTAGCATCTAATATCGTTCTTGAGTCAATCTTTGATGCCACCTTAAAAGCAATTCTTGCCGGAAAATTTGCCTTAATTAAACCCGTTATAACATCCACTGATGGTCTTTGAGTAGCTACTATCATATGTATACCTGCGGCCCTTGCCATTTGTGCTAACCGTGTTATAGAAGTCTCAACTTCTTTTGGTGAGACCATCATTAAATCTGCTAATTCATCTATTATAACTACAATGTAAGGTAATTTTTCCAGTGATTTATAATCATCAAATAGTGTTCTGTTTTCTTTCGTTATTTTAGCATTATACTGCTCAATATTTCTAACCGCCATGTTTGCCATAAGTTCATATCTTCTCTCCATTTCTTTGATGGTCCATCTTAAAACCTTACTCGCCTCTTCTGGATTTGTAACAACGGGATACAAAAGATGGGGGATATCTTTATATAAACTCAGTTCAAGCATTTTTGGATCGATCATAATAAATTTAGCCTCTTTTGGTGTCATTTTATAAAGGATACTTATAATCATTGCATTTACTGACACACTTTTTCCAGAACCAGTGGATCCAGCTATAAGGAGATGAGGCATTTTTGTTAAATCTGAAACATAAGGTTCACCTGTGGTATCTTTCCCAAGGGCAAGAGGGATTTTAAAGTGCTTGTTAGCGAATAACTCACTACCAATAATTTCCCTAAGATAAACCGTAGCTATTTTTTTATTTGAAACCTCAATTCCTACCGATGCTTTACCGGGTATGGGTGCAATTATTCTTATAGATATCGCTTTTAATGCCATCGAAATTTCGTGTTCAAGGGATAAAATCTTGCTGATTTTAGTACCAGGTTCTGGAATAAACTCGTACATTGTAATTACTGGACCAGGATGAACTTCTGTAATTTTTCCTTTAACGTCAAAATATTTAAAACACTCTTCGATAATACTACAATTTTCCTTTAATTCAGTTTCTCCGGGACCGATACTTTTCTCCTTATTTATGGAAAGTAAAGAGAGTGGCGGTAGTTCCAGCACTTTTTTATCTTTAATTTCAGGCTCTTTTATAAATTCATCAATGTTCTCTTTGTTTTGCACCTTTTGCATTGTTTTAACAACTCTTGGTGGTTTAACCTCCACTTTCACCGAACTTTCACTTATATTCTTCGTTCTTTTTAAAAAACTTAGAAAAGAAACCACCTTGTTAAAAATTTTCATAAATATGTTTTTTTCCAGGGCAAGTATGGTAAAAATAACAAAAATTAATAATAAAATGAAAATGCTACCCGATAAATTAAATATCTGCTTTAAGTAACTAATTGTTATCAAGCCTACAATGCCACCAAGGGGGATTTTCATGCCCCAGAAATTAGTCTCTGGAAATAACCCAGAAAATATGGCAGACATTGAAACTAAAGATATTATAAAAAAAAGTACTTTGTAAAACCTGAAAGAAAAACTTTTCAAAAAACGAGATGTGAAGAGAAATATGATAAGATACAGGGGTATCATAAATGCAGTCAAACCAAGCCCCTGAAAAAGAATTGAGGATAGATGAGAGCCAAATTTGCCAAAAAAATTATTTATCTTTTGACCTGGAAAGACTGGTTGGGTAAAAAAAGACGGATCTGAAGGGTCATAAGTTATGAGTGCTATGGAGAAAAATATTATAAAGGCTATAAAAATTATTATGGATATATCGCGCCTTGTGCCCTTTTTATTTTCATATCCCTGCAACTCATTATCAATCTTTTCCATGTATTGCCTCTTAACTATCGCTTATCTTACCAATTAAAACTTAATATTAAAAATTTAAATTTCCTCTCCAGAACAAAACGATCAAAAGAAATGCAAGCCCAAAGCGATAATAGGCGAAACTACTAAATTTAAACTTTCTAATAAATTTTATAAGAAAGATAAGGGCAAGTAAACTAAAAATAAAGGAGCTTGCCAGACCAGAAACCAGTATTGGCGCATCAAAAGATGTATCTAAAACTAATGCTTTTCTAAACTCATAGGCAAAAGCAGCTGTAATTACCGGTAACCCAATTAAAAAGGATGTGCTAACAGCCTCTTCACTCTTCATATTTAATAACAAGGCTGTAGAGATGGTAATACCAGATCTACTTGTTCCAGGGATCAATGCTATTGATTGCATAATGCCAATAATAAAGAACTCCCATATCTTCAAATCTTCCATCATTTTTATCCCCTTGTTTCTTTTTTCAGCAATTATCATATAAACTCCCCAGAATATTAGCGAAAAGATACTTATTGAAACACTCCTGAAATAAGTATCTTTAATAGGTTCAATAAGAAACCCCATAATTAAAGTGGGGATAATAGATATTAATATATTTCTAATAATAACAGGTTTCTGTATAACTTTTTTTAAGTCCTTGAAAAAGAAAATAACAATTGCAAGAAGCGAACCACCATGAAGTATGGCATCAAACATATTTGTGTTTAAAATATCACTTTGAAAATTAAAAATTCTATTTACGATTAAAAGGTGTGCCGAACTACTTATGGGCAAAAACTCTGTCAATCCTTGAATAACTCCCAGTATAAATGCTTCAATCACTTTCTACTCCTTCTCCCAATATTATTAAAGGTTTTCTATTGTAACATTTTTTTATTATAGTTTTTACAATCTGTTTCATATTTTCTTTATCACTTTCCGTAATGCCATTATCAATAAGTGATATATAATTTCTAATTTCTTTTGTAATAATTTCAGCAACTTCATTAGACATATCAAAACCATAGCATTCAAGCTTTAAACGTGGATAGGGCTTATAAGTTACTACCCCGTAACACACCCCTTCTTCGCCAATTTTTCTTCTCTGCCTTGCCAATTCTTCCGTGATTAATGAATTATCGTGGAAATCTATAAAAAACTTTTTAATGCTCTCCTGTTTAACTGTTGTGACTTCTTTACCTTTTATCAATATTTTTGTTCCCCTGTCTATAATCAAAATATTTTCTTTATCATACCCTGTATTTACAGCCAATTCTTTTAAATTTTTTAAATGTCTTGCTTCGCCATGTATAGGAACAATATATCTTGCTCTTATACCTCCAAGAAGTTTCTTCAGTTCTTTTTGTGTCCCATGACCAGTACTGTGAGTTTTAGCTATATCTACATAATAAACATCTATGTCCCTACTTATAAACTGGTTTATCATATGGTAAATATTTTTTTCGTTTCCCGGTATCATACGTGAAGAAATTACTACACTATCACCTTCCTGCAGACAAAAACCTTTGAATTTACCAACAGACATTTGCTTCAAAGAAGAAAACTTCTCTCCCTGTGTGCCAGAAGCAATAATTGCTACCTCATTTCTCTGGTATCTATTAATCTTCTCCCAATCTACTATATCCAAATCCTTAATAAGACCCAATTTTTTTGCTATTTCTAAAGAAGTTGTAACGCTCCTTCCTGTAACAAACAATTTTCTGCCATTCTTTTTTATCAGATTTATCAGAGATTTTATTCTAAATAAATTTGTAGAAAAAGTTGCAGTTACAAATACACCTTTTGTATTTTTGATAATTCTGTCTATCGTACTTCTAACTTCACCTTCTGTTATATCTTCAGTAATGCCAGCATTTGTTGCATCGACAAATAACAAAAGTGGATTTTTTGGTAGTAATTCAATATTAAATCTCTTAAAATCAGATGTAAAAACAATTTCCCCACCTTTTATCTTTGTATAAAAACCATAACTTTCAGGTATGCTATGATGGGTTTTAAAAAAAGTAAAAATTCTGTTACCAATCTTTTGTTCACATATTTTGCCTTTTATCAAAATAATATTTTCAACACTTTTCCCCACAGCCTCAGAAATTTTACTCCTAATAAGCTCTCCCGCAAAAGATGAGGTATATATTGGCACATTTAGTTGATGTATGAAGTAGGGAATACCACCGATATGATCATCGTGACCATGAGTAATAATTATTCCTTTAAGTTTATTTTTAACCTCCTTCAAACTATAAATATCGGGGACAGAAGCAGATACTCCAGGATATAGATTATCACAAAATGAAAGCCCTAAATCTATAAGAAAACATTCATCTCCAAAATCCATTAAGTAGCAATTAGAACCTATTTCTCCCACACCACCTAAAGCAATAAAGGAAAAATCATATTTCACTTTTTAATTTTTCCTAATAATTCAGAAATTTTTTTATCACATGTACTTATAACGTGGGAATAGGGCTGATAAAAACTTTTAGTTGCATAAAGAGAACTTCTTAAATTCTCATACACATCTAAGGCATATTCATATTGCTGATTTTGTTCATACTTTAATGCTATTTCAAACATCCTTTCAATTGATTTGTCAATATAAGGACTGATTGGTGTGTAAAATAAAATCGCTGTCTCGTAATATACAACTGCATCTTTAAAATTCAGTTTCGAATACGCATCCTCTGCCTTCTTGTACTCCTTATATTGTCCTATTAAAACCCTCAAATAAACCAAAAATAAAATAAATATAAAAAAAACTATGATTCTTAAAACTTTTTTTACCATACTGTTTCCTTAAAAAAATCAGGTAAGACAGTTAACAATAAACCAAGAATAGCTATTATCAACCCAATAGATATTAATATTGCTGCAAAATTTTTAAGCTTTTCCTTGCCCTTATACTCAAAAGCACCATAAAAACCAAGACATATTAGAAAAAGACCCAAAATAATAATTAAAGCATAACCCCATGCCATAATTGATTATTGTAATCTAATTCAAAGAAAAATAAAACACAAAAGGGGAATC
>CALINM010000196.1 GCA_938045315.1 uncultured bacterium | reverse complement strand
AAAAGGTAAAAAAATTAAGTTTTGGGAATATCAACATTGAAAATCCCTTAGATATATACAATAAGGAAAATTATAGAAGGTTTCGTGGAGATGTTGTCAAATATGAATATCCATATTGCTATGATTGTAATTTTGCACTGTGTGATCTCATGGAGTTAGAAGATTTTATCTACGATTGCTATTCAAATGAAGTGCCCTGTGGGGCCTGTCTATGGTGTGGAGATCTTTTTAATTGTTTAATTTAATTAAAGGGAGGTAAATTATGAGAAAAATTATTAGAATCAACATGAGTGCAGAAAAACCAGAAGTTAAAGAGGAACCAATTGGACAATATGAACGTTATGGTGGTAGATCATTAACTTCTGCGATAGTATCATGTGAAGTTGATCCCCTATGTCATCCCCTTGGAGAGGATAATAAGTTTGTTATAGCACCTGGATTATTAAGTGGTAGCGCATCTGCTATGTCAGGAAGAATATCTGTAGGATGTAAGAGCCCACTTACAGGGGGTATAAAAGAGGCTAACGCTGGTGGTCAACCATCTCAGGCATTAGCAAGATTAGGTATTGGTGCTATAGTATTGGAGGGTAAGCCTAAAAATGGTGATTTGTATAAAATTGAGGTAAGTAAGAGTGGCGTGAAAGTGATAAAAGATAACTCGCTAAAAATGCTTACCAATTATGAATTAGTAGAAAAACTAAAAAAAGAGTATGGGGAAAAGATTGCTGTTATTTCTATAGGACCTGCTGGAGAGATGAAACTTTCAGCAGCATCAGTAGCCTGTACAGATATGGAGCTAAGACCCACAAGACATTGTGGTAGAGGTGGTGTCGGCGCTGTTATGGGATCAAAGGGAGTTAAAGCGATAATTATAGACGAAAGTGATAGTAAATACCTTGAGCCCAAAGATCCGGAAGCTTTTAAAGATGCAAATAAACGATTTGTTACTGGCTTGCAAAAGCATCCTGTTACAGGGCAGGGGCTTCCTGCTTATGGGACAAATGTACTGACTAACATTATTAATGAAGTTGGTGCATACCCTACGTATAACTTCAAAAATGGTCAGTTTGCTGGTGCACGGAAGATAAGTGGTGAAGTAGAAGCACAGCTTGAAAAGGAGAGAGGTGGTAATCCTACACATGGTTGTCACAGGGGTTGTGTTATTAGATGCTCAGGTATATATCATGATAAAGATGGGCACTATCTTACAAAACAACCAGAATATGAAACGGTATGGTCTTTAGGTGGAAACTGTGCTATTGACGATATTGATAAAATAGCAATGATGGATTTTCTTTGTGATACGATTGGGCTTGATACAATTGAGGTTGGTGTTGCAATAAGTGTTGCTATGGAAGCAGGTTTAGTAAAATGGGGGGACGCTGATGGGGCAATCAAGCTTCTTAATGAAATTAAAGAAGGTACTTATTTGGGAAGAATAATAGGTAATGGTGCAGAGTACACCGGTAAAGCATTTGGAGTAGATAGGGTCCCTGTTGTAAAAGGTCAGGGACTTCCTGCTTATGATCCAAGAGCAGCACAGGGTATAGGCGTAACTTATGCAACAAGTACAATGGGTGCAGATCATACTGCAGGATATGCTATAGCATCTAATGTTTTAAAATGTGGTGGCTTTGTAGATCCCTTGAAGCCAGAGGGACAGGTAGAACTTTCAAGGAATTTGCAGATTGCAACTGCTTTCATAGACTCAACTGGTATGTGTTTGTTTATAGCCTTTGCATTACTGGATCAACAGGATACTTTTCAGGCATTTTTGGATTTGCTAAATAGTTTTTATGGATGGAATATAACTGCAAATGATGCCATTGAGTATGGAAAAAACGTACTGAAAATGGAAAGAGATTTTAATATAAGAGCAGGTTTAACATCACAAAAAGACAGATTGCCAAAGTTTTTCTACACAGAGCCTCTGCCACCACACAATAAAGTTTTCATGATTAAAGATGAGGATTTAGATAAAGTATTTAACTGGTAGTTTTATGGGTTTGAACATTAAAGTAAGACTTTTTGGGGGGTTAACCCCTCCAAAAAGTTATCCAAAAAATGAAAGTAATGAGTATTTATTTCAAGTAGAAGAAAATTATAGAGTCGCTAATTTAATTGAAGAACTGTCTTTAAGTGATAAGCCTCTCATTGTAGTAATTAATGGTCTAATTTGTAACGACTATGAAAGGGCTATTAAAGAGGGAGATGTCATAAGTTTTTTCCCACCCATAGCTGGAGGTTAAAAAAAATAATAACTTGACAAAGTTCACACTCTGTTATTTAATCTAAATATAAAAAAAAGGAGGTGGGATATGAAAAAATTTTTATTTACAGTTCTTTTTGTTTTAATCTGTGTTAATTTGTCCTTTGCTACTGCAAGGAAAAATTCAGGGTGTGGTCTTGGAGCGATGCTAATCAGTCCTAACAACGACACTCTTGTTGGTAATCTTGCTATGACTTTTCTAAACGGTACTTTTGGTACTCAAACATTTGGTATCACTACGGGTACTTCAGAATGTGATAAACCAACACACTTTGTCAAAAATGAAAGACTTCAAGAATTTGTTGTTGCTAATATGGATAATCTGGCAAAAGATATAGTTGTGGGAAAGGGAGAGACTCTTGATTCCTTTGCGGAGCTCCTCAATATTCCCGTGGATCAGAGAAAAGAGTTTTATGCAAAGTTACATGATAGTTTTATGAGAATTTTTACCTCCGAAAATATTCAAATGGCAGAAGTAATAGACAATGTAGTTTTAGAGATGACAAAGAATTAAGTTAAATTTATGAAGTTTTTAAAACGTGTGAGGGCAATTTTATTGCTCCCATGCGTTTTTTTATTTTGGTATGAGTTTTCCCTTGCTTATTCAGACACAACTTTCGTATATAAGTATTATCTAAAGGAAAGTGCAAAAAGATTAGATCTCCACAAAGATAGATACTGGCATATTTTGCTGCATTATAGTAAAAAAGTAGATGGTTATGAAAGCTTTATAGATGATGCTAAATTTTTCTTATCCAGGGAGGGTAAAAAAAACCCTCAGAGTGAATTATTAGAAACTATTGATTCTTTTTTTGAAATTCCGTCAACAAATCATAACGATCATCCAAGATGTAGGTTTATTGCAAGGTATGAGTGGCTTAAAGAAAAATTAAATATCGATGAATCAAAGTTGCCAGAGGTTAAATGCTCAGAGTTTCAAGATGTTTTTCAGAGAGTAAATCCAAAATCAGCCAGTCTTATATTTCCCTCTTTCTATCCTAACAGTCCAGCATCAATGTTTGGGCATACTCTTTTAAGGTTAGAGGGCGATTTTCATAGTTCTCTTCTTGCATATGCTGTTAATTATTCAGCAATTCCAGAAGATGATTTTGCGTTAATATATACTTTTAAAGGTATTTTTGGTTACTACAAAGGAATTTATACTGCTATGCCTTATTATGATAAGGTAAGGGAATATAGTGATATAGAGCGAAGGGATATATGGGAGTATAATCTCAACCTAACTGCGGAAGAGGTAAAAAAAATGTTTCTTCATCTCTGGGAATTAAAAGACATCTTTCAATTTTATTATTTTTTTGATGAAAATTGTTCGTATAATATACTTTTTTTAATAGAGGCAGCAAGGCCGGATGTTAATTTAATAGAAAAATTTAAATTCTGGGTAATCCCCGTTGATACTATAAGGGTTGTTATAGAAGAAGGTCTTGTGGAAAAAATTGTATATAGACCTTCTATTTATACAAGAATTAAATTTTTAAGCTCCTTCCTTCCTGAAAAAAAAAGTAACATAGTTCTTGAATTAGTGAACGGTAGTATTTCACCTGAAGAAATTCTAAAAGATGATAAATATTTAACTCTTCAAGAAAGGCAAAAAATTCTTGAAATTTCAGCGGAAATTCTTCAGTATAAATATTTTACAAAAGATATATCTAAGGACTTATATCAAAAAAGATATCTTCAAGTTTTGCGTGCAAGAAGTCAACTCCCCATATGGGAGGAAGAAAATATTTTTAGTGCACCCTCTTCTCCTGAAACTGGACATGAATCTGCAAGATTAAAAATTGGACAGGGTGTTTATAATGGCAATGGTTATTTAGATATTTCCATAAGGCCAGCCTATCATGATATTACAAATAATGATAGGGGATATATAGAAGGTTCACAAATTGTTTTTACAGATTTACACTTCAAATATTTTAGAGATAAATTTTTTCTGGAAAGGTTTGATTTAATAAATATAATCTCCTTTTCACCCTTTGATTATTTTTCCAGATCCCTATCCTGGCGGGTTAAAACAGGTTTTGAAAGAAAGGGTTTTTACTTTGATAAAGATGATCTGTATTATTTTGTTAATGCAGGTTGTGGTATGTCAGCAAAAATTTTATCCATATTATCTTATATGCTTTTTAATGGTAGTGTGGAAATGGGGGGTGTTTATAAGAAAAACTTTTCTGGTGGGATTGGTATAGAAGGAGGGGTAATTAAAAATTTTAGGAACCGCAGTAAAACATTAATAACGCTGGAAAGTATGTATTATCCATTAGGTGATAACCACAAATTATACAAATTAAGTTTCACACAGAATTTCTTCTTAAATAAAAATTTAGAAATGGGATTTAGCTATACGAGAAAGAAAGTTTTTTCCCATTATAGTTATGATTTTGGAGTATTAATTAATTATTTTTTTCGATAATTGTAAAAACCTCATGTAAATTTACATTTACAAATCTCATGCTTGAATAAAAAAATTCTTTGGTTTATTATGTTTTTTAATGCTTAGAAATTTTTATCCATGGAAATTTCCTATTAACTTTAAAATATTTGATAATATCGAAGATCTTGAGAATATAAAAAAAATCCTTACCAGTCCGGAATTTAATAATAAACTTTTTTTGAAGTATTTTCATAATCTTTTGGTTTCAAAAAAAAAATTTAACAAAAAG
>CALINM010000195.1 GCA_938045315.1 uncultured bacterium | reverse complement strand
TAATAATTAAAAAGTAATGTTGCTGACTGCTTTTTTTCTTCAACACTACCTGAAAGAAAGATTCTATTTAAAACATTAATTCTCTTTTCATCCAGAACTTTTTCACAAAATTTAATTAACAAAGCATGCCTTTTGAACTTTAAAAGGTAAGGTGCATATTTATCAAAATATTTCATGTTGATTTTTCCGTTACTATCTAACATTTCATTCAATACATTCTCAATTTCATTAATAACCTCAATATCATAGTTACTTTTCAACAATTCATCTAAATATTTGGTTGCAGTTTCATATTCCTTTTTTTGTCTCATGATCTTTGATAACATAATTGTTGCCTTCTTGTAGCTCTTTGAGACGGGAAAATCATTTCTTAGCTTAGTAAACTTTTCTATGGCTTGATTTTTTTCTCCTCGCCCGTAATAAATCAAACCCAGATAGTAATATGCTTCTCCTTTCGCTTCTCCATCTTTACCTGATATTACTTCATTAAAATATTTAATAGCTGCATCAAAATCTTTTTCTTCATAGGATATTTTTCCTAAGGATAAACTCGATTTTCCACTGAATCCTTCAACTCTCTTTGCACCTGAAAGATATGTTTTGGCTTCTTTGAATCTGCCTTTATTCCTAAGTGCTTCTCCAAAATAATAGTAAATATCCTTTTGGCTGGAAACTATATCTTTCTCAGTGTTAAAAATCCCTTCAAAAATTTTTATTGCTTCATCAAATCTACTTAACCTCACATAAGCTTTTGCTTTTAATATTTGAGCAGATACAGTTGGCTGGAGCTTTTCATAATATTTCATTGCTTCCTGAGCATCCCCTAATGCCTCGTATGCTTGAGCAAGAAGAAGATAGGCGTCGTTAAGATAAAAAGTTTGGGGATTATTTTTTATCAAATTAGTTAAAATTAGCTTTGCTTCCACATAGTTTCTTATGTTTATATAACATTCTCCTCTTTTTAATAATGAATAATCTCTATCTTTAGAATTTTGTGAATTAATGAATGCTAACTTATAGTAATCAATAGCTTTTAAATATTTGCCAATTTTCATGAAAAAATCTGCAGAAAGCTTATAAAAGTCAAATTTTCTACTTAAAGGTTCTGTGCTCTCAATAAAATTTACTACTTCATCATATTTTTTAAGTTCTATTAATCTTAACAAAGTCTCATACTCAGAGTAGACATTATTTTGACCATACAAATTCGTAAAAAAAATCATTAAAAAAACCAAAATATTTCTTAATGTAACAATTTTTTTATTTAAAAATTTTACCCCTATCACAACATTATGTTATGCAATAACTGTGCCGTTTATAACTAACTGATAAAATTGATTTTTTTAATAATCATCATATGTCATAAAAATGACATTTTTTATAAAACTAAAAAAATTAGATAATTAAAAAGAAAATTTAAAAGATTAATTATTGATAGAAGATCCAGTATCAAAGGGGATATGCATTTTTTTCATCTTTTCAAGAAGAGTTGTCCTATTTAGTCCCAGTAAAGTTGCTGCCTTACTTTTAACTCCGCCCGCTTTTTTAAGAGCTTCTACAATTGCTTTCCTCTCAAAATCATGAATCACTTTATTCAAATCAAAGCCATTTTCGGGCAAAAGGAAATCACTTGCTGTTATATCCAGTTTTGTTACACATCCACCCATCGCTTTATTATTTGTAATAAATTTTTCTGGCAAATCATATAATTCAATCTTATTTCCCGAAACAAGTACTGAAAGTCTATCGCATAAATTTTCCAACTCTCTAATATTACCAGGCCAGTAGTAATTTTCAAGACATCTCATCGCCTCCTTGCTGATTGTCAGAACTGGCCTTTTTCTTTTTTTGCAAAACTTGGATATAAAATAATTTAATAGTAATGGTATATCTTCTTTTCTCTCCCTTAATGGGGGTATATGAATAGGAATAACATTCAATCTATAAAATAAATCTTCTCTAAATTTGCCCTCCAAAACATCCTTTTCCAGATCCCTATTAGTAGCTGCTATTATTCTAACATCTACCTTTAGTGTTTTTCCACCGCCAACTCTTTCAAATTCCTTTTCCTGTAAGAACCTAAGTAGCTTAACCTGTAAGGGAAGAATAAGTTCACCTATCTCATCTAAAAAAAGGGTACCTTTATCAGCCAATTCGACTCTTCCTTTTTTTGTAGCCACAGCACCTGTAAAAGCACCTTTTTCATAACCAAAAAACTCAGATTCCAGTAACTCTTTAGGTATGGCACCACAATTAATCGGTACAAATGGATATTTGGATCTATAACTCATATAATGTATCGATTTAGCGATTAGCTCTTTTCCCGTCCCGGACTCCCCTGTTAATAATATCGTTGCATCACTGTCAGCGACTTTGGAAATGAGTGAGAAAATTTCCTGAATTTTCGGTGAATTGCCAACTATATTCTCAAATCCATGTATTTTCTGAAGCTGCCTTCTATAATTGATATTTTCTTTCTTTAGCTCATAGACTTTTATCGCTTTTTCAATTATTACTAATAGCTCATCAATATTAAAGGGCTTTGTTATGTAATCTAATGCACCTAATTTCATAGCCTCTACTGCTGTGTCTACTGAAGCAAAAGCTGTGATTACTATTGATGGGACATCAACATTTTCTCTATTTAATTCTCTTAAAAAATCGACTCCTCCCATTTCGGGCATCACAAGATCAACAAGCAAAACATCATAGTCTTTTTCTTTTATAAGCTTTATACCCTCTAATCCATTTTCCGCTTTGTCAACAAGAAAACCCTTTTGAGTAAGGATATTTGACAATGCATCTCTTACATAAACATCATCATCTATTACTAGCACTTTTTTCATTTGTAGAACATAATAATTTAATTAAAATGGATTGTCAAGAGTTTGACGAAATTCTATTTTTAATCTTTTAGAAGATCTAATATTTCCACCTCTCTTTTTCTAATATAATCGGCAACAATATCAATCTCCTTTTCAGAAAGGTCCAGCTCTATGCCATACCTAAACTTTTCATCAATAAGTTCTTTATTTCTTATTATACCCTCACTTATAATAAATCTATCATTATAAGGTGTTTTTAATCCAAAAACATATATACCATTTAAAGGGAGCTCTCTCTGAGAATAAAAAGAGATTCCTAAAGTGCTAATATCAATACAATCTATTACTTCATTTTCTTCGCCAGGAATATGAATGTAAACCTTTACTGGATTTTTTAAATTTGGTTCAACCCTGACAAATTTTCTTCTCTCTAATTTAATAGTATTGGGAATATCAACAAAAATTAAATCATCTGTTTTTTTTATTATTCTACCTTTAGCCTCATAAAAACATTCCTTATCTGGAAAAGTAAATAATAATGGTTCTTCAGGTTTAATCCTATAACAGATTTGATTTGGTCTTATCTTCTCGATTATGAAAAAATCATTATTTAAATCCTTTATATAACCAGTACCCCTTGCGTTTACTTTCCTCCCCTCTTCGAGAACTTGAATTGTTATTATTATATTTAGTTTGTTACTAAAACAATAACTTAGCTTCTCTACTATTTGTGATTTAATTTCTATAAAGTTATCTAAATGTGCTTCTTCAAATTTACCCTCTTTATTTGCATAAATATCTAAGTTTTTAATTCTTTTTGAGTGCAAATTTATGATAAAACTAATTAACTCCTTGGTCTTTTCTATTCCAATTTTATTCACATCTAATATCGCTGTTTTAAGAGAAGGAATAAAGCTGAAGTTACCCTTTTTAAAATCACATAAAATAATTAATCCTAAATAACCTTTAAAATTGTAATTACTAACAAAATTCCTGTAACCCTCATAATATTCCAAAATAATAAGGTCATGGAAATTAGCTTTTTTAAAGAAATCCAGCTCAAAGGTATCATTGTTCAATAAATTTATATTAGAAAGATCCCCTAAGATAACATCTTTGATTTTTTTAGTAGTCCAAATATTCATTAACCGCCCCTTAATAACTCGATTATTTCTTTTTCCCTAATCATGATATATTTTGATAACACTGCTCTATCTTTTGCATGATTAAATAGCTCAGCTCCGTACCTAAAATAGCCAAATTTTTCTATTTTTTTATATTTTATTTCACCATAACATGTAATAACACCCAACTGATCTGGTAAAATGATCATAAACCCATATTCGCCATTAACTATATAATCTCTCTGACTTATAAAACACACGCCCTTTTCGCTAATATTAATAACATCACACAAATTTGTTGGATCATCTTTGCTTAAAACGTATAACAAAACTGGCTTTTTAGGATTTGGTTCAATTCTTATTGGTCTTGATACGTAAAAATTTTCAGGAAAATCTGTATAGATCTCATCTGTATCAATTTCTTTGATTTGTAAGACCGTTTCAATTCCATTTTGAGGTGATATGCTAAAAATAGCTTTTAGTCTCGGTTCGTTTTTAAAAACAAAGTATGGTAAAAGGGGTTTAAATTTGTGAAAAACTATATAATTTTTCTCTTTAATCTCTTTAATATAACCTAAAAATCTAAACGTTATTAATCTTCTTGCATCTTGGGTATTTCCCATAAGAATAATAGGTAAATTATCTTGTAAAAATTTCTCCAAAATTTTATTTATTTCAGCTATAATCATAAAAATTACTTCAATTGATCATCATAATTTATAACAATACTAACTCTTCTATTTCTTGGATCATTAGGATTATCATGAATTAAAGGTTTCGTTGCAGCATAACCAACTACCATTGATATCCTATCAGGATTAATACCATTAGATTCCATAAATCTCCTCGCTGCAGAAGCTCTGTCTGTTGATAGTTCCCAATTAGAATATTTATTAGATCTATAACTTAGAGCATCTGTGTGACCTTCAATTATTATTTTATTATCAAAATCAGCAAGACTATCACAAATCTCTTTTAAAATTTGTTTACCCACATCAGTAAAACTAGAATCGCCTACAGGAAAAATCGGATTCCCTTCACTATCTATTACTTCTATCCTCACTGAATTCCCGAATACATCAATTATCACCTGGCTTTTTATATTATTAAATTTTTTTTCTATTTTTTCCTGTATCTCTTCCTTTATCTGATTAGGTTCTTTTTGTTTTATCTTACCTGGATTACCCTTTTCTTCTGGTATATTAACCCCCTCTCCACCAATATTAATAATCTTGTTACCTACACCTTCAAACATAGAAATACCACTTTTATCAAAAATCGCATAATACTTAAAATAACTTGCAACCCTCGCCCTTTTTTCTGGTGAGACCATAGTTATCAACCACATAAGTAGAAAAAACGCCATCATTGCAGTGACAAAATCAGCATATGCCACTTTCCATGAACCACCATGATTTCCTTCGCCTTTCTTTTTTTTAACTCGTTTAATAATAATTGATTTTTGTTCAGTCATTATTTACCCCGTATTCTGTTTTCCAATTCTTCAAAAGATGGTCTTTCATCCCCTGGAATCGCTCGTCTTCCAAACTCAACAGCCATCTGGGGTGCAGAACCACCTACAAATGATACAAGTGCTACTTTTATTACCTGAAACATTATGGATTCATGATTTGCTCTATGTTCTAAATTTGTAGCTATTGGTCCAACAAATCCATAACAAGCCAAAACCCCCATAAATGTCCCAACCAAAGCAGCACCAATACTATGCCCTAAAACTGCTGGAGGTTGGTCAATCTTTCCCATTGTTAAAACAACTCCCAGAACTGCAGCAACAATACCAAGCCCTGGTAAAGCATCAGCAATCTTAGCAACACTATGTGCTGGGATTAAAGCATGGTGGTGATGTGTTTCTAATTCAAGCTCGATAAGCCCTTCTAATTCATATGCAGGAACATTGGTTGAAACAATTACTTTTAAATTGTCACATACAAAAGTTATTAAATGATGATTTGAAAGTATAGAAGGAAAATTCTTAAATATAGCGCTATTTTGTGGATTCTCTATATCTGATTCTATTGAAACTAACCCTTCTTTTCTGATTTTTGTAAATAATTGAAACAATAAATTCAGAAGTTGGAGATAATCTTCCTTTTTGTTTTCCTTACCTGAGAAAATTTTTCCTATGGATTTAACAACTATAGATACAACTGAAGGTGGTGATGAAATTAAAAAAGCTCCAGTTGCAGCACCAAAAATAATTATAAATTCTGCAGGTATAAAGAGTATTAAAGGGTTCCCGTTCTCCATTATAAAACCACCAATAACAGCACCAAAAACAACAAGAAAACCAATTATTGTAAACATATCCATATATCCTTTTATTAATTTATTCTACTGGTAGTTCAATAACAAATGTTGTGCCAACATTTAATTTCGTTTCTACGTGAATATTTCCCCCATGTTCTTTTACAACTCCAAGTGCTATCGATAGCCCCAATCCTGAAGCCTCACCAAAAGCTTTTGTAGTAAAGAAGGGATCAAAAATTTTGTTTAAAACACTTTTTTTAATCCCAGTACCATTGTCAGATATTTTTATATAAGCTTTTTTTGATTTTGAGTCAAAATAGGTATGGATCTTTATATTTCCCTTTTCCCTTTTTGCAGCAATGATTGATTCCTGAGCATTTAAAATTATATTTATCAATACTTGCTGAAATTGTTGTCCGTCTATAAACATTATAGGTACATTTTCAAACACTTTTTCCAGTACTATGTTATTTTTTTTGAGGTTATATCCCACAAGATCTATTGTTCTCTCAATTACATTATCTAAAGATTCCAGAGATTTACTTGCAGGTTTCTGCCTTGAATAAATAAGCAAGCTTTCAACAATTCTCTTACATCTATCAGCACATTCAATAATTTTATCCAAA
>CALINM010000194.1 GCA_938045315.1 uncultured bacterium | reverse complement strand
TTTTTTTTTTTTTTTTTTTTTTTTTTTTTTTGTCTAAATCCCTTAGAAGATAAATTTTAAAGAAAGTTTTCTTTAAAAAATTGAGGCTTCAAGTTTGCGTTGAGGCGTGGTGGGGCGTGTGTGTGGGGGATGGTCATGCCTATTTTCCCTTAAAAGTTTTTCTGTAATCAACCAGGAGGCGTTTGTGGGTTGAGGGGGTATGTAAGATATAGGGTCTATATCTTGAGCGTCTCTTAATTGATTTGGATGCTATTTTTAGGGGGATTGAGATTTTAATAAGCTATGCTTTAGCAAAGAGGATGGGGCGGAGATTTTGCCTATGGTAAGGCATGGCAATTAATTGCCGTTAGAGATAAAAAAAACCACCAGGGTTGCCCTGGTGGCTAAGGAGGAGGAAAGGATGGTTGGGAGGAGGATTAGATTATTTTAATACTTATTCTAATCTTTTTAAAAGTCTGTTAATACAGTCACATTTAAAACATAAGTCTTACTCATGCTTGCCTCCCTTTTCTGTAATCTATTGATATGTAAACTTCTTTAATTTTTAAATTTCTTAATGCTCCTATAAATTCTTCCAATGTGAGAAATACCGTTCCATGCTTTTTACATAGTATATATAATCCTCTTTTTTTCCAATCTTCCACATCTTTAAGAATTTCATTTAAATCAACTCCTCCTTCTATATCAAAAATTACTTTAAATTCCATTTTAAATTACCTCCCATTAAAAGCATTTATAGTAAGCAAAGACATCTACTTTAATATTTGATGTATCAACTTCTACCTCAGGGATGTGAACTAACAATTCGGCATTAGCGGCAAATTGAAAAATGCAGAATTCAGTTTTTATGCAGACAGAAGCATTAGTAATCTTGTCATCGCTTACAAGAAGTGAAACATCAAAATTAGAGTTAATGCAGTCTTTATCTGTTTGTGAAAAACCTGAAGGATATTTCCAAGGGTGTCTATGAACAACTACATTATATTCATCAAGGTTTTCTTCGTATTTAACTGATGCATTTGACACTTTTTGTTTTGGTATATAAATTTTATCTGAGAGTATATATTCAGTTCCTGTAATAGTCTTTACAGTGGAACAAAAACTCCATTCAAGGGCAGGAAACTTCTTATTTAAGTTCTTAATAATACTGAGATATATTGCAGGATAATAAACCTTAAAAACAGGCTCCTTTATTTCAATAATCTCTAATTCACTATCAAAAACTTCTCTATTTCTTTTAAACATTTTCAACTACCTCCTTAATATTTTTTGTAGTTATTTTTTCTTGAAAATTCTCATTAATTGAGATGTAATTAACAAGCCATGTTGCCAGAAAGAGGGGGATGCCAACAAAAGAAGGCACGGTTTGATATCTTACTATTTCCTCTCCTTCTTCAAAGGCGATATTTCGCTTATATGTATCAATAGTGAACTCCATTCCATCGTATCCGAGCTTAACATATTTTGCCATAGCCCTAAGATAATTGGAGTGTTTTATATTATCTCTGCAATCTACAATTAAGCTTGGTTTTAATCTTTCTAAGAGGTATAATGCATTTTCAACTTTATTTTCTATTGGGAACACATAACATGAAGGTCTCCTTTCTTTAATCAACTCAAACATTGCGTTTACCTTATATTTTCCAATGTCATTAATTCTAAAAGGAGTTCTGTTTAAATTTGTCTCCTCAACTATATCGTAATCAACTAAAATCAACTCTTTTACTCCCAGTAAGGCAAGAGATAGAGATACCCAACTTCCGATACCACCGCAACCAACCACTGCGACTTTGTCAGGAATGTTTAATTTTAATTCTTTTTGTCTTTCATACAGGTTCATCTTTTACCTCCCATATAGGATGTTTAGTCTCTGACTCATAGGCTTCTTTTTCTGCTAAGTCAGAGGCAGGCACGCCTAAAGCATCTTCTAAGTTGGCTATTTCAAATATTTTTAATGCTTCTTCTATTTCTTCAACAGTAAAGGTTTTTTTTGCCCCTGTGCAGACATCGAGGCGAGCAATATTAGGATGAAAGGAGCCTTTATCTGTAAGACAGAGCTTATTTCCTTTTACTTCAATCTTTATTGATGCTTTAAGTGGGGTTTTTATTTCTCTTATTGTGCCTTTGTATTTTACTTTTTTTGTTACAAATACAAAGACTGGCTCATCGTCTACAATTTCAATCTTCCATCCTCTGGCAAGAATTCTTAAGATTTGATTAATAACTTTATTAAAAAATCTCTCATTAAAGTCTTTTTGGTATTCTTCAACTTTTTCTTCGTAAAAGCTTTTTATGGTTTTAACTTGCAAGTTGGCATTTTCTTTTATGTAATTAACAATTTCATCTATGCCTCCTGCGTATTCAACAGTAACCTTTATAGGGTATTTTTGGTCTAAAAGCTTTTCTATTCTTTTGGAGAACAAAGCGTAATCGCTGTGAGGGTATTCTTTATCAAAAAATTCTTCTATGTCCTCTACAAACTTTTCGAGATGTTTATTTTTTTCAAAAACAGATATTTTACCATCATCAATATAATGTGGAAGGTCTGTAATATATATGTTTTTATGCACATCTAATACCGCCAAGGTGTATCTTTCGTATATTATTGCGGCAAGCCATACATAAGTAGGGGGAAACTTACTGTCAAAAGATGAGGAGCCTAATTTTTCTTTTAATTCTGGGGAAGGATTTACAACATCATTATAAACATCGTGTTTAGATACACCAATAACATTGCGATATATAGAGTTATCAGGCTTGCAATA
>CALINM010000193.1 GCA_938045315.1 uncultured bacterium | reverse complement strand
CTAAAAAATTATGAGAATTATGATGCCTTGTTTTTAACAAAAAGTTATAATCCTTTTAGTGAGTTTTTAATACGCCTTAGTTTCAACTCCTATGAAAAAGGAAAAGAAATGCTTTATAATAAAGATATCATGGTCAGAGACATTTACATCTTTAAATGTTATGGCCTTAAAAGGGTTATAGATTTACCTATAAGGAGATTTTAATGAAAGTATCTATTGTGATTCCTATTTATAATGAGGAAGGCAATATAAAACTTTTATATGAAAAAATGAAAAATGTTATGGATATAAAAGACTATGATTATGAAATTATTTTTGTAGATGATGGTAGTCAAGATAAAAGCTTGGACATTCTTAAAGAAATTCAGGAAAAAGATGAGAAGGTTATTGTTATTTCTTTAAGGAAGAATTATGGACAAACTTCAGCTTTTGCAGCAGGATTTGATTACTCAACAGGGGATGTAATTATTACAATGGATGGAGATTTACAAAACGATCCAGAAGATATCCCAAAATTAATTGAGTTATCAAAAAGTTATGATATTGTTAGTGGATGGAGGAAAGATAGAAAAGATCCATTTCTATCGAGAAGATTTCCTTCAATGGTTGCAAACTGGATTATTTCAAAAGTTACAGGTGTTAAACTCCATGATTATGGATGTAGCCTTAAAGCCTATAAAAGTGATGTTTTGAAAAATATAAATTTGTATGGAGAAATGCATAGATTTATTCCCGCTGTAGCAAGTCAGTATGGTGTAAAAATTACAGAGGTGGAAACCAAACATCATCCAAGAAAATTTGGAAAATCAAAATATGGTATTTCAAGAACATTCAAGGTAATACTTGATTTGATAATGATTAAGTTTTTTCAGTCTTTCTTCTCTAAACCATTAAGAGCTTTTGGCCCTATTGGTTTAATAAGTTTTTTTGCTGGTATTTTCATATCTCTAAAATTAACTTTTGAAAAATTTTATTATCACAAGGATATTGGAGGAAGACCCCTTCTTATACTTGGTGTAATGTTAATAATCATTGGTCTTCAGATGCTTGCGATGGGTATCTTAGGAGAATACCTGGTTAGAATTTATTATGAAACTCAGAAAAAGCCTATTTACTATATTAAAGAAGTTTACACATCGAAGGGAAAAATTAATTGAAAGTATATTTTAAAATTTTGATCAAAGCATTTGTAAGTCTATTTTTTCTCTTTCTTGTTTTTAGAAAGCTTGACTTTAATGTAGTGATAATAGAGCTAAGACAGATCGATCTAACTATGTTTTTGATTTCATGTTTTTTTTATCTAAGCACTATGTTGTTTTCCACTAAAAGATGGTCTTATTTTGTTAAAACAAAAATGTCTTTTAAAGAATTATTTCAACTTTACATGATTGGTACTTTTTTTAATTTATTTATGCCCGGTACTGTGGGGGGGGATATTGTTAAGGCATATTATTTATATAAAGAGGATAAACAAAAAACAAACCCCCTTGTTTCAGTTTTTATGGAACGGTATATGGGGCTATGTGCCCTGATTACGATAGCATTTATTGGATTTGTTTTAGGATATGATTATATAAGAAATAGTCTGGTTGAAAAGATGTTTTATCTCATATCTTTACTATTTGTGGTTGGTTCTCTATTTGTAATATATTTTCCCTATGAAAGATTCTATAAAAAATTAGAGCGCGCAAGGGGTTCAATACGAAAATATATCTTTAATACGCCGGTATTTGTTAAAACTTTTATTCTTTCATTATTTGTACAGGGGTTTGGGGTGATAGTTGTTTATTTACTGGGGATTGGTATGTCCATAAATCTTGAATTAAAGTATTACTTAATATTTGTACCTATTATAACTGTAATATCAATGGTACCTATATCTTTATCAGGTTTAGGAATAAGAGAATATGGTTTTATGTATATATTTACAAATTTTGGGATTTCAAAGGAAAAAGCCGTTGGATTATCTTTAATGTGGTTTTTAACCATGCTTGTAACGGGCTTTATAGGAATGTTTTTTTACATAATTAAAAAAAGTAAAAACAAATATTGACAAATTTTGTCTTTATGATTTAATATTAATAAAAAAATAAGGAGGTTGATTTATGAAAAATCAAAAGGGTTTCACATTAATCGAGTTAGTGATTGTTCTTATTTTACTTGGAATTTTAGCAGCAGTGGCAGTTCCAAAATTTATGAATTTGCAAGAAGAAGCGAAAAAATCTGGAGTTAAAGGTGCCGTTGCAAGCGTAAGAAGTGCTATCAATATTTATTATGCTAATGCAAATCTGAAGGGTAAATCTACTGTATTTCCACCTAGTGGAGCTGTACTTATAAGTATCTTAAACGGCCCAATGCCTGAAAATCCTGCTGTAATTAATCCTTCTGCTAACAAGAAATCTATTGATGTAACAACTGCTGATAATCCGCCTGCAGTAACTGCTGATGATAGCACTACTTCTACAAAAGCTGCATGGAGGTATAATTCAACCACCGGTCAGTTCTGGTCAAACTGGGGCGGTGGATTTGCTGCAAACACATATTAGTTAAAATATTCAAAGGGCTGCTCTAACATGGAGCCGCCCTTTGAATTAAATGAAAAAATCAAAAGGGCTTGGATATCAACAACAGAAAATTATTAATTTCTCTAATTTTCTCATTATCTATAATTTTTTGTATTATCAAAATAAGAAGTTATGATCTCTTTTATTACTTAAAGGTTGCTGAGTTTGATAGTTTTCTTATTCCCATAAAAAAAAATTTTTTTTCCTTTTCCTATCCTGATTATCCCTATAACAATTATTCAAAGATTTATTCTGAAATATTTTTTCTAATGAATAAGTACCTTGGGTCGAACTCCCTTATCTTTTTTCAGGCAATTATTGTTTCAATAAGTTATTGTTTAATATTTCAATCATACAAGAATACAAAA
>CALINM010000192.1 GCA_938045315.1 uncultured bacterium | reverse complement strand
AAGGACTATTGTGTCAAGATTGTGGTGCTCATATGGTTTGGGGTGGTGATAATGAATATGTTTTACGAATAACAGATCGTGAGGAGTGGATAGAACTATTTAAAGACATATTGCAGTTTCCTTTTGATGCGGAGGTATGTGAGCCACAAGATGTTTCTTTTATTTCAATGGGTGACAAAGTAAAAGTTCACGGAATAGAAATGGAAGATGACTTATATGGTGTTATTGTATCCATCAGAAAAGGAAGAAGAAAATATTCTTTTCCACTAGTTGATTTGGAACCTCTTAATGCATCTAAAGAAATCAGAAATCTATGTAATGCATACCAATACTGGTTTTGTAATGAGAGATAAGGTGAACCATAATGGATTGAACAAAAAGAAGTAATATAAAAATAGGAGCAACAGTTGTTATTGTTTAAAGGCAAGACTAGCGTACATTCTTGCAAAAGTTGTAAATTGGCACTTTTTGGCTTAAATTTTTGCCGTCCAATTTGTTCTTCAGGAAAATAGGTGAGTAGATAATATGGATTGTAAAAATTTTAAGTAGTTAGAGTAGATATAGGTAGTTAGTTGATCAAGAGTATAAATATAAAGCATATATAAGTAAACTTAGTGATATTGGGATTAAGTTTGCTACTAAAGCACCTTAGAGAAAAAGTTTTGCCTTGACCGGTACCAGCTGTAAATACAGCAATTCCAGGATTGTTTTTAAGGTAATCAAGGCGCCCGCTCATTTCATGCATATCTGCGGTAAGGAATGCATCCTTGGGGGCTAAATCTCTGTCAAAGGGATTGAATTATTTTACTATATTGCAGAAATCTGGAGAAAGTACCTAAAAGGCTTTGAAAAAGAGGCTGTTAAGAAAAAGGATTTTAATTTGCCACCGGTTATCCCCATTGTTCTTTATAATGGCGATAAATCATGGACAGCAGCCACAAGCTTTAAAGATAAAATTCAAAATGCAGATATATTTAGTGAATATGTTATTGATTTTAAATATATCCTAATCAATGTAAATGGTTATAGCAAAGAAGATTTGCTTGCAATTCAAAATACTGTATCAGCAGTATTTTTACTAGATCAAAAAATAGATTCAATTGAGTTTATAGAAAAAGCAGCACTTGTTGCAACAGAGTTTAAGGCTTTATCAGAGGAGCATAAGCTAAAATTAAAAGATTGGTTAGATCATGTTATACAGGAGCCTTTTAGGCATGTGGTATTAGACTTATTAAAAGCGAGTGAGGAAGAGGTGAGTATAATGACTGCAAATATTACAAAGACATTTCAAGAAGAAAAAGCTCAAGCTATTGAGCAAGGTGAAAAGAAAAAAGCACTAGAAGTAGCTAAGAATTTGTTAGCTATGGGATTAGAGATTGAATGTATTATACAAGCAACTGGTTTGACAAGAGAAGAAATAAAAGGGATTAAATAGGAAAATAGGAGATTATATTCCAAACATCATACAAATGCTAAAAGAAGAAAAAGAACAAGGAATATTATCAACCAAATTAGATATAGCAAAAGCTTTATTAAGTATGGGCTTGCATATAGAACAAATCATAAAAGTTACAGGATTAACACAAGAAGATATTAAAGAACTAGAATAATTCTAGTCCTTTTTTTCTATTGTGGGGGGATGCAATTTTGCGGTTAGGTTTAGACTAACTTATCGAAAAACCCTGGCGTTATACAAATAGGTTTTTAGAACTTGTGGGAGAAAGACATGAGATTTCTGTGGAGATGCTTACATTTTTTTTGAAGGAAAATCTAATAATGAAACTATGTGGGAATATATTGAAAAATACTTTTTAGGGATTATACCTCATAAGGTTATTGAAAGATATCAAGAGAAGATTAGAACAAAAAATCCATACTGGAGAAATTAGAAGTTATAATTTTCAAAAATAGATGTAAAAAATAATGAGTTGGGTTTCTATGAAATTTGGAATGAGAAAATTAAGTATAGAAATATGTATCGTAGCCCGAGTCAGCTTTAAAAGACAACTAGTGCATAGAGCGGATTTAAAATGCCAAGCCGTTGGGGGTGGCTGAGGAATTCTTAGAAATATATGTATAACCTTGTCTAATATAGAATCTTTGTAAGGGGAGTGGTCATAATAAGTATATGGCAAGAGGAAAATTTAGAAGATAAAATAATTCGAATACTTAAGGATGTTAAATTTAGGTCAAACCCACAGCATCATTTTGGACAACCATTTGTAACACCTTATCAGTTAGCAATGGAGCTTAATAAGCGAGAGGGTACAACCGTAAAAAAACTAAATTCATGTAAAGAAATTGGTGGAGAAGGTAGTGGTTCTTATAATTCATTACCTCAGTATTTAGCTGGGCAAATTTCTCAACATTATGATGACATGAGAAAAAGGGGGAGTAGAAGGTGCTTTCCTTTCTGGCGATTTTTTAAAGGAATTAGTTTTCGAAGGAGCAGTAAAATCTTCCGTCAGAGATGTATCAATGTTTAGATATAATAAAGATTTAGATGAGAGCCTATAATCGGGTTCTTTTTATAGTGATACATATTTTTGATTAGCAAAAGGAGATGACGGAATGGCAAAGAATATATTTAGTGTACTGGGGGTTACTTTTAAAGAGGATGTTATTAAGATAAAAGTAAAGGAATAAAGGGGTAAATGTTGTAGATAATAAAACCAAATGAAGATTAATTGTTTACAAACGTGCTTTAAAATATTATAATTAAAGTACAGAAGTAAATAGTGGAAATGAAGTGAGGTGATCTTATGGATACGACAGTTTTAACCATTAGGCAAATTGCGAAAAATTCAGATGGTATTATTACTACAAAACAGATTGAAAAAGCTGGAGTGAGTAGAATATTCATAAAATCCTTTCTAGAAGATGGATTTTTGGTGAAGGAATCTCAAGGGGTATATTCCTTATCAGATGTGTTGGTTGATGAGTATAAACTGATACAGATGCGAAGCCAGAAGATAATTTTTTCTTATGGGACAGCTCTATATTTGCTTGGAATGTCTGATCGGGTGCCACATATTATAGATGTGACTGTACCGCAAGGCTACAATGTATCTAGG
>CALINM010000191.1 GCA_938045315.1 uncultured bacterium | reverse complement strand
ATGATGCCTGAAATGGATGGGTTTGAAGTATGCAGGAGAATAAAAGCAAATCCAATTACTCAAGATGTACCAATAATTTTTCTAACAGCAAGATATATTGATAAAAAAGATTTGATATACGGTCTTTCAATTGGAGCTATTGATTATATTACCAAACCTTTTGATGAAGGAGAACTTTTTGCCCGCATAAATGGAGCAATAAAAATTCGAAAAGCAGAAAAATCTCTAAAAAAACAGAGAGATTTTCAAAATACTATAATTAACAGCCTTGGACACGATTTATTAATAATTAATCCAGATTTGACTATTGATATGGTAAATGAATCTTTCTTAAAAAAAAGGAGTTTAACTTTAGAACAAGTCATTGGGAAACCCTGTCATAAGATATCCTTTGGCATTGATAAAAAATGCATTAATGAAAATACACCCTGCCCCGCAATGATGGCTTTAAATGGTGCCAGCCACAAAAGCTTTTTTGAATTTCAAGATCCAATAGGGGGCAAACAAAAATATATAAACATATCTGCTTTCCCTATATTCGATGAAAAAAAACAGGTTGTGAAAATAGTAGAAATCCAAGAAGACGTAACTGATATCATTTTTAAAGAGCGGGAAATTAATAAGATAAATATGCTCTTAGAGAATATTCTTCTAAACATGGGAGAGGGTCTTATATTTATTGGTGAAGATGGTAAAATTATCAAACAAAACCCTGGTGGTAAAGAAATTTTAAATAAAGCTGGTATCATAGAAGATAATGTCTTAATTAGGATAGGTAACTTAAGCCTATCTGATCTTTTTTCATTATCTGAATTACCAGAAGAAGAAAAGAGTAAGGTTATTCAAGTTGAAGATAAGTTCTACAAGATCAATTTAAGAAAAATAGAAAAAGAAAAAAATGGGGGGATAATTTTAACAATCACAGATATAACTCAGGAGATCAGAACTCAAGAAGAAATAATACAATCTACCAAGCTTGTATCAATTGGTAAACTTGCAGCAAGTATAGTTCATGAAGTTAATAATCCCATAACGGGTATCATTGGATATAGTGAGCTTCTTACTCTTCACAAATCAATTTTGCCAGAAAAAGTCAACGAGATTATCGACAAGATTATAAAAGAAAGCTATAGAGTAAAAAATATAATTGAAAACCTCCTTAAATTCTCAAGGAGACAACAAATTACAGATATGGCTTATGTTGATTTAGGTGCCTCTTTAAAGGAAATTATCCCCCTTATGGAAGCATCTTTTCACGAAAATAATATTACTTTTAAATATGAAATTCCCGATGATCTACCTTTAATATTTTGCAATAGTGGTTTGATTCAACAGGCAATATTGAACCTTTTACAAAATGCTTTTGATGCCATAACTACCAGCAATAAAGGAGATAAAGTAGAGTTAAATGTTAAAATTGATAATGAATCATTGCTATTATCCGTTTCTGACAATGGGCCTGGTATACCACCAGAAATAACAGATAAAATTTTTGAACCCTTCTTCACTACAAAAAGTAAAGGGAAAGGAACAGGACTTGGCCTTTATCTTATACATAGAATAGTTCAACTTCACAAAGGAGAAATAAGATTAGAAACTTCAAAAGATGGAACAAGATTTACAATAATGCTTCCATTAAATGAACCAAAGGTAACTATGAATGTCACAAAAGAAAAAGAAATGGAAAAAATTGAAAAGGTTCAGAATAAAAGGGCCATAATAATCGATGATGATCCAATAGTTGTTGATTATTTATCAAATATTCTGATGACCTTCAAATTTATTGTAGATGAAGTGAGGGATAAAAAAGGAGGGCTTCAACTATTAAAATCAAACTTCTACGATTTAATAATTATGGATATTAAATTACCTGATGGAGATGGTTTTCAAATTTACAATAACCTTATGATAGATTGCCCGGAAAAATTAGATAAAGTTATATTTATAACAGGAGACGTATCTTTAGATACTAAAGAAAAACTTAAAAAAACTGGGAGACCTTTCTTGATAAAACCCTTTAGTTTTAATGAATTAATAAGTACTTTGAGATTAGCATGAGCAAACAACCAGTTATAGTAATTATAGATGATGACGAAGCACCTAGAGATATGCTCAAAGACTTTTGTGAAACCTTGGGATATGATGCCTTTGCTTTTCCAAACATTGAAGAAACAATAAAATTTTTAGACACTGGTCCTGAAATTGATTTAATTATACTCGATGTATTTATCAGGGGTAAAAACTCACTTTACTTTGTAGATTATATAAGATCAAAAGGATATTCAGAAATTCCCGTAATTATAATCAGTGGCGCAATTAACCCTGATTTTATTCAGGAAGCTATAAGTAAAAAAGTTTTTGATTTTATATCTAAACCCTTTACACTTCAAAGAATGAAAGAAAAAATTGAAAGCGCACTTAATTACCGATTAATGACAAAACAACACAAGAAATATTTTAGTCATATAGAAAGTTTACTAAAGGAAAGAACAGAGAAATTAGAACAATTAGCTATTCAGTCAGTAAAAGCACTGGCAAATGCTATTGAAGCAAGAGATCCTTACACGAGAGGGCATTCAGAGAGGGTATCTACAATTTCAGTTTTGATAGGTAAAAGCTTGGGCCTAGAAGAGGAAACTCTTGCTAAGCTGGAATTAGCAGGCCTTCTTCATGATGTAGGGAAAGTAGGTATTCCTGATAGAATATTACTTAAACCCGGTAAACTTACTCCCTTTGAGTATACAATTATGAAGGAACACCCTAAGATGAGTGCTTTAATTGTTTCAGAAATAGATCCACTAAAAGGGATAGTACCGTGGATAAAGTATCACCACGAAAACTATGATGGTAATGGTTATCCCGATGGGTTAAAGGGTTTTGAGATCCCAATAGAAGCTCAATTAATAGCCATAGCTGATAATTTCGATGCAATAACATCACTTAGACCATATAGAGAAAAAATTACTAAAGACGAAGCAATAAAATACATAAAATCTCAATTTGGTAAAAAATTTAATCCCCAGATTGAGTTAGCAGCCATTAAAATCTTAAAAGAATGTGAACTTTGTGAAGAAAAGGAGAGTAAGATAGTTCCATTCATTGAAAAATTCAGAGAGTCAATGATATACATAGACTTTTTAACAGGATTATTTTGGTACCCATACTTAAAAAAGTTTATTAACGAAACAATATCAAAAAAACAGCCTTTCTTTATAGTATGTGTTAACATAATTGGTATTTCGAAGATAAATAAAGAGCAGGGAAGAATTGTAGGTGATAATTTAATAGTAAAAACTGCCAATGCCCTATCCATGTATTTTAATAATCCATGTATTGTAGTTAGATCAGGTGGTGATGATTTTATAATTTATGCACCCATCAATACCAAAACAATCTCTGAAAATTTAGAAAAAACTAAAAAGGCTCTTTTAGCAGATAACATAGAAATTCATGCTAAAATTTTAGCTTATCCAAGAGATGGTACTACCTATGAGGAGCTTATTTCCCACTCATTAAAAATATAATGGCTTTAGTTCCTTCAAATTTCTTTACAATACAAACATTTAATTTTATAATATCAAAGCCTTTATTTGCGCCCGTAGCTCAGTTGGATAGAGCGCCGGACTACGAATCCGTAGGTCGGGGGTTCGAATCCCTCCGGGCGCGTAGTTCTTAGATAGATATGCATATGATTTAAATCATTTACACTTACCTATCCACTTCCCCGTTATTTGTTGTTTTAATTCCATACCATCAGGTGTTTTAATTTTTGTCTCTCCTTCAAACTTATCATTCTTGTAGGTTCCCTTTCCAGTTACAATTGTCTCGCCCTCTTTATCATTGCAAATAATTTTCCAAAAAATCGTATCGCCTTTAACTTTTTGCTCAATCACTTTACATTTTGTATCCCCCTTTTCAGTTTCCATTGGAACTGATCTTTCCTTCGTTATACATTGTTTAAATTTTTGTGCAGTCATATGAAGGGGCATACCTTTCATTTCCATTTTTGATGTCATTTCCCATAATCCTTCTTTTAAATCTGTGGCATTAACATTTACCACCAGAAATAATGATAAAGATAAAAATATAAATATTTTTTTCATATTTCACCTCCTGAACCTGTAGCATACCATATTAGATTAGTAAATCAAGAATTTTAAGTTCTTCGTTTAATTTCAAACATAATGGGGGGGCAAGATTTTATAAAAAATATTTTCTTTAAAGCTTTCTAACCCTATATTTTTTTACAAGTATATCTGGTTCATACGATTTTTTTGCAATCCTGAGATTTTCCTTATCTAAATCCTGTTCAAAATTTACAAACCTATATTTATCTGGCAAAATCTTCGAAAAATTATTGAACATAAATTGATAGATGCCTTTGAACTCAACTAAACCTTTCGCGAAATGGAGGGCAAAAGTATCATAGCAAATTTCTTCACCAATTATAAACCCAGCAGGTTTCCTATCTACATAATAAATAAAACCACATAAAATAAGTTCATCATATAGTTCTAAAGCTTCCATGCATGCATTAAAATCTGTATCATTCTTCTCTAAACCTGATTGTTCCTGCCACATGATTAATATTTTTTTTGCATCGGTGATCCTATCACCGTAAAGAGGTAGAGCTTCCCATTGATAATTGTGTTCAAATTGATGAAGCAGATTGCGTTTGGAATGCAATTTCTTACCCGAAAATGTCCTTAATTTATTTATCTCATATACATAGTCAGTGTCTCCATCCTTGTATTCAAAACTAAATTCAGAATCTTTAAAATTTGATAGCCATTTTTCATCTACTGGAAAAATAAAATCCACAATTTTAAGTAAATCATCAAAAACATCTTTTTTAATATTTTTTATATCACTAACGGGCATCACATAACTCTTATTATCATATGAATACCCCTTTATAAAGATTAAATCATTGTAAAAAATTACCTCATATTTATGGTTTTCTCTGAAAAGATAAATATTTGCAAAACTGTATTCAGCAATCATTGTATCTTTTTTTAATCCTTTATGTAGAGCCTCTTTATGATCTAGACTAATTTTTTCTATTTTCATAAGTAAGTTATGATCTCCTCTCTTGGTCTTCTATCTGTTATATATGGTTCTTCATCGGGATAACCAATTGGTAAAATTACTACAGGTCTTAGATTTTTCGGCAGATTTAGAATATATGATACCTCTTTTTCATCAAAAGCGCCTATCCATACAGTTCCAAGACCATGTTGCTGTGCAACAAGCATGGCAAAGGAAATACTTATAGCCACATCCTGGATAGAATATAAAAATAAACCTCTATTTCCATATCTATATTTTATAAAATCATCTGTACAGCCAACAATTACAATTGGAGCCTCAGCAATAAACATTTGTGATAATGCTGCCCGAGCTATTGCCATTTTTTTAATTTTATCTCTTATAAAAAAGAATTTTCTTGCCTGCAAATTTCCTGCACTGGGAGCTAAAATAAGAGATTCTTCAATCTCAGCTATAATTTTGGAAGGTATATCATCACTTTTATAAGCCCTAATACTATGCCTTTTCTTTATTAAGTCGATAATTTTTGTCATTTTAACTTTCCTTTGACCCAACAATCTTCTCAAGTTTTATTTTTACTATTCTTTGTCCTGCCATCTCAATTATTTTTAACCTCAACCCATTAACATCAATAGTGTCTCCTTTTACTGGAATTCTTTGTAAATAGGTCAATATAAATCCCGCGATAGATTCATATTCAGTAGACTCTTCAAAGGGTAAATTATAATTTTCTCTCAAATCAGATATGCTTGTTGCAGCATCAATAATTAAACTCCCATCACTTAACTCAATAACGGGGCTTTCTGTATCATACTCATCTCTAATTTCTCCAACAATTTCTTCTAATAAGTCTTCCATTGTTACTAAACCAGATACTGCTCCATATTCATCCACAACAATTGCCATATGAAATCTTCTTTTTTGCATCTCTCTCATAAGATTACTAATTTTCATTGTTTCCGGAATAAAAAGCGGTGGTTTTATAATCTTACGTAAATTCACTGTACCTGTTTTTAACAAGCTATTATAAAAATCCTTTGCATATAATATTCCCTTAATATCGTTTAAATCCTGACCAGTTACGGGGTATCGAGAAAACTTTTCTTCCATAATTATTCTTTTCATTTCTTCTAAAGGTAAATCAGCCTTTACTGTTACCATCTGTGGCGCAGGTATCATAACTTCTTTGACAAAGGTATCTGTAAACTCAAAAACACTATGAATTAACTCCCTTTCTTCGGGTTCAAAAATTCCCTGTTCACCACCTTCCTCCACAAGTAATTTCACTTCTTCTTCAGAGATAAGTGCTCTTTCTGTAAAAGCCTTTTTACCAAAGGGGCTCAAAATAAAATTTGTACTAAGGGAAAACAGTTTTACAAAAAAGCCTGCCACTTTCGAAAAGGCTGTAATAAATGGTGCTACAAAAAGTGCAACACTTTCAGGATTTGCAAGAGCAATTGACTTTGGTACAAGCTCACCAAAAATTATAGATATATAGGTTACAAAAATTACAACAATACTTATAGATATTGCTTCACTTGATTTTGAAATTATTGTTATTGGTATTTCTTGAAGTAATGGCTTTATTTTATCTATTGCAGCAGCACCACCAATGGCAGAAGCTATTGCACCCGCGCAGGTCACCCCAAACTGAATTGTGGCAAGAAATTTATCAGGATTATGTCTGAGTTCACTCAAAAATCTTGCATTTGTTTTTCCTTCTTCAATTAACTGTTTTATTCTACTTTTTCTTATACTTACAACTGCAATCTCAGAGGCAGCAAAAAAACCATTAATAACAACAAAAATAAAGATTAATATGATTTCAAGAAGCATTTAATTCTAATATTATAGCAATCAAAGTAAACTTTACAACCCTTTAAGCTTTTTTTCATTTATTTTCATAAGAAAATTATAAGCATTATTGTAAAAAATATTACTTTTTTCCTCCTCTGTCAAAGGTAATTTTGCTATAGCATTAATACTGTCTTCGTAAGAATGGCAAATCCCGGGAAAATCACTGCCAAAAAAAACCTTATGTGATGCTTTTTTTAAAAGTTCTACAGGCACCTTCATAATATTAGTTGGATTTGCAATGAACGTATAAGACGTATCAAGATAAAGATTATCATAAAATAAAGCGGCTTCTAAAAATTTTTCTTCAAAGCATCCCAGATGAGCCACCACACATTTAAATTCTGGAAATTTTTTTAGCACCCTTTCAAAATTATTGAACCCCACAAACTCATTAAAAAAAGGACCTGTTCCAGCATGGAAGAGAATAAAACCATTATTTTCAATTACAATCTCATAAGCTCTAAATAACCTCTCATCATCAGGAGAAACCCTTTGTACCTGACAATGAAGTTTGAAACCCATAAGCCCTTTAGAAAAAGCCCTTTTAAGCAGCTTTTCTAAATCATCATCTTGATGAAAACATCCAAGAGAAATAGCTTTTTTAAAATTCTCATTTATACTAATGTAAAACTCATTCAATTTTTCAGAAATGTTAGGTTTGTGTGCGTAACCAAAACAAACATATCTAAATACTTTATCATTATTTTCAAGAAAATTTAAAACATCTTCACTGGACCCTTTAAAATAGAAATTCCATCCCACATTTTTCGTAAACCAATTTTTTATAGCACTATATAGCTTGTCTGGAAAAACATGGGTATGAAAATCTATTAGCTTACCCTTATACATACAGTAATTTTATCAGAAATCATAACTAATACCAAATTTATAAAATTAGTAAAGAATTTTTAAAAAAATCTTGACATAAAAAATAAATAAATTATAAAATTACTACTAAAATAATAGAAAAAAATGGAAGATAAGGTAATGGAAAGAGGTGTTGTTTTCAACATAGACAGTAATACAAATCTGGACGAACTTCTTGAACATTTCCTATCTTTTTTTAACTACAAAATTCACAGGTATGTGCATATCATATATAATGATTCTTTAACAAAGCACGGCTTATTAAATTTAATCTCCAAAATTAAGCAAAAATCAATATCTATAATTTTAGAACCCAATTATGTGGATAGCACAGAGAGACTTAAAATTCTTTATGCAGCTGGCATCGATATTTTTGCATTTAATAATTCTATTTCAGAAAACAAAGAACTTTTTAAAGAGATAATATCAGTACTACCTGCAGATACAATTGTACTAAAGAATAATGAAGATAGCATACTGAGCAATAAAAACTTAATAAAAAAAATGCCTTTTTTATTAGAAGACTCTATTTTTGAACCAATTAAGCGAAAAATCTGGATTGATATTACGAACTTACGGCGAAAATTACGTATAAAAGAAGTTTATGACTCATACAACGCATCAGGACTTTAACAATGAGTATAAAAATTGATAAAAGACCCTTATTCTGGCTCTTATTATTAAGATATTACAAATTTTTCTTTCTCATTGCCCTATTTTCGCTTTTTATATTCCTTCTTAATTTTGAGGTTAATAACTTAAGTAAAGAAGGATATAGAATAATTTTAGTATTTTTGTTAACTGCTATTTTATGGACCACAAATTTAATACCCACAGCAATTACAAGCCTTTTGGTTTTAGTACTAATACCAGCTTTATCTATATTACCCGCGAAAAAAACTTTTTCACTTTTTGGTAATGAACCTTTATTTTTTATACTCTCAGCATTTATCATATCCAGTGCTACAGAAAAATCAGGACTTTCAAAAAGAATTACCTTAATAATCCTGTCAAAATCAACCAGGGATCCAAAAAAACTTGCATTTCTTATTTATATTACTGGACTTATGATGTCATTTTTCATGCCTGAACATGCTGTAGCGGTTTTTTTATTTCCCATCGTTATGAGCATAACGGGAGAACTTAAATTAGAAAAAAAGAAATCAAACTACGGTAAACTTTTATTTTTATCCCTTGCATACGGCACAATAATAGGTGGTATAGCTACTTTCCTTGGCGGAGCAAGAAATGCTTTGGCAGTGGGGCTTCTTGAAGAAATATGGGGTATTAAAATAAGCTTTATCGACTGGCTAAAATATTCATTACCCCTTGTAATTCCCATATCCATTGCAGGTTTTATTATTATTTCCAATATTTTTATGCCAGAACAGATTGATATTGAAATTGTAACAAAAAAAATTAAACGGGAACTAGAAACATTGCCGCCTTTCACTTTTACTGAACTAATCGTTCTTTTGATTATCTTAATTACTATCATTGGATGGATTTTCATGGGACATAAAGGCATAGGACTTGCCGGTGTTTCTATAATTTCAGCTGTGTTATTCTTTATCTTCAGGATCATAGAATGGAGTGATGTGGAAAAAAACATTAATTGGTCAGCCTTTTTCATGTACGGTGGTGCTATAACCCTGGGTACTGTTTTTGCCCAGACCGATGCTGGAACATTTTTAATTAACAGATTTAGCATCATAAAAACAGACGTAATTATTTATGCTATTATTGTTGGAAGCATTGCCATATTTATTACCGAGTTTATCTCAAATGCAACAGTCGTTGCGTTGCTCTTACCCATTATCTTAAAGTCTGGCATAAATCTGGAAACAGATTTAAAAATATTAACTGCAACTATTGCTCTTATGTCTGGACTCTCTTTCATGCTGCCTGTGGGTACTCCTTCCCATCTTATATGTTTTAGTTCTGGTTTTTACAGTATTAAAGACAGCATTAAAGCAGGTTTATTGTTGAATATCCTTTCAATTCTTTTCCTTTTCATAGCAATTAAATTCATCTGGGTGAGGTTATAAAATATGAATATTAATGAATTACTTAGATTATCTGAAACCTTAGATGCTAAAGGATTAATCGAGAAATCCTATCATCTTTTTAAACCCAAAATTATTTCTTCTACATCTTTTGGTATTACATCAGGGGTAATAATTGACCTTATTTGTAAATTGAACCTTCCAATTGAAATTGTTTATGTTAACACAGGATTCTTTTTTAAGGAGACATTAGAATACATAGAAATACTTAAAAATTTTTATAAAAATGCAAATTTTGTTGAAGTAAAAGCTTCTGAAAATAAAGAAATTTTTTTAAAAAAATTCGGGTATGATATCTTCAAAAAAGATCCAGATTTCTGCTGTAGAGAGAGAAAAGTAAAGCCTTTTTACGATTACATTAGAAAGAAAGATATAAGAGCCTGGATATCGGGAATAAGAAAAGAACAAACAGATTTTAGAAGAACATTAAACAGAATCGAAATACTTGATTCAGGCTTGGTAAAAATTTATCCCCTTTTAAACTGGACATCAAAAGATGTTTATAACTATATGAAAGACAACAATATCCCTTTTCACCCTTTATATGAAAAGGGATATACAAGTATTGGTTGCGAGCCATGCACAGAACTTCCGGATTTTTATGATGAGAGATCTGGCAGGTGGAAAGGTCTTTGTAAAAAGGAATGTGGGCTTCATCTTGAAATAAAATGAGGATTTTATGAACGTTTACAAAAGCATCTTAGATTTAATAGGTAAAACCCCGTTAGTTAAATTAGAAAAGATAGCAGCTGGACTTCATTCAACAATTTATGGAAAACTGGAGTCACAAAACCCTGGCGGTTCAGTAAAGGATAGAGCTGGACTTTATATGATTCTTGATGCCGAAAGTAAAGGGTTGATAGATAGCGACACAATAATAATCGAACCAACGAGTGGGAATACTGGAATAGCACTTGCAATGATTTGCGCCTATAAGGGCTACAAACTTATATTAACAATGCCAGAAACAATGAGCATAGAGAGGAGAAAACTTCTTCAATCATTCGGCGCAACAACAATACTTACTCCTGCCCATAAGGGAATGAAAGGGGCTATTGAAAAAGCATATGAACTGAAAGAATCTTACAAAAAAGCTATTATACTCCACCAATTTGAAAATCAAGCCAATGTAAAAGCTCATATGGAAACAACAGCAAAAGAGATATGGTATGATACAGATGGGAAAATTGACATTTTAGTCGCAGGCATAGGTACAGGAGGAACAATAACTGGTATTTCAAAAGTATTAAAAACTCTCAAAAAAGACTTCGTTGCTATAGGTGTGGAACCGAGAGGATCACCTGTTTTAACATCAGGTAAAATTGGTGCCCATAAGATTCAGGGCATAGGTGCGGGATTTATCCCTAAAATTCTTGATAGAAGTTTAATTGATGAAATTATAACAGTAAGCGATGAGGATGCATATATTACCACTAAAAGATTAGCAAAGGAAGAAGGCCTTCTATGTGGAATATCTTCAGGAGCTGCACTTTATGCGGGATTAAAGGTAGCTCAAAGACAGGAAAACAAAGATAAGATTATAGTAGTAATTCTCCCCGATAGGGGTGATAGATATTTAAGTATGTTTGAAATTTTTGAAGAGGAGGAAAAATTATGAAACTCACTGTTAATGGAAAAATTGAATCTTTCGAAAAGGAAAGCTTAACAATTGAAGAATTGCTGAAATTAAAAAAAGTAAAAATGCCAGAGATGGTAACTGTGGAACTAAATGGCACAATTTTAGAGAGAGAAAAATTTAAAACTACCTATGTTAAAGACAATGACTCTATTGAATTTATTTATTACATGGGCGGCGGAAGTCCAATAATTTAAAAGGAGAAAAAATATGAGATTAACAAACGAACAGATCGAAAGATATTCAAGACAAATTATCCTTAAAGAAGTGGGAGGCAAAGGACAGGAAAAGCTTCTTAATTCTAAAGTTTTAGTGATAGGTGCTGGAGGTCTGGGTTCCCCTGCTCTGCTTTACTTAGCCTCTGCAGGTGTAGGTACCATAGGTATTGTTGACGGAGATAAAGTAGATATAACAAATCTACAAAGGCAAATAATACATTTCACCGAAGATGTGAACAAAGAAAAAATATACTCAGCTAAAGAGAAAATAGCAAAAATCAATCCCCACGTAAGGGTAATAACTTACAATACAAAGGTTAATGCATCAAATATAAGGGAAATAGTTCGTGAGTTCGATTTTATTATTGATGGTACCGACAACTTTCCTGCTAAATTTTTGATTAACGATGCCTGTTTTTTTGAGAAAAAGCCTTTTTCTCATGGTGGTATACTTAGGTTTCAGGGACAAACGTTTACTTATTTACCTGAAAATGCTTGCTATAGATGTATCTTCGATTCTCCACCACCAAAGGGTGTGGTCCCCACATGTAGCGAAGCTGGAATTATTGGTGTTATGGCTGGACTACTTGGAGTTATACAAGCCTCTGAGGCTATTAAGTATATTCTTTCCGCTGGACAGTTATTGACAAATAAACTACTCTTTGTTGATTTGCTTAATATAGAGTTTAGAACAATTAACTTTAAAAAAAATAAAAACTGCCCTTTATGTGGTGAAAATCCTAAAATAAAAGATCTCATTGATTATGAAACTGAAATTTGTGATTTAAAAAATTAGGACGCAAAAATGATTAGAATTCCGAAAACTATTTATGATGAAATAATTTCATATACCAATTCTAAATTACCAAATGAAGCCTGTGGGATCCTCGCAGGCATAAACAATTTAGTAAAAAAAATATATAAAATGAGAAATGTTGAAGAAAGCCCGGAAAGTTATCTTATGGATCCCCATGAGCAGATAAGAGTAATGAAAGATATCCGAGAAAACAACATGAAAATGTTAGCCATATTTCACAGTCATCCTAAAACACCAGCACGGCCTTCGGCAAAAGATATAAATATGGCTTTTTATGATGATGTGTTTTATATTATCGTATCCTTTATGAATAAAATCCCCGATGTTAAAGCCTTCAAGATCATTGGAAAAAGTGTAACATTAGAAAAGATATTAATTGAAGATTAATTTACCCTGTAACAAAATTCCTTGAGAATTATAACTCTTTGTGTTAAAAGAATATTCTATTCTCGTTAAAGGAGGGATACTTTAATTATGGAAGTTCGGTATAACCCCCATGAAATTGAATTAAAATGGCTAAAAAAATGGGAAGAACAAAAGATTTATAAATCAGAAGTTGATAAAACAAAACCCAAATACTACGTACTGGAGATGTTTCCCTATCCATCAGGAAAAATTCATATGGGACATGTGAGGAACTATACCATCGGTGATGTGGTTGCAAGAATTAAAAAGATGGAAGGATATAATGTACTACATCCTATGGGCTGGGATGCCTTTGGACTTCCTGCAGAAAACGCAGCAATTGAAAAGGGTGTACATCCAGCTAAATGGACATATGAAAATATAGATTTTATGAAAAAACAGTTAATAAGATTAGGCTTCTCCTATGACTGGGACAGGGAGATTGCAACATGTAAACCAGATTACTATAAATGGGAACAACTAATTTTTATTAAAATGCTGGAGAAAGGCCTGGCTTATAAGAAGAAGTCTCCAGTAAACTGGTGCAATCAATGTAACACGGTACTTGCAAACGAACAGGTTGAAGGTGGCTCTTGCTGGAGATGTGGGACTAAAATAGAAATTAAAGAACTTGAGCAATGGTTTTTTAAAATAACAAATTACACAGAAGAACTCCTTGAATGGTGCGAAAAATTAAAAGGATGGCCAGAAAAAGTACTTTTGATGCAAAAGAATTGGATAGGAAAGAGTTTTGGATGTGAGATTGACTTCCCTTTAGAAGATGGTAGCGGACACATAACCGTATTTACAACAAGACAGGACACAGTATTTGGAGCTACCTTTTTAAGCTTAGCCCCTGAACATCCAATAATACCTGAACTCTGCAAGGGTAAAAAACAGGAAAAAGAAATATTATCCTATTTAGAAAAATCAAAAAACTTAACAGCTTTACAGAGACAGGCCGCAGAATATGAAAAAGAAGGTGTTTTTACCGGTAGCTATTGCATAAATCCCTTTACAGGTACAAAAATGCCTATTTATGTAGCAAACTTTGTTTTAATGGAATATGGGACTGGTGCTGTTATGGCAGTGCCAGCTCATGATGAAAGGGACTTTAAATTTGCAAAAAAATACAATCTTCCAATTATTGTTGTAATCCAGCCAAAAGACAAAATTTTAAATCCCCATGAAATGAAAGAAGCTTATACAGAAAGTGGATATTTGATAAACTCTGGAGAATTTAATGGTCTTTTTAATGAAGAGGCAAAAGAAAAAATTGCTTTAGAGTTAGAAAAAAGGGGTATTGGACGAAAGAAAATAAACTATAGATTAAGGGATTGGGGTATATCAAGACAAAGATACTGGGGGGCACCAATACCAGTAATATATTGTGAAAAATGCGGTATGGTACCGGTGCCAGAAAATGATTTACCCGTAATTTTGCCTGAAAATGTAAACATCACAGGAAAGGGGTCTTCACCCCTTGCTGAAGTACCAGAATTTGTGAACACAACCTGTCCATTATGTGGTGGCAAAGCTAAAAGAGATACTGACACAATGGATACCTTTGTTGAATCTTCATGGTATTTTCTAAGATTTGCCTCACCAAAATATGATAATGGTATGTTTAATAAAGAAGAAGTTGCATACTGGCTTCCTGTCGATCAATATATTGGTGGGGTCGAACATGCTATTCTCCATTTATTATACTCCCGATTTTATGTTAAAGTTTTGAGAGATCTTGGAATGTTAAACTTTGATGAACCTTTTACAAACTTACTCACACAGGGTATGGTATGCATGGAAAGCTACCGTTGTCCTGAACATGGTTATCTTTTTCCCGATGAAGTTGATAATACAGGCAATTCTAAATGCAAAAAATGTGGTAAAGAAGTTATAGTAGGTAGAGTTGAAAAAATGTCCAAGTCCAAAAAAAATGTTATAGATCCAGATATGCTCGTAAAAGAATATGGTGCTGACACAACAAGACTTTTCTGTCTATTTGCAGCTCCACCAGAAAAAGACTTAGAATGGTCTGAAACTGGTGTAGAAGGCTGCCATAGATTCATACAAAGGCTTTGGAGATTATTTTATAACTGGCAAGAATACATAGAAAATCCCTCAGATAAATCAGAGCCTGATTTAGAAGATGCAAAAGCTAAAGAAATCAAAAGATTTGTTCATAAAACTATTAAAAAAGTAACAGAGGATGCACAAAAAAGGTTTCATTTCAATACAGCAATTAGTGCTGTTATGGAATTGGTAAATTATCTCT
>CALINM010000190.1 GCA_938045315.1 uncultured bacterium | reverse complement strand
AAAAACAATGAAACTAAACAGGTTAAAAATTTTTTCATATAAAACCTCCTTTTATTAAATTAAGTATTGTGAAAAGTTTTAACGCTCTTCACTTAAAAATCCTTTTATTCATATACTTTGGTTGCCTTTTGTTCCCCCTTTATCAAAGGGAGATTTAAGGGGATTTACATACATCCATTCTCTTTTTCTCGCTTTCTTTTAATTTAAAATCTCCCCTAACCCCTCTTTATTAAAGAGGGGGAAATATATATTATTTCCAGTACTTTTAGTATATATTTTAATCTCTGCCTTCTTTCTTTTCATAGAACCTTTCACATTATCTTAAATTAAAATATATTTCCTATATTAAAATGTATTTTACCACCTTCTATTCTTTTTGTCGGATCAAGGGCATATCCCCAATCAAGCCTTATTAACATAACTGTTCCTGGAATTGTTAATCTCACTCCAAATCCTGCGCTTGGATACAGATATGGATTATTCCAGTTTACATCTTTAAAATTCTCCCAGCAATTTCCACTGTCATAAAATAAAGCAAGAGTTAGAATTCGTTCTACAATTTTTAATTTATATTCTATATTTGTAATAATAATAAAATTACCACCCGCGATTGGTCCTAGTGCTCTTTCTTCATATCCTCTTATTGTATCTGTTCCACCCGCATAGAATTTTTCTGTAGGCGGGACATATGCACTTCCATAGTTCCATTCATATCCCCACGCATTACCGATTCTTGCATGAAAAGCCCATACAAATTTCCAGAAACTCGGAACAAAATATCTCCCATCCCACAATAATTTTAAATAATTATAATCACCGCCTAAGTAACCACCACCTATTTGTAAAGATAAATTTGAATATAAACCCTTATTCGGGTCAAAAATATAATCACGTGTATCATATATATACATAGGAGTTATACTGCTTATTGAACTTTTGCCTTCTTTAATATAATTTTTTAATTCATCTTTTATATTTGAATATTTATCTTCCTGATATCTGTATGTTATATAGCCCTGCTGTTCATCTGTGAATCTTCTTCCAAAACTTAAATCAAAACCGTAAGTATCAAGATCATATCCCTGATTATTGTAATATTGATTTTTAAAAACGTTCCATATATCTATTCCAAAAGAAGTCGGGGTATCAAAAAGCCATGGGTCCTTATATGATAACTGCCAACTTTTTTTTTGATTTCCGAATTGAACATCAGCACTAAATGATTTGCCTTCACCAAAAAGATTACTTTTGGTCAGTTGTATATATCCGACAAGACCTTCTAAAGAACTATATCCTGCTCCTAGTCCTATTGTCCCTGTTTTCCTTTCAACCACTTCAAAAATAAGATTCAACTTATCTATGTCAACCTGTTCAGTATCAATAACAACATTATCAAAAAATCCAAGGTTATATATTTTCTCCTGTGATTTTCTTATTTTTATGCTATCAAAAGCATCACCCGGTTTTATAATTAATTCTCTCCGTATCACTTTATCCTGGGTTTCATAATTTCCCCTGATTTTTATGTTTTCAATATACGCAACCGGTCCTTCTGTTATATTTAATTTAATATCAACATATCCCGCATCATCATCATAAATATAAATATCGTTTATTTGAGAAAAAATATATCCCTTTTCAGCATATGCACTTTTTAAAGTTAAAATGTCTTTTTCAAACTGTATTTTATTAAAAACATTCCCCGATTTTGTTTCTATCTTTTCAAATAATTCTTCTGTTGAATAAACTTCATTTCCCGAAATTTGAATGTTTTTTACCTTATATTTTATTCCTTCATCTACTGGTATATTTATTGTTATTGCTTTGTTCTCCTTATCAATTTTAACAAATTCATCTATAATTTTCTTTTTATTCATATCTATTTCACCAAAAGAATAACCGTTGATTTTTGCTTTAACATAACCTTCTTCATAATACCCATTAAGAATAATTTTTAAATCTTCTATAAATTTTTCATCATCAAAAACACCGCTTACAAACCATCCTTCTTCTTTTGTTTTCATTAAACTTTTTATCTTATCAACGCTGAATACCTGATTGCCCGTAGCAGAAATTTTCTTTACTTTTATTTTATCTCCCTCTTCAATTTCTATCTCTATATTGACCCATTCTCCTTTTTTATCTTTTTCAGGTTCAATTTTATTCACATTATAATTTACTTTAGCATAATAAAAATTTTTTTCTTTATACATACCTTCTATATCAGTAATTGCTTTTTTTAAATTATACTCATCAAAATACTCATTTTCTTTTATTTTAATTTTTTTTTCCTCATTATCCAATTTACCTTTTATATCACCTTCTCCAACTTCTTTGTTCCCTTTTATTATAATTTTATTTATACGTGGCTTTTCTTTTAAATCATAAACTAAAACTTTTTTCCCATCCAACTCTTTTAATGATACTTTTACATCTGAAAATTTTCCAAGTTTATATAAATTTTTAATATCTTCCCTGGTTTTATATTTTGAATATAGCATACCAATAGTATAAGAAATATTCTCTAAAATTTCTTTTTCATTAACGGTAATATTGCCATTAATTTTAATTTCATCAATAATTATATCTTCTGCCAAAATATTAACAGTAAATATCGTAA
>CALINM010000189.1 GCA_938045315.1 uncultured bacterium | reverse complement strand
TAGGGTTAATGATATTAAAAAAATGATAAAATAATTATAAAAAGGAACAGCGATGAAAAAAAATTATGATGTTAAAGATTTAAAATTAGCAAGTAAAGGTAAATTAAGAATAGAGTGGGCTGCACAGAGTATGCCAGTGCTGTCACAAATAAATGATAGGTTTAAAAAACAAAAACCTTTGAAAAATATTAGAATAGCAGCTTGTCTTCATGTAACCACCGAAACAGCTTATTTAATGGAAGTTTTAAAAAATGGTGGTGCAGAAATAGCACTGTGTGCATCAAATCCGCTGAGTACACAGGATGATGTAGCAGCTTCACTTGTAAAAAATACGGGCATTTCAGTTTTTGCTATAAAGGGTGAAGACAACAATACATACTATAAACACATAGAAGCTGTTTTGAGTATCACCCCAAATATAACAATGGATGATGGCGCAGATCTTGTAAGTGTATTGCATAAAAATAAAAGGGAACTTCTAAAAAATATCATTGGTGGGACAGAAGAGACGACGACTGGCGTTATTAGACTAAAGAGTATGGCGAAAAACGGGGTTTTAAAGTATCCAATTATAGCAGTTAATGATGCAAATACAAAACATATGTTTGATAATCGATATGGTACTGGGCAAAGCACAATTGATGGCATAATTAGAGCAACAAATAGACTTCTTGCAGGGTCTATATTTGTAGTTTCAGGTTACGGTTGGTGTGGAAAAGGTCTTGCTATGAGAGCAAGGGGTATGGGAGCAAGGGTAATAGTAACAGAAGTTGATGCCCTTAAAGCATTAGAAGCTGTTATGGATGGTTTTGAAGTAATGCCAATGGTTGATGCAGCAAAAATTGGTGACATTTTTTGTACTGTAACAGGGAATACGTCGGTACTCAGGGAAGAACATTTTAAAGTTATGAAAGATGGTGCAATAGTCTCAAATTCAGGTCACTTTAATGTAGAGATTGATCTTGAAGCATTAAAGAAGATGTCCAAAAGTATAAGAAAAATTAGAGAGTATGTTGATGAATATACTTTAAAGGATGGCAAAAGAATAAACGTTCTTGGTGAGGGAAGACTAATTAATTTAGCTTCTGCTGAGGGTCATCCTAGTTCTGTAATGGATATGAGTTTTGCAAATCAAGCTCTTTGTGTAGAATATCTTATAAAAAAATCTAAAAAGCTAAAAAATGATGTATATTCTGTACCTCGAGAAATTGATTCAATGATAGGGGAGCTAAAATTAAAAAGTATGGGTATTAAGATCGATAAGCTAACAGCTGAACAAAAGAAGTATCTAGATAGCTGGGAAGAGGGAACATAAATTTTTATAGAAACTTCGTTTCAATAAATTTTACGATGGAATCCAGATCGTTGATATTAAGTTGAAGTATAGGAATATCCAATTTTTCGTCTGTAATAATCCCTAAGCAATTAGTAAGTCTTGGGTATATAGTTTTTTTTCCTGTCTCTTTTCTATGAATTTCTAATTTAGGTAAATTTTCATAGTCTTTGAATCCTTCAACAATAACTAAATCGCAATCGTAGAAATATTTTTCAACTAACTTAACAGGGCTCATTTCAACATTTCTTTTTACCAGGCCCATTTTTTTTTCAGAAATAATCATAGAAGTGAAAGCCCCCGCGTGAAAATGTTCATAAGAATCTTTTCCCGGTTTATCAATTTCGAATTCATGATGAGTATGTTTAATAGTGCCTATTTTGTAACCCTTTACACTTAAAATTTTTACTATATTTTTAATCAAAGTTGTTTTCCCAGAACCTGAATAACCGCAAATAACTAGAATTTTTCTTTTCATATCATTATTATTTTAAGATTTATGGTCGTAAATTGAAAGTTATTTTATAGTTTAAAAATTTGATTAAATTTAAATAATTTTTAATTTGACTATTTGTAGTCTTGAGTTAAACTTTAAAAAGGGTAGTAAGTATTTGAAGGAGGATGGAATATGTGTAGCAAAGGTTTTATAACTAAACTTTTGAGCTTTATTATTTTTTTTGGATTTCACCTATTTTCAGAGTCTCAGGCAAGTTTTCCAGAAAGTTCAAAAATAGTTTATAATCCCTATCCTGTTTTTGAGTACCCTATTTTACCAAAGTTTGACCCCACTAATACAAATGGAGTTTTAAATATTTATATTCAGAAAAGGGGTTCATGGGAAAAAGTAAGTAAAATATCTTTTGATAGATATTTCAGAAATAGAAGTATCGATTTAACGGGCTTAATAGAAGAGAGTAAGTTTAAGATTAAAATTGTGAAACAAGGTGGTGGTATATCACATTTGGACTCTTTATTATTTAATGGTAAGTTGTGTAGTTCTGAGTATGAACCAAGTTTTTTTGAAAAAAAGTTAAAAAAAGATGATTTCGATGTAGTTGAAATTTCTGAAGGTGGTTTGGTATTTACATGTAACAAATCGGGGAATAACTCAACTCTCAGTTTAACAGCAAGAATTGAGGAAGAAGAGATTAGCAAAACACCTTTCAATTTTCCATTGAACAATCTTTATCAGGAGATAACTTTAAATTCAAAGTTTTACAATTACGATCTCTTAGACACTCCAAAAGGTAAAGAGAGGTTATTTTTCAAAGAATATGTGATATCAGGTTCTGGCCATCCATCAGGCTATGTATATGCTTTTATTAGTAATGATAATAAAAAACTGTATGTTACTCTCGACTTTACACCAGACAATACATATGATGGGGACAAAGATTATGCTAAAGTTTTTATAAAAACAGTGGAGGGGCTAAAAGAGTTTAGTTTAACAACTAAATACAAAAGATGGGGTGAGGTTTTTTTTACCTATACTGATAAAGTATCATATCAACATAAGGTATACAAATTTGAGATACCCCTGACTTATATTGGGGATGCAAAAAACTTAGAGATTGCCTTTGCTTTATATGGCACAGCATCTCCGAGGGCAGATGGGGCTTTTAATACTAATTCAAGAAAATATTTTCTGGTAAAAAATGACTATTATGCTAATAGAATAATAGGGCAATTTGTTGATGAATATGGAAATGCTATAGGAGGTGAAATTATTATTTCAGAGTCTTCTAATGATCAAGATGAGCCTTCCGTTGCTTATAACAACCGGACAGATCAGTACTTAATAGTCTGGCGAAAGTGGCCAAATCATATATATGGAATAATTATTAATTCAAATGGCACACCAGTAGGAGATGAGTTTGTTATAGGAAATAATATTGATTTTTCTGGTAATCTTAATCCTTTGCAAGTAGTATACAATAGTAATGATAATCAATACTTCGTTGTATGGTCGAAAGGTAATGGCATTTTGGGACAGAAAGTAAATCACGACGGTACCTTAATTGACGATCATCCTATCAACATATT
>CALINM010000188.1 GCA_938045315.1 uncultured bacterium | reverse complement strand
CAATAATTTTATCAACTATTAAACCTGCAATAACAATTGTTTGTCCCTTTGCAACATCTACTAAAGTATCTACTTCCCTTGTGTCAATAATTGGCTTTGTACTACTTCCATCAGGAGAGACTGAAATTTTTGTTTTTTCTGAGATACTTGGATGAATTTGCATCGTAATTATACCATCCTTTGATATTTGAGGTGTTACATCAAGAAAAATTCCAACCTCATCAATCTGAGGAGTTGTATACTTAAGTAATAGTTTACCATCTGCATTAAATGTAGTATTTGTTATCCAGGAAACTTCTTTTGTAGTCAATTTTATAACTGCTTTTTGATTATTTAATGTAGAAATTTTTGGACTCGATAGAATTTTTACCTGACCTTGCTCCTTCATCGCATCTAAAAGAACATTAAACTTATTTTTCGTTAGATTAGCCTGAAAAAACTTTTGTGGGAACACCGGGAACAAGGGATTGGGAAAGTTCCAAAAGTTGTCCATAATTACCTATACCGAAATCTAAGAGTAAGTTCCAATCAATACCATAAGAAAAAGTATCATTTAAAGAAACTTCTATAATATGTGCCTGTATCAAAACCTGTCTTTTTACAGATTTTTCAATTTCATCTAAGAATTTTTGAATTTTTTCAATATTTTCACTATAATCCGTTAAATAAACAATTCCAGCCAATTCATTTACAATTAACTTTCTACCTAATTTATCTGCTCTACTATAACCTTTATCACTTTTATCACCCGAAGTTTGAGATTCACCAAAAACAATTACTTCAAGACCTTTTATTACCTCACTCCAAAAATCTGTTGTACCGGAAGTAGTTACATTAACACTGCCCTGCTGGCTTGATGATGACCCACCTGAACTACTTCCAGAAGTAGCACCTGTCGATACATTTAAGCTAATAGTTGATGGCGCCACTCCAGAGCTTCCACCACCGGAAGAAATTGCTGCATTCGTTGAACTTTCAATTGTAATCTTGCCCTCCACATCTTTATTGGGAACAATTGTTACCCCTGTTTTCTTTTGAAAGAAGTAGTAATATTTCCCTGATATCCTTCTCTTTAACACTTAAAGAATACTTTTTCTCAGGAAATTCAATTCTTTTTTGAGGTTTATTGTCTTCAAATTTATAAACTGTATGAGCATCTTGTAAAGGAGTTTTGATTTTTAAAACTTTAGTATCATCTAAAGTCATTATAGAGGATGAACGACATTCATGCAACAATATAGGATTCGGGATTAACGATGTACGTGTATATAAACTCATTGCCCCATGCATCTTTTTTAAAATTATTATTCTGTAAATCAAAAGAACCAAATTCAATCAGTTCATCTAAATTAGCGGGCAATTGACCATATTCTCCCACATATCCAAATGATGTTCTTACACCATTCTGGATAAGTTTTGGATCACCAATCATAGGCATTTTAAGTAAATTCACCCTCTCTTTTGTTATATCCCTATTCTCTTTATCCCAATAATTAAACACCACAGGACCCATAATTCCCGAAAGGACTGATATAATAGCTATCACAATAATCAATTCAATTAAAGTAAACCCCTTCTTACATCTCATCTTCCTCTTATTCCACCCAACATTTTATAAATAGGTAAAAATACTGACAACAAAACAAGTAAGACTACAAAACCTAACATCAAAATTATCAGGGGCTCAATAACAGCGAAAATCCTTCTTACACTATCTTTTACTTCCTTATCGAATACTTCAGAAATTTTTTTAGTTACCTTTTCAAAATTACCCGTTTTTTCCCCTACTGAAACCATTTGTATTACGAAATCAGGGAAAATCTCAGCTCTTGCCATAGCCTTTGATATCGTATCGCCTCTTAAAATACTATCTGTTATCTCATGCATTTTGTCTGAAATAAACGTATTTGTTACAACTCTTGCAGAAGTGTTAAAAGCTTGTTCTACGTTTAATCCAGCCAAAAAAAGAGTGGAAATTGTTTTAAAGTATCTTGAGTAGTTAATCTTTTTTATAAACTCTGAGAATAGAGGAATTCTTATCAAAATGTTATCTATAATCAACCTACTTTTTTTAGTTGTAAGAGCAAATTTTATCATTACAAATAAAGCTATCAAGAAAAATATTAAGACTACAAAATAGCTTTTGAAAAAACCTCCCAATCCTATTACTATCCTGGTTGGCAATGGTAGTTCTACATTAAGAGATATTAGTACCTTCTGAAGCTTTGGAACCACAAAAACAAAAAGAACAATTTTAGTCCAACTAGAGCTGTTAAAACCATCAGGGGATAAAAAATAGCATTTCTTATAGTCTTTCTCAATTCAATCTGCCAGTTTATATATTCCATTATGTCACCAAAAACCTTATCCATATTACCAGACTTTTCAACTGCCCTAATCATTTGTATATAAAAATCAGGGAAAATCTTTTTATTTTTTTCCATTGATGAAGACAAAGACAAACCAGAACTCACATCTTTATACACAATTTCAGATAAATAAGAAATAGGTTTATTTTTTTGGTTTGTCAGGCTCAATAAACCTAAGACAAATGGAAGTCCTGATGAAAAAAATAATTGTAAATAGTATGTAAATTCAAAAAGATGTTCTAACTTAATTTTTGGAATCCCAAAAAAATCGATACTATTTACTTTATAAGCATCTACTAAGATAAGTCCCTGCTCTCTCAATAAATTTTCGCTCTCAAACTCGCTTTCTGCTGTCATTGATACTGATAACAACTGGTTTTAATCTTTTAAGTATATAAACCCCAAGGAATATAAAATAGATCCAAGCAGCTAACCATTTTTTTGCTATTTTTTAAGCAATTTCTAACTGCTCTTTTGTTATAAGATCCACTTCTAAAAGCAGTTCGCCTATTCTTTTTCTTGCCATTTTCTACTGCAAACGAATAAACCAAAATGGATGCGGGTACAAAAACCTTTCACTTTTTTTGGTTAACATGTTCATACCTATAGGGGAATAAAGTTGACAAACCTGTTGATTTAATGTAAATTTTCATCATCATG
>CALINM010000187.1 GCA_938045315.1 uncultured bacterium | reverse complement strand
ATTTTTTGTTATTTCTATCAATAATTTGCCTGAAATTAAATATAGCACACAGTGAAGTTTACCAATTAGATAACGGATTTAGATACATTTTAAAAAAAGACACTTTAGTCCCCCTGGTTGTCATGCAGCTTTGGATTAAGCATGGGAGTATTGATGAGTTGGATGAGGAGGCGGGGTTTGCTCATTTTCTTGAACATTTAACCTTCAGGAGTAAGGATATTGCAAAAAGAATAGAAAATTTAGGTGGAGATATTAACGCATATACATCTCTCGATAGGACAGTTTATTATTTAACCTTACCGATGGAACATTATGAGGTTGGACTTCATGTTTTATACGACATTTTTGCTGAGACGAACCTCGATGAAAAGAGTTTTGAAGAGGAAAAAAAAGTGATTTTAGAGGAGATGAAAAGGGGCTATGATAATCCTCAGAGGATGCTTTATCAAAACTTTTTTGGAACAGCCTTTGAAAAGCATCCAGCAAGGAGACCAGTTATTGGTTATGAAAATACAATTAAAAATGCAAAAATAGAACAAGTAAGAGACTTTTACAAAAGGTATTACAACCCAGATAGTAGTTTTCTGGTGATTGTTGGTGATTTTGATGAAAATAAGTTAAAAACAAAGATAAAAGAAATTTTCTCTAAAAAAATCACAAATATAAGTGAACTAAAAGGTTATAAGGTAGATCAAGAAAATTATAACACGCCAAAAATTTCATATAAAACTATGCCAGTTAACTCATGTTATTTAATGATGGGTTTACCAACAGTGGATGTTTATAGTGAGTTTGTTGCACCTGTTGATGTTCTTTCATATATAATGGGCGAGTCTTCAAATTCAATACTCACCTTAAAACTGAAGGAAGAAAAACAACTTGTAAGCTATGTGTATTCCTATCAGATGAATACAAAAGATTTTGGTTTTTTCATTGTTCAGGCTAATTTATCTTGTGAGAATATGAAGGATGCTACCTATGAGATACTAAATTTATTGTTCAAGGAAGAATTGAATATAAATGAGACCAAACTAAAAAAAGTTATAAGAAATTATGAGAGCAATTATTATTTTTCTAAAGAAAAGATTAATGAGCAGGCTTCTGATATGGGTATTTCATTTCACTATTATAAAGACCCAGATTATTCAAGAAAGTATATTGATAAAATCAACAAAGTTACAGTAAATGATATTAGTAATGTTAGAACACTTTTTTTTAATCCCCAGAAAATAGTAGCTTCTTTTGTTATTCCAGATAGTCAAAAAGCAAACATGGAACAAATTTCTGAGTTGATAAGAAATTTTGGACAGAAAAATAATGAAATAGAGAGTTTAAAGCTAAAAAATGGTCTTCAAATTTATATACATCGCAGATCAAATGTGCCCACATTTGGTGTATCTATTACCAGTTTAGCGGGAACAAGGTTGGAAACAAATGATACTTCAGGAATTTCAAATTTTACAATGGCTAATTTATTGAGGGGGACAAAGAATTATAAGTATACAGAGATTATTGAAAAAATTGAGAATATGGGTGGTTCACTTTCAGGATTTTCTACGAAAAATTTATCGGGTATTAAAGGAAGATTTCTTTCAAAAGATTTTTATGAAGCAATATCATTAATAGGCGAAATTATCAATAATTTTGAACCACCTTTTGAAGAGATAGAAAAGACAAAAAAATTGATCCTCTTAGATATTAAAAAGAAAATAGAAAATCCGAATAGATTATTAAGAGATCTTTACTTTAAAGCAATGTTTGGTGATTTACCACTGGGTCTCCCTACAGAAGGGCTTGAAGAGAATGTTAGAAAATTTAGTAGAGAAGATGTAATTAAACATTTTAGAAGAATATTCTCTCCCTTTAATACAATTATTGTTTTGTCAGGTAATATCCCGGCTGATGCCATGTCTTATATAACTAAGCAATTTGATGATTTAGAAGGAGAAGACAATAAATATTGTATTATTGCAAAACCTGATCCTCAACAGAAATATATATCACAGGCATACGATTTTAATCAAACCCATATAATGATGGGTATTCCAGTTCCAGGCATGGTTTCGAAAGAAAATATTTATTTTCAATTAATATCCACAATTTTATCAAATCAAAGTGGTAGATTATTTGTAAACCTCAGAGATAATCAGGGTCTTGCTTATGCTTTGGGTGCTTTTTTATACAATTTTCCAGAGACTTCTCTTTTTACGCTTTATATAGCCACTTCCCCAGAAAATACTGAAAAAGCAGTTAATGCAATGATTGAAGAGTTGAGAAATATAATAACATATGGTTTTACCGATGAAGAATTAGAAAAAGCTAAAAGAAAGCTTATTATAGATTCGATTGAATCAAGTCAGTCAAATATTGATTATGCTTTTTTGCTATCACAAAATGCTTTAATACACAATGATATAATGTATCACAAAGTTTATGAGGAATTCTTAAAGCAGGTTGAAAAAAAAGATCTGATTGATTTGGCAAAAAAATATATAAAGGTAGATAAAATTGTTAAGGTAATTATTCATGGTAAAAGTAAAGGAGATATAAAATGAGCACAAGTGGATTGATACATGTGTATACCGGTGAAGGGAAAGGAAAATCTACAGCTGCTTTTGGACTTGTTATAAGGGCTTTAGGGCATAATAAACGTGTGGCAATATTTTCTTTTTTGAAGGATAGTAAGACGAAGTATGGGGAAATGGAAGCCTTTGCGAGGTTGTTCCCAGAATTAATTTACATTAGATTTGAAAATGCTTCCCCCCTTTTTAATAAAAGCGTGAGCATGGAAGATTTAAAAAAGTCTGTTGATGAATCTTTTAATAAAGCTCTAGAAATTATTAAGGAAAAGGATGTGGAATTAGCCGTTTTTGATGAGTTAAATATATGTATGAGATATGGTTATATTGATACAAAAAAAGTTCTGGATTTTTTGAAAAACAAACCTGAAAATTTAGAAGTTGTAATAACTGGAAGGGATGCAGTAGATGAAATTATTGAAATAGCTGACTATGTTACAGAAATGAAAATGATAAAACATCCATTTAATAGAGGCATTAAAGCAAGAAAGGGTATCGAATTCTAATGTCGGTTATTTTATATATAGGTGGTATAAAGTCAGGTAAAAGTAAAAAAGCGGAAGAAAGGGCTTTAAAATACGAGGGGAAGAGGCTATATATAGCGACTGCTCAGATTACAGATAAGGAAATGGAAGAGAGAATAAAAAAACACAGAGAGAGAAGAAAAGATCTTTTTGAAACTTTAGAAGAACCACTTAAACTGGTTTATGCTTTAAAAAATGAATATGATGTAGTGATGATAGACTGTCTTACATTCTGGTATAATAACCTTTTCTTCTATTATGATGATGTGGAAAAAAGAGAGCGGGAATTAAACTCTTTTATAGATGCTTTGAAGAGTTTTAAGAAGGATACTATACTTGTTACAAATGAAGTGGGTTTCAGTGTTATACCTGAGAATCCTTTAGCAAGGCAATTTATTGATTTTTCAGGTATGGCTAATCAAAAAATACAGGAAGTTTCTAAGGAAGTTTATCTTGTTGTTTCTGGTTTGGAGGTTAGATTGAAATGAAAATGCTCAGGTTGCTGGATTATATAAAAAGAATATCACCTATTGATGGAAAATTAGAAGAAAAAGCCTTCAAAAGAATTGATAATCTTACTAAACCAGTTGGTAGTCTTGGTAGATTGGAAGAATTCTCAGCAAAATTGTTTTGCATTTACGATGGTAAGATGCCAGAAAAATTAAAAAAAGCAGTTTATGTTTTTGCAGCTGATCATGGTGTAACAAATCAAGGTGTGAGTGCTTATCCAAAGGATGTAACTTATCAAATGGTATATAATTTTTTAAAGGGTGGTGCTGCGATTTGTGTTTTTGCAAGACTTGTTAATGCAGATGTCTTTGTTGTAGATGTGGGGGTAGATTATGATTTTCCAGAAGGAGAGAAAATAATAAATAAAAAGATTAGGAAAGGGACAAGTGATTTTACAGAAGGACCTGCAATGACTTTTGATAATGCTATCGATTCAATTTTTGCTGGCATTGACTGTGCAGAAGAAGCTATTAAGAGGGGTTACAATTTATTAATCCCCGGAGACATGGGCATAGGAAATACTACTGCAAGCAGTGCAATAATAAAGGTCTTCACTGAGGAGAATGCAGACAAAGTTGTGGGAAGAGGTACGGGTATAAGTGATGAAATTTATAAAAAAAAGATAAAAGTTGTTGAAAAGGCTATAGAAGTAAATAATCCTGATAATAAAAATTCTCTGGATATGCTTGAAAAAATTGGTGGATTAGAAATTGGCGCTATTTGTGGCTTTATATTAGGTGGTGCAGTCAATAAAGTACCGGTCCTAATAGATGGATTTATATGTACAGCAGGGTTTATTCTTGCTTATCTTTTAAACCCCTTTGTGAAAGATTATGTATTTTTCTCACATCAATCAGTGGAACCGGGTCATAAAAAGATACTGGATTTTTTGAAGGAAAAACCTATTTTAGATTTGAAAATGAGGCTTGGAGAAGGTACAGGTGCAGCTCTGGCCTCAAATATTATTGAAGCTTCCCTTAAAATGTTTAATGAAATGGCAACTTTTGATGAAGCAAGTGTTTCTCGTGAGATAAAATGAAAGATTTTTTTAATGCCCTTTCTTTTCTTACAATCCTACCAATTTTTCAGAGGGGTGTTGATGATTTTTATAAATCATTCAGGTTTTTCCCTTTGGTTGGTGCTATAATTGGAGCAATTACGTATTTAATTTACCACTTCCTAACTCTTTTTTTGCCCCATAATGTGTCTATAGTAATTTCAATTTTTATTTATCATATGATAAATGGTGGACTACATTTAGATGGTTTTGCTGATCTTTTTGATGCCTACTTTGGCTCTAAAAAAAATAGGGAGAGATTCAAAGAAATTCTAAAAGACAGCCGAGTTGGAGTAATGGGTGTATTCGGTCTAATTTTTTACTTTTCTATCATGTTTTTTGCTTTATTGAACATTAAACTTGATTTTCAATATTTTGTAGCATTAGGGATGTATGGTAGGCTTTCTATAGTTATAATAACATTTCTATCAAAACCACTGTTTGAGGAAGGATTGGGAAGTTATTTTATTAAAAATTTAACTATTCAGGAATTTTTTATCTCTTTTGTTACCTCCCTTATACTGGTTTTATTTTTGGGAAAAATTTTTGTATTTCTTTTGTTTTTAATAGTTTTTTGGTCATACCTATTTAGAGTTTTTTCCCATAAATATTTAGGTGGTATATCAGGTGATATAATGGGAGCGGGTTGTATTTTTACTGAAATTATTTATGTTTTATGCTGGAGATCTTTTTTATCATGAGTGAAAAAATTCTTTATATGATAAGACATGGACATTTAGTAAATAGTAATGAAGGGATTTTAAATGGTCAGAGTGATACCCCCCTTTCTAAGGAAGGGTTTAAAGAAACAATAATGTGGAAAAAGATACTTAAAAATGAGCAAATAGATTTAGTATTATCGTCAGATTTAAAAAGGACATTTTTGCCTGCTTCGAAATATTCTCGTATTTTTAAATGTCCTCATATGAGTTTCAAGGAACTCAGGGAAATTAGCGCAGGGAGATGGGAATTAAAAAAAGTTTCAGAACTTATAGAAAAAGAAAAAGAAGAATTTTTTAAAAGGACTCAAAATCCTGTAAAAGTTCCCTTCCCTGAAGGTGAAAATCTTTTACAACTTCAAAAAAGGGTAAAAAGATGCATTGATAGCTTTTTAAAGAGTAATAATTTTAGAAAAATTCTATATGTTGGTCATGGTGGTGTAATAAGGGTGTTAATATTAACGTATCTTGGTATACCACTAAAAAACTTTTTTAAGATTGAAATAGATCATGGGTCACTTACAGTTTTGAGATTTTTTTATGATGGCAATGTGACACTCAAAGCACACAATTTAACAACAGGCATGAGAATATGAAAAATGTATTTATTTTAAAAGAGAAAAAATGTGAGTTATTTTTTGAAAAAATTAGAGAAAAAGATGGAATTTTTGTTTGTACTATTGCAACGACAAAAACAGCTCAAATACCTGGCATATCAGCTGCCGGAGCGACCCCTGAGCTAAGAAAATATACAGCTCAAGCTGATGTGGAATATCTTTTTTATGGCAAAACCTTTACAATTAAAGAAATTCCAAAGAATCCTTTAGGTCCACCATCTCCTGTTATTATAACTAAGGCTGCTATTGATTTAATGAAATTGCCAGTGTTTATAATTAATGCTGGATGTGAGACTAAACCATTTGTCCCTTCAATTGTCTTGAGGGGAAGGGGGCTAAAATGTATAACTACAGGAGAAGCATTTAAAGATGGGGGGAATGAACTTGTTGAAAAATCAAAGGTTTTAGCAGATGAACTCCTTAAGTTGGATAGGTTTATAATTCTTGGTGAGAGTGTGCCAGGTGGAACCACTACTGCTCTTTCTTTATTATCTTTTTTAGGAATAGATTCTTTTGGTAAGGTTAGCAGCAGCATGAGCGATAACGCCCATGACTTAAAAGAAGAAGTTGTTAAGTTAGCCCATAAAAATGCAAAGCTTTCTAAAGAATTAATCAAAAAAAACCCAGTGAAAATTGTGGAAAGCATTGGTGACAGTATGCAGCTTGTAAACGCTGTGCTAGCAATTTTTATTAGTAAAAAAAATCCTGTGATTCTTGCAGGTGGGACTCAAATGATTGCTGTGGCAGCATTTATAGAAGTTTTAGAGGATTTTTTAAATGTTAAAGCAAATTGGGATAATATTGCTATTGCTACAACAAGATGGGTTGCTTATGATGAGAGAGCAGATTTTATAGGGCTTGCAAATTCTATTAAAAAGCTAAAATTTGTTTTTGCTTGTGACTTGAATTTTTCTAATAGTGTATTGGAAGGATTAAAAGGTTATGAGAAAGGGCTGGTTAAAGAAGGTGTAGGTGCAGGCGGTGTAGTAACTGTTGGCTTTATAAAAGGACAATTTTCCCACAAAAAAATACTGAATAATATAGAACATCTTTTTGCAAAAATGTGTGAATAATTTTTAAGAAAGAAATTCCCCATTGCCATTAATTAAATCTTAAATCTCACTGTAGCCTTTTGCATCTGTTATTTCAACAAAACTTTCAATTTTTAATTTGTATAGAATCTTTTTTCTGTGAGGATCATTATGCATATTTAAAACGATAATTTTTTGGTATACATCTTCCTGCAAAAGATTCTAAATATGCGTATGAAAAGAATCTACCCCACAGATCTTGAAAGTTTTTAAATAGCTTTTTTCCTCATAAAAACTTAACTTTTGGAAAATTGTTAAATTGTCACAAGCAGGTTAGGATAATACGTATTTCTATTTACCACGTAAGGGCTTATACATAGAAATAATAAAAATGTTTCTTTTCTTGAATCTGAAGGGGTGATAAAAAATATAGTGGGCTCTTTCTTGCTAATTTTACATAAATTTTGTTTTTTTATATTGTTCATCATAAAATTTATACATACTTTTTCATTATCACCTTCCCGAAAAAAAAGATTTTAAAATTTCATAAGAAGGTTGTGGTGGATATGGGACTAATGCCAAACTTAATTTGTCAATATTTTTTGCATATCTCATTAACTCCAATAGCTCTCTATCTGAGATTGCTTCGTTGGTTTTCCAGTCCTTTATCTGTAACTTAAAAAGAATTCTTTGTGGATCTTCGGGAAATTTTTGAATACATTTTTCTATCATATCGGCGAGATATAAGAAAGAAAACTCTTTGTTTATATTTAACTCTTCCATTATTTGCCTGTGATAAGCCATGAGGGAAAAATAATCAGATACATTTTTTAGCTCTTCTATATCATGTGCTAACCATGCAAGAGCTCCTTTAGGATGGGATATTGCTTCATATGTAAGATTAACAACAATTTTCAATGAAGGATTTATTTTTTTTAAATTTTTTCTCAAATCTCCAATAAATTCGGCTATTTTTTTGCTTTTCCATTCTCTCCAGATCCAGAATTCTTCAGAATATTTAACATGTTTTTCATCACCATTTGTCAAAAATAAATTTTGTGGTGATATATTTAAACCAGTTTCATATTTAAATTTGCCAAAAGTATCTTTATCTAGACCTTCATTGTATCTCAGGAAAAGATCGTCCTGTAATAGTATTCCATCTATTGGATATTCAGCTAAATCTGTATATAAGGCATTTAAATAGTGCTTTACATTTTCTGAAAGAATGTTTATGCCCCTTGCATAATAATAATTTTTTTTAGTGGGTGAATAGGCAACTACCTTTTCTAAATCACCATTAAAATCTGCATATCTGGTAGTCATCCAGGCATATACCTTAAAACCATATTCTTTTGCAATGGGTATAAAGAATCCTAATGTATCTGATATAAGGGGTGCATGTTTTGTTTTGAAATATACCCCCTTTTTTAAAGGGCTATCAATAAAAAAATGGTATCTATCACCTTCGTTGTGAAATACACGTAGTATTAGCGTATTAATTCCGCAATTTTTCCAAATAATCATTTGTTCTTCCAATTCCTTTTGAGTTTTTGGAAGAACAAAAATCTGAATTGCTTTAAGTTTATCAGTTTCAAATTGTTTAAATTTTATCTTTTCTATGGGCAAATTTTTTATTTCTTCAAGAACCTGTTCTAATTCTAAGCCAAATAAGTGACTAACATAAATTATTTGCAGTAATGAGACAAATAATATTAATTTAATAACCTTTCTATTCATTTTTATCCTTGATTTTTTGTAATCTTTCAAAAAGTATTTTTTCATAACCTATTTGTTTGGGAATATAATATCTTTTATGTTTTATTGCATCGGGTAAAAACTGAAAATCTCTTACTATGCCATTTTCAAAATCATGGGGATATTTATAACCTTTTCCATAACCAATTTCTTTCATAATTTTTGTAGCTGGGTTTAAGATAGAATAAGGTGGAGTAAGTGCCCCATATTTTTTAACGTCTTCCTGTGCTTCTAAATAAGCTTTGTAAGAAGCATTACTTTTAGGTGCCAGTGATAGATATGTAACGGCTTGAGATAGAGGAATAAAACCTTCTGGCATACCAATTACTGTAAAGGCATAGTGTGCAGATGTGGCTACCATTATTGCGTGGGGATCGGCGTTACCAATATCTTCGGAAGCAAAAATGATCATCCTTCTTAAAATAAAATATGGATCCTCTCCAGATTCAAGCATTCTTGCTAAATAATAAACTGCTGCATCTGGGTCCGAACCACGCATACTTTTAATGAATGCAGATATGATATTATAATGGGCATCACCTTTTTTATCGTAAGGTAAGCAATAGTTTGAGGATATTTTTTTAAATTCCTCTAAACTAATCTCGGGATAAAAGTTTTCACTTATTAACTCTAAAAGGTTTAATGCTACTCTTGCATCACCTTTTGAAAATACTACTATCTCTTTCAAAATATCTTCTCTTTTCTCAACTCCTGAATTTTGTAAAGCGGGGTCTTTTTTTATAGCAAGGTTAAGAATTTTTTCAATATCAGTGTCTGTTAAAGGTTGTAAGTTTATTACTTTTACTCTTGAAAGAAGGGGTGGGTTAATATAAAAGGATGGGTTTTCAGTAGTTGTCCCCAATAATATTATCACCCCCTTTTCAATCCAGGGTAGAAATGCATCTTGCTGCGCTTTGTTGAATCTATGTATTTCATCGATGAAAACAATAGTTTTTTCTCCACTTTTTTTATATGTTTCATAAACTTTTTCTATGAAATCTCTAACTTCTTTAATCGTAGCTGTAACAGCAGAAAATGTTTTATAGACTATGCCACTTTTTTCAGCAATGAGTAGTGCAAGAGTGGTTTTTCCAATACCTGGTGGACCAAAAAAGATTATGGAAGGTAATTGTCTTTTTTCAATGGCATTAATAAACCATGCAGCTTTTATTATATGTTCCTGCCCTACAAAATCTTTAAAGTCTTTTGGCCTCATGCGAAAAGATAAAGGTTCCATATCTAATATTATTTCATAAAAAGCTTATAAGAAAAACTTTTAATTTTTTTAGGAAAAAGTATTAGAATATAAAAATGGGGAAAAAAAGTTTTCTGGTTCTAATTTTCATATCTTATTTATCACCATTATTTTTGTTTTCTTTGCCCAATCCCTACTATTCAGAGATTCATAATTGTCATTTTTTTGGCAATATAGTTTTTTTGCTCACAAGATATGGATTTATTGTCTATGCAGTTTTATCAGTAGGAGGGTTAATTTTTATTTTTTATAAATTTTTCTCCATATATCTTTTAAACAGAAAATTAAAAGATTATATATTTCAAAATTCTAAATTAACTTTTCTTTATGGAGAGTATTGTTATCTGTTAAATTTAGAGAAACCTTTTGCTTTCACATTTGGTTACTTTAAAGAAAAGATTGTGTTGACAGAAGGTCTTTTAAAATCTTTGAATGAAGAAGAAATAAAGATTGTTTTGCTTCATGAAAAAGGACACATTGTTTATAAACACAACTTAAAAAAATTGCTTTATTCCCTGTTTTTGGCTCCCTTCATATTTTTCAATTTTTTCAAAAAATTTTATTGCATTGTTATTGAAAATATGGAGATAGAAGCTGATAGATATGTTTTGAAAAGAGGGATTTCTCGCTCTCTCTTGAGCATGGCAATTGTAAAAGTTAAGAGTTTAAATGTTAATCCCCATGTTTCATATTTTGGATTAAAAGAAAGGGTAGAAAGCCTTTTTTCTAAAGGTGACCTAAAATTCTCTCATAGCGATTTAATAAAAGGGTTTATCTGTCTAATTTTACCATGGATACTTCTAATAACTAATTTATTTAGTGCAACGAATGCCTGTGTAGTCAATCCAGATTTAATGAATAAAAAAAATGTTAAAAATAAGTTAATTTATTCTTGACATTTTATTTTGTTTTATGTTAGTTATTTGTCGTTTAAATTTTTCTTTTAGGTGGGGAGAGGATGATAGATATCAATGTTAGTTTTCTGTTTCAATTAGGGCTTTTTTGGTTAGTAATAATCTTATTGAATACGCTTTTTTTTAATCCCCTGTTGAAATATTTAGACTATAGAAAAAGTCTTATAATTGGTCGTAAAGAAGAAGCAGAAAAAATTCTGGCTGATATTGTTGATAAAGAAAAATATTATAATGAGGAAATAAAAAAAGCAAAAGAAGAAGGAATGGAATATAAAAAGGCAATAAGGGAGCAAATCATTAAGGATCAGAAGGCAGTTATAGAGCTAAAACAAAGAGAGCTGGAAGAAGAGTTTTTAAAACAAAAAAATATTTTACTTGGAGAAATGGAGTCAGTGAAGAAGGAAATGCCAAAGATAGCCGATGACCTGGGAAAAATGATGGCTAAAAAGGTTATCGGGAGGGAACTACAGTGAGGATAATATCATTTTTATTCAATTTGATGGTGGTGACTATTGTATATGCATCGGAAGGGCATGGTAGTTCTCATGCTCCATCTATGTTCAGTCTGGATTTTCTATTCAGGGTGATTAATTTTGTTATTCTCTTTGGTGGTATTGGGTATGCTATTTCAAAACCTTTGAAAAATTACCTTAAAGAAAGAAGTAAAAATGTTAAAGAGGCGATTTTAGAAGCAAAGAAAGCAAAAGAAGATGCAGAAGCCAAAGCACGCTACTATGAAGAAAAATTGAGAAATTTACAATTTGAGATAGATGCACTTAAAGAACAGTTTAAAAAAGAAACTGAAGAGGAAAAAGAGAGAATAGCAAGAGATTATCAGGAACAGATTGAGAGGTTTAAGGAAAGAATGATTAAGTCCCTCGACCAAGAGAAGCTAAAAATTAGAGAAGAGTTATTAATGGAGTTAGGGAATAGGGCATTTGAAGTTGCAGAAGAAATGGTAAGAAAGAATTTTACTCCTGCAGATCAGAGCAGGCTAGTTAGAGAATATATTACAATGATGGAGAGAGTAAATTGATTAAACTATCATCAGCAAGAAGATATGCAAAAACACTTATAGAAGTTGCCCAAGAAACAGGACAAATGGAAAAGTTTTCAACAGATATTAGTACTTTAAAAGGGATAATAGATAACGTTCCTGAGTTTTTGCCCTTTATTATTTCACCCACAATTGATCTTGATGTTAGGAAGGAGACCACAAAAGAAATACTTAATAAGCATAATATTAATAATTTGATAACAAATCTTGTTTTACTTCTTATTGATTCAGGAAAAGCAAAATTATTGCCCTACATTTGTAAATTGTATCAGGAGTTGGAAGATTTTTATTTAGGAAGAGTCAGAGCTCTGGTTAAAGTTCCTATGAAAATTAGTGAAGAAGAGCTTGAAATGATTAGAAAAAAACTGGAAGAAAAACTAAATAAAAAAGTTATTGTTTCTTCGGATTTAGATCCATCCTTGATTGGTGGTATCTGGGTTAAAGTAGGAGATTTGATTTACGATGGAACGATTCGTAGACAACTAGAAATATTAAAAGAGAATTTAATTAAGGGGTGACAAGAATGGAAATCAAAGCAGATGAAATAAGCCGAATTATTAAAGAGCGTATTGGTGGTTTTGAAAAGAAAATTGATGTTGCAGAAACAGGCGTTGTCCTCAATGTAGGGGATGGTATAGCCAGGGTGTATGGCCTTGAAAAGGCGATGGCAGGTGAGCTTATAGAGTTTCCCCATAATATTTATGGAATGGCTTTAAATTTGGAAGAGGATAACGTAGGTTGCGCTATATTTGGTGAGGATAAGTACATTAAAGAAGGGGATATGGTTAAACGTACAGGTAGGATTGTGGAAGTTCCTGTGGGAGAGGCTCTATTAGGAAGGGTTGTGAATCCTTTAGGTCAGCCCATAGATGGTAGGGGGCCAATAGACGCTAAAGAATATAGAAGGGTTGAAGTTAAAGCACCGGGCATAGTTGCAAGACAGCCAGTTAAAGAACCTTTGCAGACAGGTTTAAAAGCTATAGATTCAATGATACCCATTGGTAGGGGGCAGCGTGAGTTAATAATTGGTGATAGACAGACAGGTAAAACAGCCATTGCCATAGATACAATAATAAACCAGAAAGGTAAGGGAATGATATGTATCTATGTTGCTATAGGGCAGAAGCAATCTACTGTTGCTCAAGTTGTGGAAAAGTTAAGGAGTTTTGGTGCTATGGATTATACAATAGTAGTTTCTGCTACAGCTAATGATCCAGCTCCGCTTCAGTTTTTAGCACCCTATTCTGGTTGCACAATGGGTGAATATTTTAGAGATAATGCTAAACATGCTGTTGCTATATATGATGACTTATCAAAGCATGCGGTTGCTTATAGACAGCTATCACTTCTACTTAGAAGGCCACCTGGACGTGAGGCTTACCCAGGTGATGTATTTTATTTGCATTCTCGCTTACTTGAAAGAGCTGCAAAAATGAATGATGCTTTGGGTGGAGGATCGCTAACAGCATTACCTGTAATTGAAACCCAGGCTGGTGACGTTTCAGCGTATATTCCAACCAATGTCATTTCTATTACTGATGGGCAGATATATCTGGAGACAGACTTGTTTTATTCTGGTGTAAGACCAGCAGTTAATGTGGGTTTATCAGTATCAAGGGTTGGAGGTAATGCCCAGATTAAAGCGATGAAACAAGTGGCAGGATCATTGAGGCTTGATTTAGCACAGTATCGTGAACTTGCTGCATTTGCTCAGTTTGGTAGTGATTTAGATAAGGCTACTCAGCAGCAGTTAGCAAGGGGTGCGAGGCTTGTGGAGCTCTTGAAGCAACCCCAATATAGTCCTCTTTCAGTGGGCAAGCAGATTGTAGCTATCTATGCAGGAACAAAGGGTTACTTAGATCCCTATCCCGTTGAAGCCATAGGGAAGTATGAAAGAGAATTATATCAACTTATGGATTCAAAATATCCAGATATAGAAAAGGGTATAGAAGAAAAGAAACAGATAGATGATGATTTACGTGCACGTATCGAGACCATGCTGAATGAATTAAAAGAAGTCTTTAAACCATAAGGATGGTATTTAAATGGCTAGCTTAAGGGATATAAGAAAGAGAATTAATAGCGTTAAAAGTACTCAAAAAATTACCAAAGCTATGAAAATGGTTGCTGCAGCAAGGCTAAAGAGAGCACAGGATAATATATTAATGGCCCGAGCCTATGCCGAAAGATTACAAGCCGTTATTTCATCTATTGCTGCCCGTATTGAAACAAAAACCCATCCATTATTAGAAGATAGAGAAGAAAAAAACAAGTTATTGATGCTTGTCTTTACTTCTGATAGAGGGCTATGTGGTACCTTTAATTCTGCTTTGTTAAAACAAGTTGAAGCCTATGTAGCTGAAAAAAGGGATACTTATGGGGAAGAAATCTGCTTGATGGTTGTGGGTAGAAAGGGTGTAGAATATCTTAAAAAGAGAAATTATAATGTTGTTGAAAGCTGGACAAACATTTATCAGAGAGAACAATATGAAACAGCAAGAACAATTGGTGAGAAAATAATTGATAGCTTTACAAATCATAATTGTGATGAAGTAGTTGTCGTTTATAATAAATTTAGATCAGCAATATCTCAGGTTCCCACTTTCTCTAAATTGCTCCCCTTAGAACCAATTATAGAAAATCCTGATCTACCTTTAACTGATTATATCTATGAACCTGATAAACAAACGCTTTTGAATGAGCTTTTACCTCGAAACGTTTATACGCAGATACATAGAGCAATTTTAGAATCCATCGCAAGTGAGCTGGGAGCAAGAATGACAGCTATGGATAATGCTACTAACAATGCTATAGAGATGGTTGACAGGCTTACGCTGCTTTTTAATAAAACCAGGCAGGCAGCGATAACAAAAGAGTTGATGGAAATAATAGGCGGAGCCGAAGCTATTAAAAAATAATTTAGGAGGAAATACATGGTTTTTGAAGGGCGTGTTTTACAGGTTATTGGTCCTGTTGTAGATGTTGAATTTAAAAAAGGTGAGTTGCCACCTATATATGGTGCTGTAAAGGTAACTAATCCTGCAATAAGCAATAAAGATTGGAATCTTACGCTTGAAGTAGCACAGCATCTGGGAGAGAATATTGTTAGATGTATAGCTATGGATAGTACGGAAGGTTTAGTTAGGGGTATACCTGCAAGATATGAGGGTAAACAAATAGAAGTTCCTGTGGGGAAAAGTACCTTAGGTAGGATAATGAATGTTGTAGGTGAACCAGTGGATGAGATGGGACCAATAGTCAGTGATAAATATTATCCCATTCACAGACCTGCTCCTTCTTTTGTGGAACAGAACACAAAGGTTGAAATACTCGAAACAGGTATTAAAGTTATAGATTTACTTGAACCTTATCCAAAGGGTGGAAAAATAGGGCTCTTCGGTGGTGCAGGTGTTGGCAAGACTGTTGTTATTATGGAACTTATTCATAACATAGCAATACATCATGGGGGATACTCAGTTTTTGCAGGAGTAGGTGAAAGGACAAGGGAAGGAAACGACCTATGGTTAGAAATGAAACATTCAAAAGTTATTGAGAAAGCAGCACTTGTTTATGGACAGATGAACGAACCACCGGGAGCACGTGCAAGGGTTGCTCTATCTGCTCTTGCAGTTGCAGAGTATTTCCGAGATGAGGAAGGACAGGATGTTTTGTTATTTATAGATAATATATTCAGATTTACTCAGGCTGGATCTGAAGTTTCAGCACTTCTTGGTCGTATTCCTTCAGCAGTGGGATATCAACCAACTCTCGCTACAGAGATGGGTGAACTACAGGAAAGGATTACATCAACATTAAAAGGTTCTATTACATCTGTTCAGGCAATATATGTCCCTGCTGATGACTTGACAGACCCAGCGCCAGCAACAACATTTGCTCATTTAGATGCCACAACGGTTCTTTCCCGTCAAATTGCAGAGTTAGGTATATACCCAGCAGTCGATCCTCTAGATTCAACATCAAGAATATTAGATCCTAGAATTGTTGGTGAAGAGCATTATAATGTTGCTAGGGCTGTCCAGAGAACACTTCAGAAATATAAAGATTTACAAGATATTATTGCAATTTTAGGTATGGATGAGCTTTCAGATGAAGATAAACTTATCGTATCGCGGGCAAGAAAAATTCAAAGATTTCTCTCACAACCATTCCATGTAGCAGAAGAGTTTACTGGTACAAAAGGAAAGTATGTCAAGTTAGAAGATACAATCAGGGGCTTTAAAGAGATTGTAGAAGGTAAACACGATAATTTACCAGAACAGGCTTTTTACATGGTAGGTACCATTGAAGAGGCCATAGAAAAAGCAAAAAGACTTATGGAGTAGGGATAAAAAATGGCAGACACTTTTAAGTTAGAAATAATAACACCCTATGGGCTTGTGATGAGTGGAGAGGCGGAAGAGCTAACAGCACCGGGTATTATGGGGCAAATAACTATTTTGCCAGGGCATCATCCACTTCTTACTGCTCTTACTGTAGGTGAGATGAGTTATAAATATAAAGGTAAAACAGAGTATTTAGCAGTTAGTTGGGGGTTTGCAGAGGTTACATTTGATAAAGTTACAGTGCTTGTTGAAACAGCTGAGAGGGCAATAGATATTGATTTAACACGAGCCGAAGCAGCTATTAAAAGGGCAGAAGAAAGGCTTAAATCTTTAACAGAAGATGATGCGGACTATTTTACTGCAAAGACTTCCTATGAAAAGGCACTTGTTCGTATAGAAGTGGCTAAAAAAATAAAGGGTCAACAATAAAAAAATTTAGATCTAAGTAAAAAGCCTTTGCTTAAGAGCAAAGGCTTTTTTATTAACTTCTTTTTTTTACTATGGTCTTTATTTTTAAGCCTGTTTCGGTCTCTTCAAACTTAAAATCTGTTTCAGCTGAATCACCATACTTAGATTTTACTTTGTTCTTTAAATCCTCAATTTTTTTAATAAAAGCTTCTTCTGATGGTAAACTTTTACCTTTTTTTAATAAAAGTTCTTTATAGGCTTCATAAAGTTTTTTAATGTCTAAATTTTCTTTTTGCTGTGGCTCCTCTTTTTTAGTATAAATTGATTGTGGTAAATATCTTTTAATTTCTTTTGGATTCTTTCCTTCTTCAATAAGTCTTAAATTTCTATTCCAATATTCTTGATAAATAAGAAACCTGGATGTCAAGTTTTTGTATTTAAAATTAAGCATAACATTATTTATGTTCTTTGTAGCATATTTTCTAATAAGTTTCACTACTTCATTTTTTAGTTGAATAGGCTCAATATTAATAATTCCAAGGAAGAATTTTTCATATTCGTGTTTTAGTTTATCGATTTTTCTTTCCAGTTCATCAAGATCTTGCTTGATTTCATTATTAGCCATGATTAAAATTAGTATCATGAATTTGAAAAAAAGTAAAGGGCTCCTGATAGGGTGAAAAAAATATATTTTATTGGTGCAGGTAAAGTTGGCACTTCATTAGCATATCTCTTAAATAAAAAGGGATATGAAATAATTGGGATTGCAAGTAGAAATTTAAAATCTGCTGAAGCCTCTGCTTCTTTTGTTGGAGGAAATATAACAGCAACAAATGATATTTTTTTATTAATTGAAGAAGCAGATATTGTTTTTATTACAACAAATGATGATGCTATCCCTTTTGTAGTAAAAGATATATTTGACAAGTGTGAAATAAATGAAGGACAAGTATTTGTTCATACAAGTGGAAGCTTACCAGCAAAAGTATTTGAACCATTAGAAAAAAAAGGGGCAATAGGTATTTCGATTCATCCCCTTCAAACTATTGCATCTCCTTCAGAGGGTATTAAGAATATTATGGGGAGTTTATTTGCTATAGAAGGTAATATTAAAGCATATGATGTTGCTCTTGAGATTGTAAATGCTTTGGATGGACAGCCCTTTTTTATTGATAGCGATAAAAAGCCCCTTTATCATTTAGCAGCCGTTATAGCTTGTAATTATTTTGTGACTTTAATAAATACAAGTATAAAATTGTTTGAAAAAGTAAATATAGATAGTGAAAAAGGACTTATAGGTCTTCTTAAATTAGTAAGAGGTACAATAAACAATATTGAAAAGATAGGACCAAAACAAGCACTAACAGGTCCAATAGCAAGAGGAGACACAAATACTATAGAAGGTCATATAGAGGCAATGAAAAAGTATATGCCAGAACTTCTTGAATTTTATAAAATATTAGGTAATATGACTGTTAATGTAGCAATTGAAAAAGGTAGTCTATCTGATAATAATGCAAAAAAAATATTAGAAATCCTTGAAGATATTTGACTTTCCTTAAATTATAGACTAAAATCATCATAAAAGGAGGCAATCATGGCTTGTGGGAAAAAAAAGAACAATAAAGATTTAAAAGAGATGCTAAATGATGCAATTGCAAGGGAAATTCAGGTTTCTATTCAGTACATGTGGCAACATGTCCAAAGTGTGGGGTTAAAAGGAGAAGTAGTAAAGGGTGCCTTCAAAAAAATTGCTATTACAGAAATGAAGCATGCGGAAGCTATTGCTGAAAGATTAGTTATGCTAGGCGGTACCCCCACTACCAAACCAACCCCGATTACTGTGGGAAATAATATTGATGAAATGCTAAAAATTGATAAAAAAGCTGAAGATGAAGCAATTTCAATGTATAAGGAGATTATTAATGCTGCACAGTGTGTAGGTGATTTTACTACAGCTAAGCTTTTTATTGAAATACTCGCGGATGAAGAAGAACATGCAGCAACTTTTGAAAGTTTTCTGAGTGAATAAATTCATGCGGGGGATGATCCCCTGCATTCTCTTCTAAAAATTCCACATAATGATATCTTTGAAACATTTTCTAAATCTTTTTAAAACTCAGAAAGAAAAGATATTTGTATCCAATAAAAAATTAAATTCAGCGTATCTTATATCGAAAATTTATAAAAGTTTCAAGGATAAATACCTTGTAATTGTTCCAAATGACAAAATTATTGAAGAGTTTTATGAAGAACTAAAATTTTTTGAGAAAGAGGTTTATAGGATACCTTCATTTGATATACTTCCATATAGTGAACTTTTCCATAATAAAGAAAATGTGGGAGAAAGAAATGCTGGTTTGTTTAGGCTATATAATAATGAGCATGGTATTTATCTAATATCAGGAAAATCTCTTATCGAACCAGTTACTCCAAAAGAGGTACTAAAGAAGAACTATTTATATTTAATTTCTGGTGAAGTTTTCGACTATGAAGAATTAAAGATAAATTTGTCTAAATTGGGATACGAAAGGGCGGAACATGTAGAACTTATAGGTGATTATAATGTTAAAGGTGGTATCATAGACGTTTTTTCTCCCTATCATGAAAAGCCAATTAGAATTGAGTTTTTTGGGGATGTGATAGAATCAATAAGAATATTTGATCCCGTTACTCAAAGGTCGATCAAAATGCTTGACGAAGCTTTTATTATACCCCTAAGAAGTATTTTGTTAGATAATGAACCCGATGATTTACATGAAAAACTAAAAAGATATGCAGATGAAAGGGGGATTCAAAAAAAAATAAAGGATTCTTTTTATGAAAAGCTGATGGACCATAATAACTTTCCAGGTGAAAGTTTTTATATTAAACTTTTTTACAATGATTGTAGAGGCATTTTAGACTATCTTGAAAATGTCAATTTAATTGTTATAAATCCTGAAGAACTTATAATTAATGTTAAGGAATATGAAAGAAATTTATATAAACATTATGATTCTGTTAAAGAGAAGATATTCGCATTAGAACCTAAAGATG
>CALINM010000186.1 GCA_938045315.1 uncultured bacterium | reverse complement strand
AGTGTTCCCCCTATTAATCCAGCAATTTGGGATAAGCTATAGGATATCATTTTTTTATTTGATCCTCATTGGCTTTTTTTATTAAAAGTTCTGTTAAATCAATCGTCTTGTCATAGTAAAATATACCTCCCGAGTTTTTTTCTAAGATTATGGTATATTTTTCATCTTCGCCTATTTTTTGTAATATTTTCTCTAATCTTTGTATAATTTTCTTAGTTAACTCGGCATCCTTTTGTTGCAACTCTTCTTGTGCATCTTTGTATTTGGTCTGGAATTCTTTTAGCTTTTTCTGAAATACTTTCTCCTTTTCAGTCCTTGCCTCTTCACTCATAAAGGAGCTTTGTTTTTCAATCTCAGTTTTTAACTTGTCCAATTCCTGTTGAAGCTGTTTCAATTCTCCTTGCATAGCTTCAGCCTTTTTTGAGATCTCTTTTTTTGCCTCCAATCCCTCTTTTGATTCATTTAAAGCCCTTTGCATATCCACAATACCAATTTTAACTGATTGAGAATTGGCACTATTTACAACAAAAAAACTAAAAATAACTAAAGCTATAAATTGCTTCATTATATCTCCTCCTATTTAAAGAATTATTATATCAAAATATTGTACCTATGGAAAATTCCCATTTGCTACTTTTTTCATCAGCCTTGGGATTTAAATTTTTGCCCCATTCTAATCTTAATGGTCCCATAGGGGAGTACCATCTTATACCTGCTCCAGCACTATATCTTAATTCTGAGGGTAAAATATTTGAATTATATGCATTACCAGCATCAAAGAACAATACACCCCTTACTCCAGCTTCTTTTATAAGAGGAAATATATATTCAACATTGCCAAATAGCTCTCTATTTCCACCTAAAACATTCCCTGTTACTGGATCTTTTGGTGCTATACTCCTGCTCTCGAAACCTCTTAATGTATACATCCCTCCCAGAAAAAATCTTTCATATATAGGAAGCTTTTTACTTCCATATGGTTCAACAATACCATACTGACCATGTATTGATATTGTATGCTTCCATGGTAAAAGAAAATATTTTGCATAGTCAACCACACTTTTTACATATTCATTATCACCACCTAAGGGACCACCAGCAAACTCAAGATACCATGTAAAGCTGGACCCATCTGTAGGGTAAAATGCATCATTCCTCGTATCCCTTATTAAATTACCATAAATTGCACTGGTAATTTTAGTTCCCATTTGTTCTTTAATTATTTGTGAAGCTGTTGTTTTCACATCTTTAACCTCTGCATTCTCAAATCTATAACCACCAGTTACACTCCATTCATCACTTATCTTGTAACCGCTTCTTAAACCAAATCCAGTACTTTCTTTTGTATAATCAGTGTACTCTCTTTTTATCTTGAAAACATCAATTCCTCCTGATACTGGTTTTCCAAATAACCATGGTTCTAAAAAGCTAATATCATATTCCTGTGTCTTACTACCTATTTGAATTTTTGCAGATAATTTTTGACCTTTACCTAATAAATTATTCTGCGAAACCTGTAATGACCCCATAAACTGATCAACAGAACTATAACCAACTCCAAATGTAAGAAATCCCGTAGGTCTTTCTTTAACTTTAATTATAAGATCCATAAAGTCTTCATCTTCTCTTTCTGGCTTTTCATAATCAATTCTTTGGGGTACGAAATTTAATTCTTCAAAATAACCCAATCTGTTTAATTTAATTCTACTTTTTTTAATATTGCTTGCATTATAACGTTCACCTTCAATAACATTCAATTCCCTTCTGATTACATTGTCCCTTGTCTTTGTATTTCCTTCTATGACTATTCTATTAATTTGAACAATTTTACCTTTTGTAACATTGTAGATTATTTTAACTGTATGATTTTTTTCATCTACATCAAAAAACGGTTCTGTATTTGCATATGCATATCCTTTATTTCCCATAAAATCTACTAAAAAAGATATATCATCTCTTACATGGGAAACTTTATAAATTTCATTTTTCTTTAGTTTTAGCAATGGAATTAGTTCACTTTCAAATTCTTTTGCGTCTCCACTAACACCAACATCTATGACAGTATATTTTTCACCTTCAAATACTTCTATTTCTAATATCAGACCATTTTTTTTCTTATTTAAATATACATTGTGATTAATAACCTTGGCCTCAAGATAACCTTCATTACTATAAAATTCTTTTATTCTTTCATAATCATCTTTCATAACTTCTTCTTTATAGGTCCCACTTCCTGTGAGCCATGATAAAAACCATCCTTCTTTTGTCTCCATTACTTTTTTCAACTTACTGTGAGAAAATTTATTAACACCCTTGAAAACAATCTTATCAATGCGAACTTTCTTACCTTCTTTAATATCAAAGGTTATAATAACATCGCCGGGGCGATATTTGTAAGGATCAATAGAATAACTCACTTCAGCAAAATAATATCCCTTTTCTTTATATTGTTTGACAATCTTTTCTGTATCATCTTTTAATTTTTTCTCATCCATGAAACTAAATCTCTTTGTTGAAATTTGAGTTTTTAAATCATCTTCAGAGATATCTTTATTGCCTCTAAATT
>CALINM010000185.1 GCA_938045315.1 uncultured bacterium | reverse complement strand
ATGCGATTTTCTATGACTTGTTTTTCGAGAAAAATTTTTTTAAATTTATTTTTAGCAGAAAATAAGCAAGTTGTTTTATGATTTTTATATATTTCATGCACATAAATGTTAATAGGATATTCGGTGATAAGATTCCATGTATATCCTAAAATTTTACCGTGTACATTTTTAATAATACCCTTCGGTCCATATATATGAATGGGATCTTTTTTACTCAAGGAAGTTCTAAGTAACCCATCGAAACCAAAAAAATGGTCTATATGGGTATGGGTTATAAAAACTCTGGAAATCTTTAAAATAGTTTTAACTGTTAATTTTGAAATATCACCTAAATCAATAATGAAATAATCTTTTCTACCAAAAATTTTAATTAATAGACCGGGATCTTGATGGGGTTCATTAACAAAGTAAGGCTTAAATAAAGATTTCATACTTTAAAAAACTGAAGAGAGATAAATTGGGAGGTAATGACAATATCCTCTGGGGGAAGATTAGAAATACAATTTTGATCAAATAGAAATTTCAGTTCCCACGGTATTTCATCATCCCCTTCATAGTAAACAAGTAAGATTGGAAAAAAAGGGAATGCAGAGAATTTGAATGCTCTTGCTGAGGAAATAAAATCAATCTCTTTCCCACCTAATTTTAAAGCTTTTGCAAAAAATTGCTCAGGCGTTTTAACGGCTTTATTAATTATATCAATTGTTCTTTTTTTGAATACAGGTTGATACAAAGTTGCATCTTTTATCTGATAAAACTGAATCCAGTTCCCAGAAGGTTGTATGCCCTTCGAATAAGCAATATAATGTAAGATCAACCCTTCAGTGGATTTCGTTTTAATTGAGTCTGGAATAGTAAGTTCTAATTTATTAAGATCAAATTTTATTTGAAAATCAAAAAAGTAAAATATTAAAGATCTTTCATCAACTAATCGGGAGCCTGTACTTTTAACAAGTTCATATATGTTTTTCTTAGTAATTACATGTAATGCCTTTTCTTTACTAATCTCGTAATTTTTTTGCTCATATTTGGGTAATGTGAAGTTCATTTTGTAGTCTGCTGAGCTGGTTGCTGTATGGGTTGTTGATTTTGTTGTTGGGTTTGCGCAGGAGCCTTAGTTTTGGGAACAATAGTGTTTGATAGTGGTCTTGAAAAGGTATATGTTAAATAAAAAGAGGTAAGCATAAAAACAATTGCTGCGCCAACAGTTATTTTAGTAAGTATTGTAGCAGGACCTGCAGGCCCGAACACAGAAGAGGAAGCAGAACCAAATATAGCTCCCATTTCAGACCCTTTACCAGTTTGTAAAAGTACTATAAATATTAAACATAGACATGCCAGAATATGAAGTATTATTATAAATGTTGTCATTTTTTACTCCCTATTAAATTTAATTATTCTTTCAAAACTATCTGGAATTAGCGACGCACCACCTACTAAAACACCATCAATTTTTGAAATACTCATTAAATCTTTTATATTGTTGGGTGTTACACTTCCACCGTAGAGTATTTTAACATTGATGTCCTCATTTTTAAAGAAGTTTTTTTGTAAAAATGATTTTATAAATTCATGAACTTCTTCTGCCTGATTAGGAGTTGCATTTATACCAGTTCCAATTGCCCATACAGGTTCGTATGCGAAAATGATTTTGTATATTTCACTTTCTGTTAACTTTGATAAACCTATTGATAACTGTTTTGATATAACATCAAAAGTTAAATTATTTTTTCTTTGTTCTAACGTCTCTCCAATACAAAAAATCGGTGTAATATTATATTCAAAAGCTTTCTTAAGTTTTTTTGAAATGAGCTCATCATCCTCATGAAATAAGTTTCTTCGCTCAGAATGGCCAATAATTACAAATTCAACATTACAGTCTTTTAAATGAATAGGAGATGTCTCACCTGTGTAAGCACCTTTGTCTTCACAATACATGTTCTGGGCAGATAATTTAATTTTTAGTTCTCCCATGCTCTTAGAAATAGGCCAAAGAAGTGTGAAAGATGGGGCAATAATAACGCATTCATTTAATCCTATGGGGACATTTTTAAAATGCTCAAGAAATTCAAAAGCCTCTATGTATGTTTTGTGCATTTTCCAGTTTGCTACAAAATACTTCATATTAATACCTATCAAGGGCTTTTATACCAGGCAAAGGTATACCCTCAAGAAACTCCAAGGTTGCACCACCTCCTGTTGAAACATGAGTGAAATATTCAGCATAACCACTTTTCCTTACTGCAGCAGCAGAATCACCACCACCGACAACTGATACAACATTATTTAAATTTGCTATACATTTTGCAATTGCGAAGGTACCTTCTTGAAAAGCAGGGTTCTCGAAAAGCCCCATAGGTCCATTCCAGAAGATTGTCTTAGTAGAGGTTATTTCGTAACAAAATATTTTTTTTGTTTCTTCACCAATATCAACTACCATCATGTCATCAGGGATTTCATTTATGTGGACACACTTTTTAAAATTAGATTTAAGATCATCAGTTACAATAACATCTGTGGGAAGTATAAAAGGCTTATTTTTCTCTTTTGCTTTCTCGAGAATATTTTTTGCTACATCTATTTTATCTTCTTCGTATTTTGATTTACCAACATTATATCCCATGGCTTTTAAAAATGTAGTTGCCATAGCACCACCAACAAGGAAAATATCAGCTACTTCGAGCAGCTTTTCAATTACACCAATTTTATCAGATACCTTTACTCCACCAAGGATAACCAGAAAAGGCCTCTCAGGATGTGACATTAATTTACTTAAATATTTATTTTCATTGGCAAGTAAAAAACCTGCACCCACATCTTTAACAAATTGTGTTATTCCAACAATTGAAGCATGAGCTCTATGAGCTGCTCCAAAAGCGTCATTTATGTAAATATCACATAATTCAGCTAAAGCTTTTGCAAATTGGGGGTCATTTTTTTCTTCACCTATGTGAAATCTTAGGTTTTCAAGGACAATCAAATCACCAGGCTTAAGATTGTCAACAAGCTTTTTAACTTCATCACCAATGCAATCATTTGCCATGGGCACTGAAAATCCAAGTAGTTCAGATAAAAATTTAACTATAGGTTTTAAAGAATATTTAGGATTTATCTGCCCCTTGGGTTTGCCCAAGTGGGAAGCTAATATAGCCTTACCACCATGGGAAATAACATGTTTAATAGTGGGAAGTGCAGCTTTAAGTCGTGTGTCATCAGTAACATTCAGATTTTCATCCTGGGGAACATTAAAATCTACCCTGATGAAAACTCTTTTATTATTAAGATCAAAATCGTCTACTCTTTTTATTGCCACTTTATTGCCCCCTAATTTGTTTTTTCAGCAATATAAATAGCTAAATCCCTCATTCTGGAAGAATAACCCCATTCATTATCATACCATGCGAATATTTTGACTAAATTACCTTGTACATATGTGGATTGGGCATCAAAAATTGCAGAATGTGAATCACCGTTAAAATCACAGGAAACAAGGGGCTCATCGCAATACCTGATTAAACCTTTATAATTAGATTCGGCGGCTTCTTTAAAGATAAGGTTTATAAAATCTTTGGTTGTTTCTCTATCTATTTCTACTGTCAAATCAACTATTGATACGTTAGCGGTGGGGACCCTCAATGCAATTCCATCTAACTTGCCCTTTAATTCAGGAAGTACTTCACCAACAGCTGTAGCGGCACCTGTTGTGGTTGGTATTATTGATAGCCCCGCTGCACGAGCTCTCCTTAAGTCTTTGTGGGAACCATCTAATATCTTCTGATCATTTGTATAGGCATGAACAGTGGTCATAATCCCTTTATTAATTTTAACTTTTTCTATCAAAGCCTTACAAATTGTTGCAAGACAGGTAGTAGTACATGATGCTGCTGATATTATATGATGCTTTGTGGGATCATATGTCTCGTGATTAACACCATATAATAATGTGGCATCTACTTTTTTTGCTGGAGCAGATATTAAAATTTTTTTTGCGCCCGCATCGATATGTTTTCTTGCTTCCTCAGCATCACGATACTTACCTGAGCATTCGAGTAAGATATCTATGCCCAGATCTTTCCATGGAAGTTTTAAGACATCAGAAGCAGAGAATACTGGAATTCTTTTACCATTAATGACTATTTCATCATTAGTTGCTGAAATTTCGCCTTTAAATGTTCCATGAACTGAATCATACTTCAAAAGATGAGCAAGTATTTTTGGGTCTGCTGTTCTATTGGATATTGCAACAATGTCAATTTCAGGTTTTTCTTGAATAGTTCTAAGAAGTATTCTTCCTATTCTTCCAAAACCATTTATAGCTGCTTTTTTCATAATCCCCTCCTTAGTAAGTAAAATTTAGTGATAATTTACCATAAAAAAACCAGTTGTCAATAAATTTTACTAATAATTTCTAATATCTGGCAATAAAAAGTTTTTTCTTTTTCAATAGATTTGGTAAATCATTTCTGGTAGCCTTATATTATGCCTGAATTATTAGTGTTAGGTAGTGGTTGTGGCATACCTCATAAAAATTATGGCCCCCCCTGTTTTATACTCAAAAATGGTGAAAAAACAATTTTGATTGATATAGGATATGATAGTTTGCAAAAAATTCTTAGGAACGTTGATTTAAACACCATAGAAGATATTTTCATAACCCATACTCATCCAGATCATTTTTGGGGTTTAGTCCCCCTTTTTTTCTATCTCAAATGCCTCGATAAAAATCATCGAAGGGAAGTTATTAATGTTTATGGTCATAAAAGGGTGGGATTTTTTTTATCCTTCCTAAACCGTTTTTACAAATGGTTCAGTAAAAAACCTGATGTAAATTTTATTGATGTTAATAAAAATAACAGGGGTAATTTGAAGGATACTTTATATTATACAATAAAAACAAAGCATAGCGAAGATTCTCTGGCTTTTAAGTTTACTATGGGAGATAAAGTTATTATCTTTACTGGAGATACAGAGTATTCCAAAAAACTGGCAAATTTTTGCAAAGATGCTTATATTTTAGTTTGTGATTGTTCTTTTGTTAAGGGTGGTTATGGTCATATGGATATGGATAGCTTTAAAAGAATCTTTTTAAAATCAGGGGCTGAAAAAATTATACTAGTTCACAATTATCGTGAGAGGGGATACAAGTTTGCCCTGCGTAAACTAAAAGAAGAACTTAAGGAATCATTAATTATAGGTAAAGATGGTTTAATGCTTTATTTTTAATTGGAGGAAAGTATGTCAGAATTATCCCATCTAAATAAGAAAGGTGAAGCAATAATGGTTGATGTATCAGGTAAAGATAAAACAGAGAGAGTAGCCATTGCAGAGGGGATGATAAGAATGAATCCGGATACACTAAATAAGATAATGGAACACAATATTCCTAAAGGTGATGTATTAAGTGTAGCAAGGGTTGCTGGTATAATGGCAGTAAAAAAAACCCCCGATTTAATTCCCCTTTGCCATCCTTTATTAATTGATGCGGTGAGTATTGAATTTGAAAAGAAAGAAGATGATACTTTACATGTTCAATGTATGGTAAAAACAACTGAGAAAACGGGTGTAGAAATGGAAGCATTGACTGGTGTTACTGTTGCTTGTCTTACCGTTTATGATATGTGTAAAGCTATTGAGAAAAGCATCGAGATTGGACCAATTCGTTTAGTTAAAAAAACAGGCGGGAAAAGTGGTACATATATAAGGAGGTAAGAGTTATGAATCCCAATGATCTTTTAAAGAGTTTAGATAAATTAGCGGAGGATTTAAGTGAGTCATTAAAAGAAAAGCTAATTGCCTTTTACCTTTTCGGAAGTGTAATAATCTCAGAGGACTTCCATCCGGGTATTTCAGATATTAATACTTTTATTGTTTTAAGTGACAACTCAGATATGGAAGATATAAAATCAGCAAGAGAGAGCTATAAAAAATTTAAAAGTATACCCTTTGGGATACCACTGATTTTAAAGGAAAGGGAGATTAAAGATTCGAGCGATGTTTTTCCCATTGAGCTTATTGAAATTCGTGAGCACAATAGATTGTTAAGAGGTAAAGATGTTCTTTTAGATATAGAAATATCAAGGGAGAATATAAGGCGTCAATGTGAGATGGAAATAAGAGCTAAAATCTTTGGCCTGAGGAAAATGCTATTTGGGATTGAGGATGTTAGAAAAAATCAAGAAATTCTTTATAAATCATTGACTTCTACAATTGTTCTTTTAAAACAACTCTTAAGGTTGAAAGATATAACAATACCAGAGACTAGAACGGGAATAATTGATGTTTTAGAACAAACATTTGAGAAAAAGCTAACGGGCATAAAAAGTTTATATCAGCTACGAGAAAAAAGAGAAAAGTTGAGTCTATTAAATCTGGAAAAATTAATGAAAAATTACCTTGAAGAATTAGAATTTTTCAGCGAGATAATAAATGAGAAACTTAGTTAAATTTTTTGTTATATTTTTTATTCTTGCGGGATTTATCGTTCCTAACCCAACAGGGTATGTAAACGATTATGCAGGTGTATTGACATTAGAAGTGAAAAAAAAGTTAAGTCTCATTGCAGAAGATTTGTCAAAAAATAATATTGCGGAGCTTGCTATTTTAATTGTGGAAACAACGGGAGGGGTTGATGATTTTGAATATGCTCAAGCGGTATTTGATAATTGGAAGATAGGTAAAAAGGGTGTTGATAATGGTATTCTTATATTTGTTTCCATGAAGGAGAGGAAGATCAGGATACATACTGGTTATGGAATTGAGGGTATAATTACAGATGGAGTTGCAGGAGAAGTTATTGATAATTATATGATACCCTATTTTAAAGAGGGTAAGTTTGGAGAAGGGATATTGAATGGTGTGCTAGCTATTGTTGAGAAATTGGACAAGGAAGGTAAGCTTAATAATGTTAAGCCCAAAGTGGTTAAGAAGAAAGCTAATAGAATAAGTCAGGATTTTGTTCTTTTTATCTTTGTTTTGATTATAATATTAAACATTATCTTAAGCATTTCTGGTAACAGGGTAAGAGGTAGATATTATACTGGTGGCCGTTACTACGGTGGATTTGGGGGCTTTGGTGGAGGTGGTTTTGGAGGATTTGGTGGCGGTTCCAGTGGTGGTGGTGGAGCAGGTAGAAGCTGGTAAAATTTTTTCTGGAGGTTTTAGTATGAAAGCTTTCAAGATTATAGGGATTTTAATATTAGCTTTTATACTTGTTTTTGGGACTTACATAATCTCAAAACGCAATTCCTTTATAAGCATGGAAGAGGATATTAAGGCAAGTTATGCTCAGGTTGAAAATCAGCTTAAAAGAAGGGCAGATTTAATCCCCAACCTGGTTAATACTGTTAAAGGGTATGCAAAACATGAAAAGGAGATTTTTGAAAATATTGCAAATGCAAGGGCAAAACTCCTATCGGCAAAATCTCCTGCTGAAGTGTTTGGGGCTTCTAATGAGTTGAATTCAGCCCTTGGAAGGCTACTTGCTATTGCAGAGAACTATCCGAATCTTAAGGCTGATACAACATTTATCAGGCTCATGGATGAACTTGCAGGTACTGAAAATAGAATTGCTGTGGAAAGAAAGAGGTATAATGATGCTGTAATGAAATTCAATAAATCTGTGAAAATGTTTCCTTCAAACATTATAGCAGTTATTTTTGGATTTAAACCATATCCTTATTTTGAAGTCCCTCAAAGTGATAGAGAAATACCTAAGGTACAGTTTTAGATATGCTTATTTTAATTGATGGGTACAACTTAACCTATGCTCTAAATTATGAAGGTGAAGATATAAGCAGGGAAGATTTGGTAAAAAAGATTATTCTTTATCAGAAAAGAAAGAACAATAATGTAATTATTGTTTTTGATGGTGGAATAAATGGTGGGCTTTTGGACAGGGAGGAAAAAATTGGTAATCTAAAGATAATTTATACTTCGAAAATGAAGACAGCAGATGATAAAATTAAAGAGTTATCGGATAAATATAGAAATGGATGTGTGGTGATAAGCTCAGACAGGGAAATAAAAAATTATGTTAAAAGAAACGGAAGTGCAACAATGAATTCTGAAGAATTCATAAAAAGATTATACGGAGATAGTCAATATGGATCTAATAGCAGTAAATATGAAAGGAAGTATAGAAAAATGCTAAAAAAAGTTTAAAACCTTAGTTTATTTTCTTTACCCTCAAGCAACCTATGGATATTATCTTTATGTTTTATAACTATAAAAAGGCAAATAATAATTGTCATGGCTATCTGGTATGCATTTTGAGCCCTGAATGATACAAGTATAGGCATTACAATTGCAGAGGATATGGAACCTAAAGACACATATCTCGAGAAATAAACAATTATGAAGAAAACAAAAGCAGTTAAAAGAGTTTGAAAGGGGAATAACATGAGAAAGATACCTAAAGCTGTAGCTACCCCTTTACCACCTTTAAATTTTAAATAAATTGGGAAAAGATGTCCAAAAAAAGCTGACAAGGAGCAGAAAAAAATAAGAGGCTGATTTAGTGGATAGGGCTCATAAAGCCTGATTAATATTATTGGGACTATGCCTTTCAGAGCATCACCAATAAGTGTTAATATACCAACCTTTTTTCCTAAAGTTCTTGCTACGTTGGTAGCGCCAATATTTCCACTTCCTATTTTTTGTATGTCCACATTAAAAAAGTATTTAGATATAATTACACCCGTGGGTATCGAACCCAATAGATAGGAGAAAATAACAAAGGCAAAGTCAATAATTATATCCATATATTCTTAAAAAAATTATCGGGACGACTGGATTCGAACCAGCGACACCTTGCTCCCGAAGCAAGTGCGCTACCAAGCTGCGCTACGTCCCGCTATATGAAGATAGAGTAAAACATAATAATTTATATGTCAAGGATTCATATTAGTCCCTTTTCCAGTATACCCTTGCGTACCTTTCTCCTTCAGTATATTTAATTGTTAATTCTCCTTTAAAAGCTTTATAAATTGCTTTTCCTATCCTTTGAGCTAAGTGATCATATGTTGTATATACAGTAATTTTTTTATCCCCTTCTTCAATGCCCATGATCCTTTGAAGAGGCCTTGTTAATTTTGTTTTCTCTTCCACATTTTTAATTAAATTTTTAATTTCCTTTTTTGTATTATCATTCAAAAAATTACCTTCAATCACAACAACGCCGAAGGGAACTCTGTCTTTTATTATACGACAGGCGGGGCATATCTCTTGTTTTGCTTCTTTTTCTTTTAATAATTTCATAGTCCATCTGCCTTCTGTATAAACGAGCCCACATTCTTTGCAAATGGTAGGTTCTTCGTATTTTTTGTACTCAAAATAAGGATTACCCTTGTCTAAATGTTTTAAATCCCTTCTATCTTTTGCTGAAAATTCTTTAGTCATAAATCCTCCTTCTTATATTTTAAATAACTGAACTTTTTCCCTTGACCATTATTTAAAGATATATATCCAATTTTTGTAATTTTTTTGAGTAGCCCCGTTTTTTTCAAAGGGAAAAAACCAACATATCCGTATTTTTTATTATCAATTTTACTTAAAGCTTGAAAGCTAAAATAATCCTTACCTTTCTTGCCCGTATAAATCATTATGTGTCCAGGGAAATATAATAGTGTAAAATAGGGTTTTGATTGTCTTAGTATTTTTTCCCTTTCTTTTAATGATAATTCTGTAACATCAATGGCATCTACATAATTGATCTGGTCAAAGGAGTTTCTTGGTAAACTTATATTTAAAAAACTAAATAAGTCTTGAATTAATCCGGAACAATCCCAACCTGATTCACTATTAGCCCACACATAAGGTTTCTTATTAAAAATTTTTGTTAATTTTTTTATATTAGAAAATTCTGGTGACAGAGGTCTCGTAGCATAATTCTTTAAAATTTCTTTTTCAATAAAAACTTCTTTAGTGGCTATCAATACTTTAAAGCTTTTTTTTGTTTCACTCAGCAAAGGTAATTTTGTTGCTGGGGGATAAGTTACATTTTCAATTTTTAAAGATCTTGTTAATAAAATTTTTTCTAAGTTTGAAATTTTATCGAAATCACTGGGGGTAAGAATTTGAATAAAATTTTGGTTGAACCATCCTTTTACAGTATCTGTTTCTAAATAAACATAGGGGAGATTTTTATGAATAGATGTTATTATTGCTAAAGTCTGGGGCTTTAAAAAACTTGATAAATTTTTTTTTGCAAAAATATCGTCTAAATTAGGATTAATAATTAGATTATCACCTTTTATTACAATTCCAAACAATGGTGGCTCAATAATTTCAGAATTTTCTGATACTATAACTTCATTTCCATAAGATAAATTAAAAAAAAGCAACAAAATTATTCCAAAAATGCTTATTCTAATTGGCATTCCGGGATCCTTTCATTTAAAGTTTTTTTCTTTTCCTCTGTTAAAGCTAATTTTAGCTTAAAATTGTAATTTGCAAAAATATCTTTCTTTTTAAAAAAAAGCCAATTTTTATCATTATTCTTTATCTGTTTTAAAATGAATATTCCCTTTAATATATTACCATAAAAATTCAGTTCTAATATTCCTTCCTTAATGCTTCCCTTTTCCTGAATAAAAGTACCTTTGTCCCATATTACAACAAAGCCAGCGCCATAGTACCCTTCAGGGATAATACCTTCAAAATTAGCATAAGATAACGGGTGGTCATCTACCATGATAGCAAGTCTCTTATCTCGAGGGTTCATGGAGGGGCCTTTGGGAATGGCAAAGGATTTCAAAACACCATCTATTTCAAGCCTTAAATCAAAGTGTAGTCTCTTTGCGTGATGTTCGTGAATAACAAAAATTGGCATCTCTCATAATTTTATCAGAAAAAATGGTTAAAAAAAGTCAATATAAATAAAAATTGGAAATATAGCATAAACATATAAATTTTGATTATATTGACATTGTCTAAAAAACTGCTATATTTGTTACGTGGAATTTAAAGATTTTAGTCCAGTAACTCAGTCATTTTTAGGAGGGTGTTTTACCTGGTTCTTAACAGCCCTTGGTGCTGCATGTGTATTTGTATCAAAGAAACTTAATAGAAAACTCCTTGATGGCTCTCTTGGGTTTGCAGGGGGCGTAATGATTGCAGCAAGCTACTGGTCTCTTTTAGAGCCGTCAATAGAGCTCTCAAATAATCTTAGCATCCCCAAATGGATACCTCCAGCTGTAGGATTTCTGTTTGGTGCGATTTTTCTTAGAATAATTGATAAAATACTCCCCCACCTTCATCTGTTTCTTGATGTTAAAGATGCAGAAGGTATATCTACTTCCTGGAGAAAAACAACATTACTTGTATTAGCAATAACGATACACAACATCCCCGAAGGATTAGCTATTGGGGTAGCTTTTGGCTCTGCATCTTTCGATATCCCATCCGCATCTTTAACAGGTGCAATAGCGCTTACAATTGGTATTGGTATTCAAAATTTTCCTGAGGGATTTGCAGTATCAATGCCCCTTAGGAGAGAGGGTATAAGTAAATTTAAAAGCTTCTGGTATGGTCAGGTATCTGCTTTAGTAGAACCTATTTTTGCTGTAATAGGTGCTTATGCTGTTTATATTGCGAAGCCTATTCTTCCCTATGCCCTTGCTTTTGCAGCGGGTGCAATGATTTTTGTTGTTGTGGAAGAGGTAATTCCTGAATCTCAAAGAGAAGGAAACTCAGATGTTGCTACAATGGGCGCAATTGTTGGTTTTGTTATAATGATGGTTTTAGATGTTGCTTTGGGATAACTCATGAACAGAAAGCATAATAGATTGATTAGTGAAAATAGTCCATATCTTTTACAGCATGCTTATAACCCCGTAGATTGGTATCCATGGGGTGATGAAGCCTTTGAGAGGGCAAAAAGGGAGGATAAACCAATATTTCTTTCCATTGGATATTCCACATGTCATTGGTG
>CALINM010000184.1 GCA_938045315.1 uncultured bacterium | reverse complement strand
GATATTAAAAATAAGGCTATATTTTTGAGTCAAATTAGTAGTTTTGATGGGATAACACTGGAATCCATAGTTCCTGGAGATATTAATAAAAATTCATCAAAACTGTTTAAATGGACTATAAATATTAGTGTAAAAGGTTCTTATAGTCAAATTAAGGAATATGCTGACTATTTAAGTAAGTTACCCTATTTAATAAATATAAGTAGGCTTGAATTAACCAAACAGAATATAAAATCGACCAATAATGCTCAAATTACCCTGGAGGTGCTATGCAGATAAAAATAGCACTTACAATATTCTTATCATTAATATTTGTAACTAATCTCGTAGCTGATGAGTCAAAAAGGATTATGTATGTTGGATATTTAAAGCCTTACGAAAAAATTCAAAGGAAAAATAAATTTAGAACAGATCCCACGGAGGAACCAGCAATAAAAATAAAGGATGATAAGAAAAGAAAGGATACAGAAAGTCTTGATTTGAAAGGTATATTATACAATCCAGATGAAAAGAGAGCATTCATAAACAGTGAGCTTTATCGTGAAGGAGATATTGTGGAAGGATATAAGGTGTATAGAATTTTATCAGATAAAGTTATTTTAAAGAAGGATAATGTTCAGGTGGAACTTAAAATTGATTAAAAGGAGTTTATAATATGAAAAGGTTTTTATTTCTTTTTTTATTTATAATATTGAATTCAAACTCACTGATAGCAAATAATGATACAAATGCAATTCTTCATGATGAAAGCAAAAAATATACACTTAACTTTAAAACACAACCCATTTCAGAAGTGATAAGAGCTTTAGCCAGGCAAGCATCATTAAATGTTATTTTGCCAGAAAATATGCCTGAAAATATTAGTATTTCACTTAATAATGTCACATTAAAAAGTGCTATTGAGTCAATTCTTTTATCACGGGGATATAATTATATAATAGAAAATAATATTTTGAGGGTTTTTAAAGAAGAAATAAAACCTAAAACTATTATGGAAGTTATAAATTTACAGTACGCTAATGCAAATATTGTAGCAAGTACTCTATCTAAAATGTTTAATACTTCTTCCATACAGGCAGATACAGCTACAAATTCAGTCATCATTAAAGATGAAGAAAACATTGTTTCTGAAATAAAGAAAATAATAAATAAGCTTGATGTGAGGACAAAACAGGTTATGATTGAAGCGAAGATAGTTAATGCAACAGAGTCTTTTAGCAGGGATTTAGGTATTCAATGGGGTGGATTTTTTAGCAACAGTGCACAAACAAATAGGGTATTTGGCATAAGTCCTTCCAGTACAGGGTTCGGTACCTCAAATCCAGGTGATAACTTCGTGATAAACGCTCCAATTCAGACAACTCCTGTTAGTAATTTAGGAATTATAATTGGTAGCTTACATAAGAATTTAAGAATTGATCTTGCTTTGCAATTAGCAGAACAGAGAGGTCAGGCAAAAATTGTTTCTTCTCCCAAAATACTGACTCTTGACAACAAAAGGGCTTTAATCAGAAGTGGTGCTACTTTAAGAATTCGTTCAATACCATTGGGGACTTCTGTGAGCTCAGGTGTTACAGCAACCGTTGAGACGATTAATACAGGTGTCGAACTGGGAGTTACTCCTCAGATTACTGGTGACGATAACATAACACTCACTGTAGATGTACAGCAGAGTGAACCAAATTACGATAGAAAAGTAGAGAATATTCCTGAGATACAGGACCAGAGGGCTTCTACATCAATATTATTAAAAGATGGCGAAACTGTGGTTATAGGTGGGCTTTATAGAGTAATAGAAGGAGAGAGTGTAACAGGAATCCCATTTTTATCAGATATACCCTTAATTGGCTGGCTATTTAAATCTAAGAGTAAGGAAAAAAGAAATGAAGAATTAATGATTTTTTTAACACCCAGGATCATTAAAGAAACTGCGAGAAATTAACCACCAAGATAAGCTTTTATTATTAAGGGATTTTCTTTGATATTTTTAGATTCTCCAGCCAAAATTATTTTACCCGTTTCTAAAACATAAGCTCTATTTGAGTATTCAAGGGCCAATTTAGCATTTTGTTCTACTAATAGTATGGTTGTTTTTTTTTGATTATTGATTTTTTTAATCAATTCAAAAATCTCACCAGTTATTTTTGGAGAGAGCCCCATTGAAGGTTCGTCGAGAAGCAAAACCTTTGGATTACTCATTAAGGCCCTTCCAATAGCAAGCATTTGTTGTTCACCACCAGAAAGTGTTCCAGCATACTGTTTCAATCGTTCTCTTAATCTTGGAAATAAATTTAAAACGAATTCAAATAAATCCTCGTATATATTTTTGCTTTTTAAAGAAAATCCGCCTATTTTTAAGTTTTCTTGAACAGTTAGATTAGGGAAGATTCTTCTTCCCTCTGGTACCATTGTAATACCAAATTTTACAATTCCATCGGTAGATAACTTTAATAAATTTTTACCAAAAACCTTTATTTTACCCCTAACAGGTTTTAAAAATCCACAAATTGTCTTTAGTAATGTACTTTTACCTGCCCCATTTGCTCCAACCAATGATACTATTTCTCCCTCCTCTATTGAGATAGTAATATTTTCTAAGGCTTTTATTGCACCATAATTTACATCTAAATTTTCAATTTCAAAAAATTTTTCAGACACTGTGTATTTCTCCTAAATATGCCTCAATTACCCTGGAGTTGTTTTTT
>CALINM010000183.1 GCA_938045315.1 uncultured bacterium | reverse complement strand
ATAACCTCATTAATATTTTTAGGTTTAAGCTGCTCACAATAACAACCATAATTTTCTAAATATGGTTTTATTATCTGAAAGATCAAATCTTCATCGTCTATTACCAGTACTTTCATTTTCTTTTAAAATACACGTTATTCAAAAAAATTCAAATTAATAAATACTAATTATTTATAATCCATTAACTTTAACTTAAGCTTTCCCATAGCCTGATTATGTATTTGGGAAACTCTACCCTCAGTCAACCCCAATACTTTTGCAATTTCTTTCATTGTAAGCTCCTCATAATAATATAAATTTATTATTATTTTTTCTTTCTCACTTAGTTTATCTATCGCAGTAGCAATTTTTTCTACTAATTGATTTTTCTCTAAAACTTTTTCAGGTTGATTGTCTTCTGAATCTGAGACTAAATCTAATAGACTAACTATTTCATTATTGTTATCCAATATCTCAAAGGAGAAGTTCTTTAATTTGTTCATATCGCATAAAACTTCATAATACTCTTCAAGAGTTATACCACATTTACCTGCTATTTCTTCATCTTCAGGGCATCTACCCAACTCTATTTCTAACTGGTCTATAGTCTTTTTCAAATCAAAAATCTTTTTATTTAAATGTTTAGGTAAAAACTGGTTTTTCTCGATCAGGTCTAACATAGAACCTTTTATTCTATATTCAACATAAGTATTTAATTTAGCAACTTTTGGATCATACCTTTCTAACGCATCCAGTAAACCAATAATTCCAGCGCTTATTAAATCATCTTCCGTAAGACAAGCTGGAAGCCTCCAACTTAACCTGGATGCTGTATACTTAATATAGGGGATAAAATTATTTATAATTTCTTCCTTTTCATCTACAGAATATTTAACTAGTACCTCTTTCATAAACTACATACCTCTTCTTTAAGACCCATTAAAAAATTTTTTAAAAAAAACTGCATACTACCTTTACATTTAACTTCTGAATTAAGAATTTTATTCGCCAAATCAATAATATCCTTACTTGCAAAAGTGTTGGGGTATAATTCAATAAAAGCAGACTGTTCTTTTACAGCCCTTTTTACATTTTCATCATATCTAACAAAACCTAAATAGCTAAGATCAATTCTTAAAAATTTTTCTGTTACCATAGCAAGCCTCTTATAAACCAGCTTTGCCTCATCCTCATTTTTTATTAAGTTTACCACCAGGCTAAACTTTTCCTCCTTATACTTATTATGCAAAATCTTTATAAGTGCATAAGCATCAGTGATAGACGTAGGTTCTGGTGTTGTCAAAATAATGACTTCCTGGACAGCAGAACAGAAGAAAGATACATTTTCAGAAATACCAGCAGATGTATCGATTAACATTATATCTATATTTTCATTATAATTTTCAAACTCTTCTAAAATCCTTAACCTCTGAAACTCATTTAAACTTGTTAGTTCTTGAATTCCACTACCTGCAGGAAGTACTCTAATGCCTGCGGGGCCTTCAACGATAATTTCTTTTAGACTCTTTTCCCCCCTAATAACATGATCAATACTATATTTTGGGGCCAAAGAAAGAAGGACATCGATATTACTTAGTCCAAGATCAGCATCAAAGATTAAGACTTCTTTACCCATTTTTCTTAGAGCTATTCCTAAATTAGCTACGATATTAGTCTTACCCACACCACCTTTACCACTTGCTATTGTAATTGTTTTTATTGATTTATTATTTTTATACTTTTTCATTGAATAACACCTCTTCTTAAAATCAAATTTGTAAGTTTTGAAGGGCTAACAGCCTGAATATCATTAGGAATCCTCTGACCATTTGTTAAGTAAGAAATTGGCTTATCGTAGACTTTAAAAATATTGTAGATACTGCCATAACTATAGGCTTCATCTAACTTTGTAAAAATAATATAATCAATTCCCAACAGTTGATAATTCTCTTTAGCCTTAATAAAAATTTCATCCTGCATGCTAAGACTCACAGTCAAGTGAACTTCCACAGGCAATCCATAATCTCTTATTTTACCTAACTTATTTAAATAGTTTTTGTCTTTAGGATTGCGTCCCGTAGTATCGATGAAAATGATATTCTTATTCTTAGAAAATTCACTATAAACGTATTTAAATTCTTCTACATCATTTACCGAGCAAAAGGGTATTCCTAAAAGCTGGCAAAAAACACGCATTTGTTCAAAGGCACCTAACCTGAAGCTATCTAAATTTATAATCCCCACTTTTTTTCCTATTTTAACTGCAAAGGATGCTAATTTGATAATCGTTGTAGTCTTACCAACACCAGTGGGACCAACAAGCATTACTGTTTTACCATTAGATAATTTATATCCCGCCTTAATTTCCGAAGACATTTTCTCATAAATTTCATCATCATTTATATCCATAAACTCCTTTATGAATTCATTTTTGATTCCTAATTTAGTGAAAAAATTACTTTTTATTTTGTCAATAGATTTACCCTGGGACTTCATATCCATCAGCATATCTTTGATTTCTCTTATTTCCTTAGATAAATCGTAATCATTATCAATACACTCCCTTTCCTGTATAATTTCATTTTTTAGATAACTGGAAAAATGAATTCCCTTATAATTGTAATTGCTATCGTAATCTACTGCTGCAGTAATCTTCACTATAAAATCCTTTCCCTTTATCTCTTCCGTTTCTAGTATCACAGCATCAGGGCCAAATTCCTTTTTTACTAAATCTAATGCTTCACTATAACTTTTACCTGTAAAACTCTTAATCTTCATACTTCAAAACCCCTGTAATCTGTATTTTTGCATTATCATAAATTTCTGAGCTGGAAAGTATAACTAAAGATGGGAGTAGTCTCTCTGTAATCCTTCTTACATGTCTTCGTGCAACAGAAGAACATAAGATAATTGGATACTCCCCTTTAAAAATGCCGTTTGATATACCCTTCTCTATAGCTTTAATAATTCCATTTATAAGCTCTGGGCTAACTACACCGTTGTTCTCATTTGCCTTTGCAATCTCTCTTTCAAAATTTGGATCGAGGGTAACTACTTTTATAATTCCATCCATATTCATATATGTTTTTGTGATATATCTTGCAAGGGATTGTCTTACATATTCTGTTAATATTTCCACGTCCTTTATCTGTGGTGCGTAGTCAAGTAAACACTCAAGAATAGTTACCATATCATTTATAGGTACTTTTTCTTTAAGCAGGTTTTGCAAAATTCTCTGAAGTCCACCTAAAGTTATATGTTGAGGTATTAGTTCCTCCACAAGCTTTGGGTTTGTTTTAGATATTCTATCGAGAATTTCCTGTAACATGTTTCTCGTTAAAATTTCATAAGAATGGTTTTTAATAATCTCAGTTATATGAGTTGCTATTGCTGTTGCAACATCAACAACCATGCACCCTTTAGCTATTGCTTTATCTGCATCTTCCTCTTTTACCCAGTAAGCACTTAATCCAAATGCCGGTTCCTTAGTAGGTATACCCTCTATCCCCTCTAAATCCCCTGAAGGAATTACAAGTTTATATCCCATCATAACTTCACTTCTTCCCACTTCGATACCCCTTATAAGAAATGAATATTCATGAGGCTTTAGTTGTAGATTGTCCTTAATATGAATTGAGGGAATTACAAAACCAAGCTCTGCAGCAAGCTGCCTGCGCATTGCTTTAATTTTAGCAAGTAGTAAGTTCTCATCCTCTACGAGAGGAATTAGTCCATAGCCTATTTCTAAGCTCAAGGGATCATAATCTATGAATGAATCTATAACAGTCTCTTTTGGTTTACTTTCTTCATCCTTTACCCTATCCTCCACTTGGATTGCCTTTTTTATTACATATCCAACAGTCCCAGTAATGACTGCTAAAATAAAAAAGGGAAAATGAGGTAGGCCTGGGACAAAACCTAAAATAGCCATAATAACAGCTGCTGTACCCAGAGGTTTTGGGTTAACTACAACCTGTTTTGTTATTTCATTACCTAAATCTACTTCAGAACCTGCTCTACTTACTATAATCCCAGCTGCTGTGGATATTAGTAGGGCTGGAATCTGACTTACCAATCCATCGCCAATGGTCAAAATAGTGTAAGTTTTTGCGGCTTCACCAATAGGCATCCCTTTTTGAAATACACCAATAATAAATCCTCCAACAATATTTATAATAGTAATTATTATTCCTGCTATCGCGTCACCTCTTACAAATTTGCTTGCTCCATCCATAGCCCCATAAAAATCTGCTTCTTCTGAAACAAGCTTTCTTCTAAGTCTTGCTTCTTTTTCATCAATAAGTCCTGCATTTAGATCAGCGTCAATACTCATCTGTTTACCAGGCATACCATCAAGGGTAAATCTTGCGGCAACCTCAGCAATTCTACCGGCACCTTTAGTAATAACAATAAAATTTATCGTTATTAGAATTAAAAAAATCACAAAACCAACAACATAGTTACCCCCTACCACAAAATTACCAAAAGATTTGATAACCTCTCCTGCTGCATCAATCCCTTCAGAACCTCTTAAGAGAATCAATCTAGTGGAAGATACATTTAAGGCTAACCTGAAAAGGGTGGTCATTAAAAGTACTGAAGGAAAAACAGAAAAATCAAGGGGTTTTTTTATATAAATGCTTGTCACTAAAATGACAATGGAGATAGATATTGAAAATGAAAGCATTAAATCAAGCAAGACTGGTGGAACTGGCAAAATCATGACACCAATAATACCAACAACACTAAATCCAATTATCAAATCACTTCTTTTATTAAGTTCTTTTATCATTTCCATTATCGTGCTCCATTCTATAATGTTTTATTACTATTCTTGTAAATAAAAGCAATTATCTTAGCCACCGCCCTATAAAGTTCTTCTGGTATATACTCACCAATTTCTAATTTATACAAAGCTCGTGCCAAAGGTTTATCTTCAACAACTGGAATACTATTTTTTTTTGCTATTTCCTTAATTTTTTGTGCAATTAACTCTGCACCTTTTGCTACGACTTTAGGTGCATGCAATTCCTTACTATATTTAAGTGCAACTGCTATATGAGTCGGATTTGTTATAACAACTGTAGCCTTTGCCACATCTTGAATCATTCTTCTTTGATTAATTTCTTTCTGAAGGCTCCTTAACCTTGATTTTACGAGAGGATCCCCTTCCTGTTCTTTGTATTCTTCTTTAATCTCCTGTTTTGACATCCTTAACGATTTTTCATAAAGCCAATATTGCAAACCATAGTCCAGAATAGCAAGTACAAGAAATGCGAAAAGTATATACTGTGTAACCTTTCTAATAAAAAAAAATGACTGACTAACAACAGTATTCATATCGAGTCTCATTAACTGGGGCGATTCGAAAACAACTTTGCTTACAACTATATAAAAAATGATTCCACCAACTGCAAACTTCATAAGGCTCTTTAAAAGTTCGACAAAACTTTGAGGAGAAAAGATTTTTTTAAAACCCTCAACTGGATTAAGTCTATTAAATTCAAACTGAAAGGATTTTAAAACAAATCCACCCTGAGCTATTGAAACGACTGCACCAATTGACATGGCAATCAATAATAAAGGAAAAAGTAAAAAAGCCATCTCAAAAAAAAGATTATTTAAAGTAAATATAACGTTTTTTTTGTATAAATTGCTGAAAGTATCCCTCATAAAATATTTCAAATCATATACTATTTTGCTACCATACAGTGAGAGGGAAAGGAAGATCACAAAACTAACAAATATAGAGGTTAATTCTCTACTTCTAGGGATCTGTCCTTTTTCCCTTGCTTTTTGCTTCTTCTGCGGTGTAGCCTGCTCAGTTTTCTCTTCAAAATCTGGCATCTATTACCCTTTCAATATGAGCAAGATTTTTTCTAAATCATATTTAAGCCCTGAAAATCCTTCCTGGATTACGAGTATAAACAATGGCAGACCTATTAAAATTGTTAGAAATCCGATAAAAATATAAACTGGATAACCAACAAAGAAAACATTCATTTGAGGTGCTGCTTTACTTATAAAAGCCATATATATATTGGTAATCAACATAAGAAGGACTGTGGGGGCTGAGAGTTTTATTGCAATAAAAAACATCTTTTCTATTAACTCCTTCGATATTTGAAATATCCTACCAAAGTCTGCAGAACCTAATGGTAAAACTTCGTAACTTTTTATTAGTAAATAAATCAAATCATGATGCCCATCTATTGAGAAAAAAATTAAAATGGCAATAATACTAAATAATCTTGATAATTCCGTACTTTGTCCCATCTCTGGATTAAAAATGGATGCCACAGAAAGTCCCATACTACTACTTATAAGTTGTCCAGCCATCTCGATTACGAAAAAAAAACAACTTGCAGGCAAATCCTATAATCAGACCAACTGCAACCTCACGAGTAATAATCAAAGGCAGTGTATTTACACTTATTCTAACATCTATAAAACTGTAAATAATCATGGTAAGAAGAATAACCAGGCCTATTTTAAACTGAACAGGTAGACTCCTATTACCGTATACGGGAAAAAGAAGCAGTATAATACTTACCCTTAAAAAAACAAGGAGAAAAGAAGGTAAATATTTACCAAATTCAAAAATGCCAAACATAAATTATTTCACAAGCTGAGGTAATTTATCGATAAGATTTATTGTAAAAGTAATTATTACTTTTCCCATCCATGGTGAGAGAAAAAAAATTGTTAGGAACACAGCAATCATTTTAGGAACAAAGGTTAAAGTAAATTCTTGAATTTGTGTTACCGCTTGGAATAAACTGACCAAAAGTCCTACAATTAGACTTACAAACAATACGGGCAAGGACAAATAAATCATTGTCTTAAATACTTCCATAGATATTTCCCTTACTGCATCTATATTCATAGAAATA
>CALINM010000182.1 GCA_938045315.1 uncultured bacterium | reverse complement strand
TTATATTCCTGTTGTCCTTCCTTAAACCGCAATATAAACAATTCATTTTACATTCATTTGAAAATTCCAAAAGTGCACGAAGGAAAACTTTTTTCCCATAATTCTTTAAACAAATATATTCGGCTTCTTTTGCTAAAAAATTAAAATCACTATTATATAGTTCTTTTACATTTAAATTTACTTTTATCATAAATATATATCTCTTTTACCATTATTAATTTCATCTATTATTAATTTTATTTTAATTGCCAAATTTTTTTGCATTTTAGATATTTTTTTATAAATGAGATTTAAAGATTTTTCTTTTAATTTTACATCTGCAAAATCTTTTATATATTCATAAAAAGTAATTAATGCATTAGGTTCACAAAATTTTTGTATTAAACCTGGTTTTGCTAAATCCATAAAATCCTTTCCTATTCTGTTTTTTCTGTAACAAGCAGTGCAAAAAGATGGTATATGTCCCATATCAACTATAGCAGATATTACCTCCAGTAAAGTTCTATGATCACCCAGAGAAAATTGTGCATCATTTGTATAATTATTATCTGCTTTTTTTGAATATGCTCCAGGATTTGTTCTGGAACCTGCTGAAATTTGCGAAACTCCGTATTTAAATAATTCATCCCGTAATTTTTCTGTCTCTCTTGTGCTCAATATAATACCAGTATATGGAACAGAAATACGTAATATAGCGACAATTTTCTTAAAATCAATATCACTAACAGGATCGGGGGGATTTACTGATAATAAAGAACCCTTAGCTGGCTCAATTCTTGGAATACTTATTGTATGTGGGCCACAGTCAAAATTTTGTTCTAAATATTTTGCATGTTGAATTAAAGCAAGAACTTCAAATTTATAATCATTAAGACCAAATAAAGATCCTATTCCAACATCTTTAATACCTGCTCTCATTGCTCTGTCCATTACATATAATCTGTATAAATAATCTGATTTTTTCCCTTCTGGATGATAAATTTTATATTTTTCTTCATCATATGTTTCCTGAAAGCAAATATAAGTCCCAATTTTTTCATTTTTTAATTTTTTAAAATCTTTTATTTCAAGTGGTGCAATTTCAACATTAATTCTTCTTATATAGTTGTTATTAAAATTAATTTTATATATTAGGCGAATACTTTCTATTATATAATTTATATCTGTAACTTCTGATTCTCCCGTCAAAACAAGTAATCTTTTATGTCCTTGTTTTAATAATATTTTTACTTCATTTTCTATTTCTTCATTATTCAACTTTTTTCTGATTATTGATTTATTATCTTTCCTAAATCCACAATAAAGACAATTATTGCTACAATGGTTTGACAAATATAATGGTGCAAATAATACCAGCCTGTTTCCATATATTTTTTCTTTAATTATTTTCGCTGTTTCTTGTATTTTTTCTACTTGTTTTTTCTGGTTAACAAGCAATAACTTTGCGACATCATATATATCTAAACCTTTAAGTTTTAAAGATCTATTTAAAATCTCATTTAATTCATTTGTTGTTGGAGATTTTTGTTTTAGTAAATTATATAGCTTTTCTTTTTCAATTATTTTATTTTTTGAATTAGCCACTAAATTAACTCCTTATCCTTAATACATAAAATTAAAATATTATTGATTTAACTTTTAAACCTTTAATATTCCCTATTTTACCAGTTAATGCTCCTAATTCATTTGTATTTAATTCAACAATAATATTAATAAAATTTATTTTTTTATCTTTTAAAGGTAGTCCCATCCTGCCCAGTATAATATTAGAATAATCAGAAAGCAATTTATTCAATTTGTCAATATTAGTTTTTTCATAAATAAATATGGCGATTACGCCTAATCTCCTCTCCATCTGATTTACCTCCTTTGGATAAGATTTTAGGAATACTTTTTATTTATAATAAATTGGCCTTGGTTTATATTTAGTGTGTAACAGTTGATGTGATTTTTTACTCAATGGTTTACCTAAAAATTCTTCATATAATTTTTTTACCATAGGATTTTCATGAGAAAATCTTACTTGTTGTTGTTTGTCATCGTTGTAAATTCCATTGCTTCTTTGAATACGTAATTTATCACTTATCTGATAAGGTTGTCCACCTCCTGCCACACAACCTCCGGGACAGGCCATAACTTCTATAAAATCATATGGTGGTTTTACTTTTTTTGTCTTTGACTCTTTTATTTCATCCAGCACTTTTTTAATATTTCCTATACCATGAGCAATACAAACCTTTATTTCCTTTGAATCAACTTTTATATTTGCTTTTTTTATACCGTCAAGTCCACGGATCTCGTTTAATTCTATTTTTTCTAAATTTTTTCCTGTAAATAAATAATACGCTGTCCTTAATGCTGCTTCCATAACTCCGCCTGTTGTTCCAAAAATTGTTCCTGCACCTGAGTAATTACCTAATATCTCATCTGGTTCTTCTTCCTCTAACCTTTCAAAATCTATACCACCCGAATATGCCATTCTTACAAGTTCGCGGGTTGTCAAAGAAACATCCACATCCTGAAAACCACTTGCAAACATTTCATCTGTTCTTGATATTTCATATTTTTTTGCTGTGCAAGGCATTATTGAGACCATAAATATTTTTCCCGGATCTATATTATTTTTTTGTGCAAAATAAGTTTTTGTTAAAACACCTGTAATTTGATGTGGTGATTTAACTGTTGAAAAATGTTCAATTAGTTCAGGATAGTATTTTTCAAGATAATCAACCCAGCTTGGACAACAAGATGTAATCAAAGGTAATTTATTCCTGTTTAATTGATATCTTTCATAAAATTCCGTAGCTTCTTCCATTATTGTTACATCTGCGCCAAAATTTGTATCAAAAACAGCTTTAAAACCTAATTTTCTGAGCAAAGCATAGATTTTTTTCGTTGTTATAGTTCCAGGTAGCAATCCAAATGATTCGCCAAATGCTACCCTTACAGCGGGTGCAATTTGAACAACAGGATAAAGATTTTCATCTCTTAAAGCATTCCATACTTTATCTGTTTCTTCATATTCAATTAATGCTCCAACCGGACAATGAGCTGAACACTGTCCGCATTTTATACAAGGACTATCACTTAATAATATATCACCCGCAGGAGCAATTCTCATATCAAAACCACGATTTATAAATTCAAGTGCCCATACTTCCTGGATTTTTTGACATACATCTACACATCTCCCGCATTTAATACATTTTTTTGCATCTACGACTATTGCTTTTGTTGATAAATCTTTTGATTTTTCAATAATTAGCGGTTTAAAAAATTTCTCTCTAATCCCAAATTCCTCTGCAAATCTTTGTAATTCGCAACTTCCATTTCTTAAACAAGTTAAACATTCATTTGGATGGTTAGATAAAATAAGTTCTATTACATTTTTTCTTACTTCATGTAATTCTGCATCATGGGTAATTATTGACATATTTTCTTGTATTGGAGTAGTGCAGGAACGAACTAATTTTTTCATACCTTCTACCTTAACAACACATATTCCACACGCACCAGTTGCATGTAAATCTTCATGTTTACATAAAGTTGGTATTTTTATACGCGCATGTTTTGCAGCATCTAATATTGTCAAATTTTCATCTACTTCAATTTCTTTTTTATTTATCAATATTTTTATTTTATTCTTTTCTTTTTCCGTCATGAATTTCTCCTTTTAATTTTTATTTATTGCACCAAATTTACAGGTATTATAACATTCCCCGCATTTAACACATTTTAATTGATCTATGACATGTGGTTTTCTTTTTTCTCCTGATATTGCAGTCACCGGACATCTTAGAGCACAAGCACCACAGCCTATACATTTATCAGGATTTATTTCATATATTATTAACTCTTTACACTTACCTGTTTTACATTTTCTATCTCTTATGTGTTCTATATATTCATATTCAAAATATTTAAGTGTGGATATTACAGGATTAGGAGAACTTTGCCCTAAGCCACATAAAGATGCTTTATTCATGGCCAAAGAAATTCTTTTTAATCTTTCTATGTCATTTTCTTCTGCTTTACCACTGCTTATTGATTTTAATATCTCTAATAATTGTTTACCACCAATTCTACATGGAGCGCATTTTCCACATGATTCATCAACTGTAAATTGAAGATAAAACTTGGCAACATCAACCATGCAATCATCTTCATCCATGACAATCAATCCTCCTGATCCCATCATTGAGCCAATTTTTTGCAAACTTTCATACTCTATCGGATAATCAATAAAATCTTCAGAAATTACTCCGCCAGATGGTCCGCCACTCTGAGCAGCTTTGAATCTCTTATTATTAAATATACCACCGCCAATATTATAAATTATTTCTTTCAATGTAGTTCCCATCGCAACTTCAATTAATCCTGGATTTTTAACCTTACCAGTTAATGCAAAAACTTTTGTTCCTTTTGATTGTTCTGTTCCAATTGATGAAAACCATTCATAGCCTTTATTAATAATAATTGGTATGTTTGCCCAAGTTTCAACATTATTTATAACAGTAGGTTTTCCCCATAAGCCTTCTTTGGAAGGGAATGGAGGTCTTGGTTTTGGCATACCTCTTTTCCCTTCTATAGATGCAATTAATGCTGTTTCTTCGCCACATACAAATGCGCCAGCGCCAAGTCTAATTTCAATATCAAATGAAAAATTGGTCCCGAGAATATTTTCACCTAATAATCCAAGTTCTTTAGCTTTATTGATTGCCATCTCTAATCTTTTTATTGCAAGTGGATATTCTGCTCTTACATATATATAACCGTTTCTAGCTCCAACTGCATATGCACATATAGTCATTCCTTCTATAACACTATATGGATCTCCTTCTAAAATACTTCTGTCCATATATGCCCCAGGATCTCCTTCATCGGCATTACATACTATGTATTTAATATCAGAATCTGTATTTTTTGTTATCTCCCATTTAATTCCAGTAGGGAAACCCGCTCCTCCCCTTCCTCTTAAACCTGATTTTTTTATTTCTTCTATTACGGCTTCAGGCGTCATATTAAGTAAAACTTTTTCTAATGCCATATAACCATCTCTATTTATATAATCGTTAACATTTTCAGGATCAATATAA
>CALINM010000181.1 GCA_938045315.1 uncultured bacterium | reverse complement strand
GATAACTAATTTTTTTTAGTCCATAAATACAACCAAATAGGTTTTTTACAGCCATTGTTAAAAACATCATTTGGTGTGTTTTTAATTTAGGCATATTGCATACATAACTTGCTTCAATTATTTCTATAGGAATTTCAATCTCTTTATACAAATACCCTTCAATTCTAACTTTTTTAGTCATTGAAAAGTCTGTTACCTTAACATTATGCTTCTTTAGAAAGTTGCTTAACTCTGCCTTCTCTATAACTTTATAAATATTACCAAAACCAGGGCTATCGCCAATGATTACCCTAGCCCCTAAATCACAAAATAAAATTATCGCTGCCTTGATCACATCAGGATGAGTAATAATTGCCTTCTCAGGGATTGAAGGTTTTAAAAAATTGGGTTTAATTACAATCGAACTACCTTTTAAACTTTTTATCCCCTGACTGCTTAAATAAAAAAACAAAAAATTAGCAATTTTATTTACATCATACTTCTCTATTTTTTTAAAAAAAACCTGATGCATAAAAGCGAATTTTTTCGCCTTTATTTTTTCTCTTTTCTTGGAATCATCTTCTTATCTTTACTCTTAATCATCCTTTTTTTTCCATCATACTATCCATCATAAAGTCTTTCATCTTTTTATATTGATCTTCAGTAAGTATACTTCTGACATTTTTCATAGCTTTTAACATTTCTGTATGATATGTAGCTCTTAAATCAGAAATTTTCCTGGTAGCATTAACTGCTTTATCTAAATCAAAATCTTTGGGTTCCATAATTTCCATAAGTTCAATTTCAGCTATTTTTATTTCTGCTTTAAATCGAGCATTTAGTTTCATCATCTCTCTTTGAATTTGTACTAATTTTGACCTTTGGTCATCAGTTAGACCAATTTTATCTGCCTTTTCTAAACACATACCCACATTGTCTTCCATCATCTCCATGTTCATTGATTTCATCCCATTTTGTTGCATCATATTCATGTTTTTATGCATCATCATATGCTCTTTTTTCATATCCATCATTTGAGCATTTCCAGCGCTAACGAAGAAAAAGAGAAGTAAAACAATTAATTTCTTCATTTTTCTACCTCCTTTGATTTTTCTGCGGGAAAAGGCAATGCAGTTGCCGTTCCTTTTGCCAGCAACTTACCACTATTTTCACTCTCTGCCTTAACTTCTACCACTAAACTTCTTTTACCCCTATGAATGACCCTTGATTCTGCAATTATAGTATCACCTAAATTAGTAGACCTAAAAATATTGAAACTAAATTGAACACCTACAGCATCTTCTATGGAGTTCACAGATATAGCAAAAGCAACATCAAGAAGAGCAAATATCATGGCCCCATGCGCAATCTTATGGGCATTTAAAAAATCCTCTAAAACCTTTGCTTTAACCTTAGCATACCCCTCATTTGCTTCTACGAGCTCCATTTTATAAAGATGAAATAGCCTATCATCTTGAATGATCCTTTTTATCCTTTCCCCTGGCATTATTTAATGCACACCCTCCTTACCTCTTTAATGTCAGTAAGCCCCTGTAGGGCTTTTAAAATTCCATCTTGCTTCAAAGTTGTCATTCCATCAGCTATCGCCTGTTTTCTGATTATTTCAATATCAGATTTCTTTTTTATCAAGCTCTTCATTTCATCAGTACATTCAAGAAGTTCATGCAACCCCAATCTCCCTTTATAGCCAGAGTTATTACAATCTTTACAGCCTTTTGGTCGAAAAAGTTTTATATCTGCTGGATTTATATTAGTCTTTCTAAAATATTCAGTTCCATATTCTTCTATAATTTCTGCAAGCTCCCTTTTATCTGGAGTATAAATTTCTTTACATTCAGGGCATAATCTCCTTGCCAACCTTTGGGCAAGAATACATAAAAGAGCATCAGAAAAACTAAAGGGATCCATCCCCATGTCGAGAAGCCTTGTAACGGTCTCGGGGGCAGAATTAGTGTGCAATGTAGAAAATACCAAGTGGCCAGTAAGTGATGCCTCGATAGCAATAGATGCTGTTTCTTCATCTCTCATTTCACCAACCATAATTACATCAGGATCAGCTCTTAAAAAGGATCTTAAAACTGCTGCAAAAGTCAACCCAATTTTAGAATTAATCTGAACTTGGCGAAGCCCCTTTTGAGTAATCTCTACAGGATCTTCCGCTGTCCATATTTTCGTCTCAGGTTTATTAATTAAAGAAATTGCAGAATGAAGAGTTGTTGTTTTCCCAGATCCTGTTGGCCCAACAACCAATATCATCCCATATGGTTTACCAATACATTCTCTGAAAACCCTGGCATTTCTTTCAGTAAGCCCTAATTTATCAAAAGGTAATGGCTCTCCTGAGGCAAGAATTCTTAATACCACATCTTCTAATTGTCCAACTGTTGGAACTGTAGCTACGCGTAATTCAATATCTGCAGGGCCATATTTTTTAAAGTCGATTTTACCATCTTGAGGTTTTCTTCTCTCTGCAATATCAAGTCCAGCCATAATTTTTATTCTTGAAACGATAGCATACTTATATTTGTATGGTATTTTTTGATAGAGTTGGCATCTACCATCAATTCTTAACCTGATAATAACATCGCTCTTACCGGGATAGGGTTCAATGTGTATATCTGAAGCTTTTTTCATATAGGCATCATAGATAATCTTGTTAACCAGCTGGACTATTGCACTATCCTGCTCTGAAACTTTCTGCACTTCCTGCTCAACATCTGGTTCTTCTCCTTTATCTAGTTTGCTTAGTATTTCCGTTAGCTCCGTTCCACCTTCACTGTATCTGCCTAATTTGTAAAAATAGTCAATATAATTTTCGATATCTTCTCTGAAGGAAGCTACAAAATTAATTTTTTTAAAATCTGGAAAAAGAAATTTTATAAAGTCCTGTTTTTCAAGATCCGCTGGATCCTCCATAGCAACATACAATACCCCATTTTCAACTTTTACTGGTACCCATTTCTCGCTCTTTAATTTGTCTGGCTTTATTCTATTTAATACATCTTCTAAAGGTGGAAGATTAGGATCAAAAAGAATAAACTCAGTTCCATAATAAAGGCTTAAAGACTTTGCCATTTCTTCTCGTGGAACACCAAAATCCTTTATCAACACCTGATCTATGCCCATTTTATTTGCATCGGGATGTAAAGAAGCTTTTTCAATTGTTGCTTCATCGATTATATTCCTGCCGAGAAGATAATAATAGCGGTGTTTTTGTCTTGATATTTTAGTTGCTTGAGCAAGTCTGTGTAAATTAAATATGGCTATTGATAAAGCAGAAGCAACTTCTATAGCATATTGAATATCCATTTCGCTAAATTTTTCAGAGCTTTTTTTATTTAATATCTGTATAACTCCAATAAGAACATTTTGAAAGGTCATGGGGACACAAAGTATTTGTTTTGAACGAAAACCTGTTTTTTGATCCCAACTTTTATCAAATTTAAGATCCGTATGTATCATTCTCAGTTCATGTTCATCATAAGCATTTTTAATGTTAATTACAGTTCTTGATTGGGCACAGTAACCAGCTATACTATTTTTATTAATGGGAACTACTATATCTTTTACTTCATCACCAGATTTGACCCTTGAAAAGAGCAAATTCTTTTTTACATCAGCTAAATATATTGTAATTCTTTCAGCATCAAATAAATCAGCAATACTGTCCTTCAACTCAATTAGAATACTATTCAAGCTACTCGCAGAATGAATTTCATTGATTTTTTCCATTAGTCTTTTGCGACGTTCTAATTGAATCTTGAGAGAGGCTAATTCATCACCCATGTAATAAGCATACCAAACTTTAAACTTATGACAAGTATTTTATTCTTTTTTAGTGATATCTTTTGCCTGCCAATGGGGGAAATATTTTCTGATAAGCCTGTTTAATTCCACTTCAAATTGATAAAATTCCTTATCATCTTTTATCTGTGGTTTCTTGTTAATAGTTGCTTTGCCATAAATCATACCAGCACCTACAGTATTATTTGTCAATCTATCAATAAAAATAAAAGATCCTGTGGCTGGTAAAAATTTATACACATCAAAAGGTATCGATTCTGTCAAATAGAGCCTACAAAAAGCTATTTCATTTAAATTCAAACAATCTGCGTCTCTATGTTCTAATGTATTCACATCAATAACATAGTGTATCTTATCAATATAACCAGAATGAGTTGCACATATTGTTTTTATCTCATAAGTTTTACCAATTTCCATTTTATCTTCTGACATCCAGACTACCATAACATCAAGAGAGTCACTCACATCCGGTAAATTGTCAGAATGCACTATAAGATCACCCCTACTAATATCCAGTTCATCTGTTAACGTAAGTGTTACAGACATAGGAGCAAAGGCTTCACGTAGCTCTCCATCAAAGGTAACAATTGATTTAACTCTACTTTTTTTGCGAGATGGAAGAACACAAATTTCATCCCCAACTCTAACAATACCCGACGTTATCGTCCCACAGTAACCTCTAAAATCTGCATTTGGTCTGTTAACATACTGTACAGGAAATCTGAAATTTTTAAGGTCTATATCAGAAGTGATCTCTATGGTTTCTAAAAGCTCCATTAAAGATTTCCCTTTGTACCATTTCATGTTTCTGCTTTTGTAAACTACATTATCGCCTTTAAGAGCAGATATGGGCACAAAGTAAATATCTTTAACATCTAAATTTTTTGCAAAATCTAAATAATCAAGTTTTATTTTTTCGAACACATCTTTTTTATATCCCACAAGATCCATTTTGTTAATCGCAACGATAATATGCTTTATCCCCAACAGATCAACTATAAAACTATGTCTTTTGGTCTGAGTTAGGACACCGTTTCTTGCATCAACAAGTATTATTGCTAAATTAGCCGTTGAAGCACCTGTTGCCATATTTCTTGTATATTGTACATGCCCTGGAGTATCCGCAATTATGAACTTTCTTTTATCAGTGGAAAAATATCTATATGCTACATCAATCGTTATGCCCTGTTCTCTTTCAGCCTGGAGGCCATCCACAAGTAGTGCTAAATCTGGTTCATCACCTGTAGTACCTACTTTTTTACTTTCCCTTTTAACTGCTGCTAATTGGTCTTCATATATAAGCTTGGAATCATGAAGCAGCCTTCCTATAAGGGTACTTTTACCATCATCAACGCTCCCACAGGTTATAAATCTAAGAAGTTCCTTTTGTTCGTGCTTGCTCAAATATTCATGTATATCAACGATCTTTTTTCTATCTTCCATAAATTTCCCCTTAAAAATACCCCTCTTTCTTCTTCTGCTCCATAGAACCTGCTACATCGAAGTCTATCAGTCTCCCCTGTCTTTCTGATGTTCTTGTTAGAAACATTTCTCTTATTATTTCAGGTAAAGTTGTAGCATTTGATGGGGTTGCAGCAGTTAGTGGATAGCATCCCAGTGTCCTGAATCTTACCATTTTCATTTTTGGCTTCTCTCCTGGCAGTAAAGGCATCCTATCATCATCTACCATTATGAGCTGCCCATCCCTTTCAACCACAGGTCTTTTCTTAGCATAATATAAGGGAACTATAGGAATTTTTTCCAAATAAATGTATAACCAAACATCTAATTCTGTCCAGTTTGAAAGGGGAAATACCCTTATGCTTTCGCCTTTATTAATTCTCGTATTATAAATATTCCATAATTCTGGCCTTTGATTTTTTGGATCCCATCTATGATTTCTATCTCTAAAAGAAAAAACTCTTTCCTTGGCTCTTGACCTTTCTTCATCTCTTCTTGCGCCACCAAATATGGCATCAAATTTATATTTATTAAGCGCCTGCTTTAGCGCTTCCGTTTTCATAATATCTGTATATTTCTTACTTCCATGGGTGAATGGATTTATATTGTTTTTGACACCTTCCTCATTTATATACACTATCAATTCAAGCCCTAATTCATTTGCCCTTCTATCTCTAAATTCAATCATTTCTTTAAACTTCCATGTCGTATCAATATGTAAAAGCGGGAAAGGTGGTTTACCAGGATAAAAAGCCTTCATGGCAATATGAAGCATAACAGAAGAATCTTTACCAATTGAATAAAGCATTACAGGATTTTCAAACTCCGCTACAACTTCACGCATTATATAAATACTTTCAGCTTCTAATCTTTTTAAGTGATTTAATTTATATTTGTTTAGCATTTCGACCTCTTTTTTTTACACCTTTTAAAGTAGAGAATAAAATAATTGTCTATTTTTTTTATAAAGTAATTTAATTGTAACTTTAAGCTGGCAAAAATACAAGTGGTATTTTAACAATTGTATCCCCATATTCAGAATCGGAAAAACGTATTGATTTTACCAAAAAAATTATTTTTTGTATAAACTCTTTGTCATTTATATCAGTATCAACAACTTCAGCATTAGATACGATACCATTAGAAGAAATTTCTATCTTTACAACAACTCTTCCCTGAAGGGATTGATCTTTTTCCCTTTCATCGATGTATAAAAATTCAAGACCCTTTTTATGTCTTGCTATTGTGGAAATAATTTCACTTTCCGGTCTCTTACCCTTGAGTATCTGAACATTTTTAATGTTCATATCTGTTTTCAATCTCTCAGGATTTTCAAGTTCTATATTTTTATTGTGGCTAGCCAATAGTTTTTCTTCTTTAGTAATGTCCACTTTCGCGGTCTCAAAATTTTTTTGCCTATCAAAGGTTTGTCCTGTTAAATTTGTTAACTCTTTATAACCTTTAACTGGTTTTGATTTTATACTTTCATCGATTATAGAAAAAACGCTTTTTTCCCTTTCTACTATCATATTTTTGGCCCCATCATCGATAGCTAATACCCCTTTTGAAATAATTACTTCTCCATCAAAAAATCCGCCACCTGTACCTTTATCTTTAATATTTTTTAAAAGATTTTTCTTATCGATTGTTTTAGAATTTTCTAAATCCTTTTTATTTAGATTACTATATGTGTCTTTCTTTTCCGTTCTTTTATAACTTAAAACAAATAGTTTGGTAGCATTTTTAAACTTGTATTCTAATAAGTTTAAATCCTTTATGTTCTTAATAGCACTATTCACACCAAAAAAAGTACAAAAGCTAAAGTTATAAATAAACATATAAAAGCATAATTATCCCTGGTAATTACATCTTCATTAAACATTTTGGGGACATGTTTTAAATATTTTTCCTTCAATTTAATAACTTTAAAAGATAGTTCATATTCAGAAACATTGACAGTTATATTTACATCCTCTTTTACCTTTATATAACTTTCTGAGGAGACATAATTTAGTATATCCTTTAGTGGTTTTTTTTGGCCATCTTTTGAAAGTTCAATATTTAAGTTATTATTCCAGTAATGCCTAATAAAGCCGTCTTTTAATTCGAGAAGTTTAAAATTATCAAAATCCACATTAAGGGGGATAATATTCTTATATGAATTGCCAATTGTTATCTCACTCTCTTCAAGTGTTAATATCCTTGAGAAATTTCCTTTTTTTATTTTTACTTCAAAACCAGTTTTCATTTTGGTATAACCGCCAGAAAGGGTTTTGCAAAGCCTGCCTGAACAGCCAATCTTATATAATTTTTAATCCTGTAAAACTCTAATTCTTTATCAGCCTGGATCACCAAAAAGTTAGAACCTTTATTTTTGATTGACTGTAAATGTCTGCTAAAATCAACTTATCATATATTTCGTCAAAACGACTTGTAAGATATTCAGCAATTAAATCAATATTTTCCTTTGAAGTTATATCAACCAATTTATTAATAACATTTAATGCTATCTTATGATCCCCCTTTTTTAAATACAAATCTGAAAGTATTAAACTTATTTTGGTAAATTTAGCGAGATTTTTTATAACTGATATAAAACTTTCATTTCCCTTATTAAAAATTCATCTTCTATCTTCCCCTTTTTCCATAAATAATATAGGCAGTTGATGTAACCATAGATACTTTCTTCTTCTTTAAAATTAGTTTTGTATGCAGCAAAGTAATATTGTGAAGCCTTTTCGTAGTCCAGATGTTTAAAATGTAGTTGAGCTAGTAAAAAAATTATTTCCCCTATCTTTTTACTTACAGGGAGACTATATAAATAATCAAGAAGCACTGAAACTGCTATATTAAAAATTTCATTATTTTTTGCATTTTCATATTTATGTGCATAGTAATATCCTGCATTTATAACTATTTCATCATATTCATAGGGAATAACATGGAATTTCTTGTAGTACAGGCTTCCTTTTTTATACAAATCATTAAATCTTAATTTCTCACTATAGGATTTTTCTTCTTGGTCTAAAAAAGTCAATAACTCAATCTTTGAGATCAATAACATGAAAGAATAGTATCTTTCATAATATAATTGTATTCCCCTTTCATAAATCTTTAAAGCATTCTCATAATCTGCAAATGAAAAATATAAATCACCAAGAGCTTTAAAAACTCTTTCAGGGTAAGGGAAAGCTGTTACATTATTTAGAAATTTGTCAGCATTTAAGCCTTCCTTCATTTTATAAATTGTTTTTGCCATAAGTTCAATGATTTCATTTAACAATATTTCAGATAATTCTTCCTTTCCATAGATATCCTCATTAAGTAATAAATCTAAAGCCTTTCTAAAGTCTTCTTCTAAATAATATGACCAGGCAATCCTATAATTTGCTACTATCTTATAAATACCTGTTGAATTTTTTGCTCTAA
>CALINM010000180.1 GCA_938045315.1 uncultured bacterium | reverse complement strand
GAGTTGAAGCAACGGGTCCCTATAAACCAGATATGATATATTATAATCCCCATGTGGAAAGGTATGAGTATAATCCTGATAAATCAAGGAAACTGCTAAAAGAAGCTGGATATGAAGATATGAATGGAGATGGGATTTTAGAAAAAAATGGTGTACCACTTCGTTTTACTTTATTAACTAATCAAGGAAATGAAGCAAGAATTAAAACAGCAGAAATTATTCAAAGAAGATTAAAGGATGTGGGAATTGAAATGAAAATTTATGCAATTGAATGGGCAGCTTTTATTAAGGAGTTTATAAATCCAAGGCGTTTTGATGCTGTTATACTGGGTTGGACAATACCACAAGATCCAGATTTATATGATATCTGGCATTCTTCAAAAATGGAAAAAATGGGGCTGAATCATCTATCTTATAAAAATGAAGAGGTTGATAGGTTGCTTGAGGAAGGAAGACGAACTTTTGATATAAATAAAAGGAAAAAAATTTATTTTAGAATTCAGGAAATTTTAGCATATGATTGTCCCATGGTTTTTCTATATGTACCTTACGCTTTACCTGCTATACACAAGAGATTTAAAGGCATTGAACCAGCTCCAGCTGGTATTACTTATAATAAATATAAGTGGTATGTGCCCAAAATTGAGCAAAAATATTAATTTTTTAGGGTAAACGATGTTTGCATATATATTAAAAAGATTATTTATGATGATTCCGGTGATGGTAGGAATAACATTGATTTCTTTTATTGTTATCAATCTTGCACCGGGGTCTCCTACAGATCTTCAAACGGAGCTTAATCCTAAAATGACTCCAGAAATTGTTGAAAAATTAAAAAAACATTATGAGCTTGATAAACCAATCCATATCAGGTATCTGAAATGGTTGAAGAATATAGCTCTATTAGATTTTGGAAGGTCTTTCTCTCCAGATGGCAGAAAAGTAATAGAAAAAATAGGAGAAAGGATACCAATCACACTCACTATTAACTTACTATCTATAATTTTAATAATTGTGATTTCAGTCCCCTTTGGTATATTTATTTCTGTTAAAAAAGGTTCTATCAGTGAAATGTTATTGTCTTTTATTAGTTTTATTTTTTACTCCATCCCTTCTTTCTGGTTTGCATTAATTTTGATAACAATCTTTGGGGTATATTTGGGTATTCTCCCCATTTCAGGGTTAAGATCCTTGAATTATTCAAATTTAAGTCTATGGGGAAAATTTTTAGATTTAATAAAACACTTAACTCTGCCAGTCATAGTTGCATCCATAGGCAGTGTAGCAGGATTTTCTCGATACATGGCATCTAATTTTGACGATGTTTTAAGACAGGAATATATTACTTTAGCAAGAATCAAGGGACTACCAGAAAATTTAGTACTTAGAAGACATGCTTTAAAGAATGCTCTTCTTCCTGTAATCACAATTCTGGGTTTATCCATTCCAGGTCTTATTGGTGGTAGCGTTATCGTTGAATCTATTTTTTCAATACCTGGTATGGGAGAGTTATTTTATAAATCTGTTATGTCAAGAGATTACCCTGTAATAATGGGTATGCTTGTAATTTCATCTTTTTTGACCTTATTAGGAAATCTGGTGGCAGATATTTGTTATGCAATTGCTGATCCAAGGATTAGGTTGAAATGAAAAGAAATAGTTTTTTAAAAGATGTTTTTAGAAGATTCTTTATTAAAAAAGTTTCATTAGTATCGCTAATCATATTAGTTCTACTTATTCTCGCCTCTTTTTTAGCTCCATTAATAGCTCCATACGAACCAGATCTTATAAATGTTGATGAGATATTGTTACCCCCATCTCTTAAACATCCCTTTGGCACAGATGCTTTAGGTAGGGATGTATTTACCAGGGTTTTATATGGTGGAAGGATATCACTTTTAGTTGGTTTTATAGCTGAGGGTATTGCTATTTTAATAGGGATTGTTATCGGTAGCATAAGTGGTTATTTTGGTGGAAGAATTGATAATTTTTTGATGAGGTTTGTAGACATTATGTTATGTTTTCCTGTGTTTTTTCTTATTTTATCAATAGTTGCTTATGTTGATCCAACAATCTGGAATATAATGTTAATTTTAGGTCTCACAGGATGGATGCCAGTAGCAAGACTTGTTAGAGCTGAATTTTTATCTTTAAAAGAAAGAGAATTCGTTTTATATGAAAAAGTCATTGGGGTTGATAATTTAAGTATAATTTTCAAGCATATGCTTCCAAATGCTTTAAATCCTGTTATTGTCTCTGCAGCATTTGGTATTGCAGGAGCAATACTTTTAGAGACTTCACTTAGTTTTTTAGGTTTAGGTGTTCAACCACCTACACCAAGCTGGGGAAATATTCTCACCTCTGGTAAGGATATGCTTGGTGTTGCCTGGTGGGTCTCATTTTTTCCGGGAATTTTTATTTTAATTTCAGTTTTGTGTTACAATTTAGTTGGTGAAGGCTTAAAGGATGCTTTGAACCCTAAAATTTATGAATAACGGAGGTAAAATGAGACTTAAATCAGATTGTATTCCCTGTTTTTTTAAACAGGCTTCCATTGTAGCGAATATACTAGGTTCAGACGATACTAAAAAATTAGAACTTTACAAGGGTATATCTAAGATTATCTTTGAAAGAGCTAATATGAACCAAACTCCCGCATATCTTGCTACTCAAATACATGAGTTTATTAAAGAATTCTATGAAAATCCTGATCCATTCAAAGATTTGAAAAAACTTTCAAATGATAGAATGCTTGCTTTGTATAATGATTTTATAGAGATTATAAGAGGAAGCGAAGACCACTTAAAAAGCGCTATATTTTTATCCACTATTGGCAATCTTATTGATTATAGCCTTTTTAAAGAAGTGGATTTAGAAGAAATTAAAAATAAATTTGATTCCCTTCAACCAGCTATCTTTGATTATCAAAAAATTAGAGATAGTTTAACAAAAGGAGAGAGAATATTATTTATAACCGATAATGCTGGAGAAATTGTGCTCGATAAGCTATTGATTGAACTATTCTTCAAGAAGGGTAAAAAAGTTATTGTAGCTGCAAAAGAAAGGCCGATCTTAAATGATGCAACTATTGATGATATTAAATATGTTGGAATTGATAAATTTGCTAGAGTAATAGGTATTGGTAATGGTCAGGTAGGAACACCTTATCCCTCGGGTAATTATATTTTTGATAAAGCATTTGAAACAGCTGATGTAATTATTTCAAAGGGTCAGGCAAATTTTGAAACCCTTTATGAAGCCAAGAGAACGATTTGTTTCTTTTTTGTTGTAAAATGTCAATCTGTTGCTTCATTTCTAAAAATTAATGAAAAAGATCCAGTAATAATGATGAAATAATAGGAGAAAACATGAAATATATAGTAATTATTGCAGATGGTATGGCGGATTATCCTATTGATGAGTTAAAAGGAAAGACACCATTAGAAGTGGCAGAAAAGGATTTAATTGATGAGATAGCAAATAAGAGTTTATGTGGTATTGTAAAAACAGTACCTGACGGTATGCAACCTGGTAGTGATATTGCTAATCTGAGCCTTTTTGGATATGACCCAAAAATTTATTTTACCGGCAGAGCACCTCTCGAAGCTGTTAGTATGGGTATTGAAATGGGGCTTTCAGATGTGGCATATAGATGTAATCTTGTTACCTTAAGAAAAGAAGGTGAAAATATTTTTATGGATGATTATAGTGCTGGGCACATTACAACAAATGAAGCAAAAGAATTTATATCCACCTTGAATGAAAATGTAAAATCAAATGAATTTTACTTTTTCCCTGGTGTAAGTTATAGACATCTAATGATATGGAAAAATGGGAAATGGCAAATTAGAACCACTCCGCCTCATGATATTCCTGATAGAGAAGTAAAAAAGTTTTATCCAGAAGGTGATGGAGCAAGTGAATTGATCAAGTTGATGGAGAAATCACAAAAAATTTTTGAGAAAACTGATCTAAATAAAGAAAGAATAAAAATTGGTAAAAAACCTGTCAGCTCAATATGGTTGTGGGGGCAGGGTAAAAAACCAAATATGCCAACTTTTCAGGAGAAGTATGGTCTTAATGGTTCTGTAATAGCCGCAGTTGATTTAATAAAGGGTATTGGTATTTTAGCAGGTTTAAAAAAAGTGGAAGTTCCAGGGGTTACAGGATATCTTGATACTAATTTTGAAGGAAAAGCAGAGTTTGCAGTTAATGCCCTTCGGGAAAATGATATCGTTTTTGTTCATATTGAGGCGTGTGATGAAACATCTCACGAAGGAAATTTAGAAAAAAAATTACTTGCCATAAAATA
>CALINM010000179.1 GCA_938045315.1 uncultured bacterium | reverse complement strand
CATTCTTACAATATTTTCAAATCCCTTTGGGTCTGTTACTGCAATTTCAGCTAAAATTTTTCTATCAAGGTTAATATTTTTATTTTTTAGCTTGTTTATAAAAGAACTATAATTCATCCCAAATAATCTTACAGCAGCATTAATTCTTGAAATCCATAAACTTCTCATCTCACGTTTTCTTAACTTACGCCCTTCAAAAGCAAAAGCAAGTGAGCGTTCTACAGCAACTCTTGCTATTTTATAAACCCTGTGCCTTGCACCATAGTATCCTTTTGCTAATTTTAAGAATTTCTTGTGTCTCCTTCTTGTCTTAAAACCACCTTTAGCCCTTGCCATACTCATCTACTCCTTAAAATTTTTTTTACACATAGGGAAGCATTCTTTTAATAATTGCAGACTGTGTTGTATTTAAAGTATCTGCCTTGCCCAAAGCACGCTTTCTCCTCGATGATTTACCTGTTAATAAATGTCTTAGATTTGCTTTTTTGTATTTTACCTTACCCGTACCAGTAATTTTAAAACGCTTTGCTGCGCCTCTATGGGTTTTTAACTTTTTCATTTTTTTAACCTCCTAAAAACTATTTACTACTCTTGGGTGCTACTATTGCAAAAAGATTTCTACCTTCAAACTTGGGAGGAGTTTCCACTTTAACAATATCATTTATTCTATTCATAACTTCTTCCATAACCTTAAAGCCAATCTCTTGATGCGCTAACTCCCTACCCCTATAAACAACTGTTATCTTAACCTTATTTTTATCTCCTATAAATCGTTTTATATGATTTACCTTCACATCAATATCATGAATATCAGTTTTTGGTCTAAGCTTTATTTCCTTTACCTGAATAATGGTCTGTCTCTTTTTCGCCTCCTGACTTTTCTTGTTTAATTGATACTTAAATTTACCATAATCAATTATTTTACAAACGGGGGGATCAGCATTAGGAGCAATTTCTACCAAGTCATATCCCCTATCTTTTGCAATTTCTAATGCTTCCTCAATATTTACAATTCCTAACTGTTTTCCTTCTTCATCTACCAATCTTACTTTGGGAGACTTAATTTTTTCATTAATTCTATATTCCTTTTCTATACACTACCTCCTTTGCTTAATTTTATCTTTTATAATATCTAAAAATTCAGAAAGTGCAATACCTATCTTTTCTTCTCTATCCCTGCCTCTAATGGTTACCGTAGATGAAGCAACTTCATTATCACCAACAATTACAATATAGGGAATCTTTCTTAACTGAGCTTCCCTTATTTTAAATCCCAACTTTTCATTTCGAAAATCTTCTTCAACTCTAATGTCTTCCTCTCTTAATCTACTAACAATACTTTTTGCATAATCCAGCTGTTTATCAGTTATATTAACAACAATAACCTGTATAGGTGCAAGCCATACTGGAAAAGCTCCTTTATAATGTTCTATTAAGATACTAATAAAACGTTCTATGGAACCTAAAATTACTCTATGCAACATCACCGGTCTGTGCTTTTTATTATCCTCACCTACGAACGACAAATCAAACCTTTCTGGTAAGTTAAAATCGCATTGTATCGTTGCACATTGCCACTTTCTATCAAGTGCATCTTTAAGTTTTATATCAATTTTAGGTCCATAAAATGCACCATCTCCCTCATTAACTGTATATTCCTTACCGAGCTTTTCAAGACTATCTTTAAGGGGATTAGTTGCAAGCTCCCATATCTCATCGCTACCCAGTGATTTCTCTGGCCTTGTTGATAGCTCAATTTCATAGGAAAAACCAAACATTCCCATCACATCATCTACAAATTTAAGAACCCCGGCAATTTCATCCTGAACTTGATCTGGCCTGCAGAAAATATGTGCATCGTCTTGAGTAAAAGCCCTTAATCTTAAAAGACCATGCAACACCCCCGATCTTTCGTGCCTATGCACTGTACCTAGCTCAAAGAATCTTAAAGGCAAATCTCTATAACTTCTAACCTTCGACTTATAAACCATTATATGGGCTATACAATTCATTGGTTTTATACCAAAAATCTGCCCTTCCACTTCAGTAAAATACATGTTTTCTCGGTAATTATCATAATGCCCTGATTTTTTCCACAATTCTAATCTCATTATTTGTGGGCCAATTACCATCTGATAACCACGTCTTAAATGCTCTTTTCTCTCAAAATCTTCAAGAAGATATCTTAACATCGCACCATTTGGATGATATATAACAAGACCTGGTCCCACCTCATCACTAATGCTGAAAAGCTCCAACTCCTTTCCTAATTTTCTATGATCCCTTTCCTTGGCCTCTTCCAACTGCTTTAGATATTTCTCAAGATCCTCTCTTTTAAAAAAAGCAGTGCCATATATTCTTTGCAACATCTTATTTTTTTCATCACCACGCCAATATGCACCAGCTACAGATAACAATTTAAAAGCCCTAATATAACCAGTATTAGGTATATGTGGACCTCTACATAGATCAACAAAATTGCCTTGACTATATAAAGAAACCTCTCTTGCACCTTGTTTTAATAAATCTTCTATTATCTCAACCTTATATAATTCTCCTTTACTTTTAAAATATTCCAGTGCTTCCTCTATAGGTAAAACAGATCTCTTAAAAGGAAGCTTAGCATCTATTATTTCATACATTTTCTTTTCAATCTGCTCTAAATGTTGCTCTGTAAAGGGCTCATCTCTATCGAAATCATAATAAAAGCCGGTTTCTGTGGCTGGACCAATAGCTACTTTAACTTCAGGAAAAAGCTCTTTTACAGCCTCAGCCATTACGTGGGCACAACTATGCCTTAATATATCCAGTGCTTGGACATCACCTTCATAAACTGGTTCATACACTTCACCAGCCTGAGAAAGATCAATTAACTCACCATTTTTTTTAGCAGCTATAACTTCCATAAAATTAAAAAATAGGCACGGGCGGTCTCGAACCGCCGACCCCTACCATGTCAAGGTAGTGCTCTCCCCCTGAGCTACGTGCCTGTTTATAAAGCAAATCAGGACATTAAAGAATATCAATAAGTACAAAGAATGTCAAGAAAAATGTGACACCTGTATCTTAATTCATTATTTAAAGGTTATAAGACGATGCTAAACACTTTAGATTTTATGATTTACTTTAAACAAAATTCCCCCCCACAGTGAGTAATACTTCACACTGTAAGGGGGATTAAAATGTTTATGGAAGTGTTATTGTAGCGGTTACAGGAGTTGATTCATTTCCAGCTAAGTCTTTGAAGATAACGGATACTGTATGATCACCAGCACTAA
>CALINM010000178.1 GCA_938045315.1 uncultured bacterium | reverse complement strand
TTTTTTAACGATAATAATTAAAGTCTATATTAAAAACTTTCTGAAACTCACCTTTTTTTACAACAATTTGAGCTTCATTTTTAAGATCTAAATCAGAATATTTGAATTGAACCAGAATTTTCCAAAAATAGGCGGGTGCCTCTGGCCAATAAATAGTTCTCTCTGCTATTGAGGGTATTTTCAAATGGAAAGGTTGAACAATCCTCTCTTTCTGTTTTAAAAAAACTTCTGCATTACTCAAAGCATCTGGTGAATCACCCGTAATAACAAGGAGTAATAGTAAATTTGGATCTTCTAATATACCGCGAATCTCATTATTATTTAACTGCTTCTTATTTTTTCCCTTATCCACACCATAAAGGATCAATCTTAGCCTCTTTGTATAAATTACAGATGGTAAGTAATCATTATAAAAAGAATAGGCTTTAAGAAATTCTTGCTCATTTAAATGGTTTTTTTCTCCAAACTCTATTAACTGCATTATCTCATTTTCTGTAAAATTAATTTGCATTCCTCTTTTTTCTTGTAAGAAAAAATCAAATAGCTCTTTAGGCCTATTTATCTCTTTTTCTTCAAACTCCTTTTTTCTCCTTTTAGCTTCTTCTTCTCTTTTCTTTTGTTCTTCAAATGCTTTAATTGAAGATTCAGTTTTAATCATATCAATATCATCTATTGGAAATCCAATTTCATTACCACTTTTTAAAGTTATGATAAAAAATTCGTCCACAATCTTATGTTCCACTACATCAAAACTTTTACCATTTTTCAAAAAAACTGTATAGGCATAAGAAGCCTCTGATAAAAAAAAGCAAAAGAATAATATTAAAAAATATCTCACACCCTCTCCAACCAATGACTATGTTTTTTACTCTTGCCTCTAACAATATCAAAGAAAGCCTTTTGGATTTTCAGAGTAATTGGTCCTGGTTTACCTTCCCCTATTTTTCTATTATCAACTTCTCTCACTGGAGTTACCTCTGCAGCAGTACCAGTAAAAAATACCTCATCAGAAATATACAATTCATCCCTTGTAAATCTCTCTTCAACCACTTCATATTCAAGCTCTTTTGCAATCTGAATAATTGAATCCCTGGTAATGCCAGGTAATATTGTAGTAAGTGGCGAAGTCTTTATTTTCCTGTTTTTGATAATAAAAATGTTTTCACCACTAGCTTCTGAAACATACCCTTCTGGATCAAGCATAATAGCTTCATCATAGCCAGCATGTTTTGCTTCTTTCTTTGCTAATATTGAATTTACATAATTTCCAGAAACTTTTGCTTTGGTCATCATGACATTAGGATGATGTCTTGTAAAAGATGAAATTTTAGCTCTTATCCCATTTTTTAGCCCTTCTTCTCCTAAATAAGCTCCCCATGCCCAACAGGCTATAGCAACTCTAACAGGATAATCTTCCACATAAAGGCCCATGGGTCCATCACCAACAAAAACAATTGGTCTAATATAACCTTCTTTTAGTTTATTTTTTTTCAGACATTCCTTTGTAGCCTTAATAATATCTTCTTTCTTGAAGGGGATTTCTATCTCGCAAATATGAGCGGAATCATATAATCTATCTATATGTTCTTTTAACCTGAATATATATGAATTCCCATCAACACCCTCGTAACATCTAATACCCTCAAAAACACCAAGTCCATAATGAAGTGTATGGGTTAATACATGTACCTTGGCATCTTGCCATTTAACAAACTTACCATCCATCCATATAAAATCGCCTGTTGGCATATATCCTCCTTTTTTATGTTATTAAATAAGAAATTCTATAAAAAAACACAATAAAAAGCAATAGGTTATGGTTGATGCAAAACAAAAATTAGTAAATATTTTGTTCAATAACAAGACTTTTTTTAAAGTTTAAAAGGATAAAATATTAATTTAATGTAAGCTCTTTGAATATTTCTTGAACAGTTTGTATCCTGGTAACTTTTTCTGCTACAACTCCTACTGTATACAATGGTTCTTCAATTTCTGAATTATACCCTGACGAACTTAAAAGCCCATTACAAATACAAAAAGATTGATAATTTTCTTCCTTTGCACTGCATTTGGTGAGTTTCCCTTCGTTATCCCTCATTAATAAATATCCCATGTTACATCTAGGTTTTCTATTTTTCTTAATAGCACTTATATACATTGGTGAGTTTTTGATAATTCTGAAAGGAAAACCACATGGTGATCCAGGTCGATATGCAACTATAATATTTTCGCTTTTAACATTAATTACCGCCTGTTTGTAATCCATCGATGCACCACTTTCTTCCGCAACCAAAAATCTCGTACCCATCTGAACACCGTCAGCTCCAAGTTTCATAATATTGTCAATATCCCGACGATCAAATATACCACCTGCAGCAATAACAGGAAAATCTCCATATTTTTTTGCTGTTTCTTTCACCTTTGGGAGTAAATTTTCTAATTTATTTTCCTCTTTATCAATATCTTCAACTCTAAACCCCAAATGTCCCCCTGCGAGTGGTCCTTCCAGTATACAGGCATCAGGCCTGTATCCTTGTTTTTCCCATTTTTTACATATTAACTCCAACGATCTTGACGAAGAAACGATAGGAATCAAAGCGGTATCTTTAGGATTTTTTATAGATGGCAGGGATAAAGGAAGCCCTCCACCTGATATTATCGCATCAACACCTTCATCAATAGCAGCTTTAACAGAAGATTCATAATCTTTCTGTAAGGCAACCATAATATTTATGCCCATACTTCCACTTTTACTAAAATGTTTTGCTAATTCAATTTCTTTTCTAATAGCAGAATAGTTATCAAACTGTTTTGAATATCTTTTTGAGAGAATTTTATCTAATGCGGCACTAGAAATTACTCCGAAACCACCTTCATTAGCCACAGCTGACGCTAATTTATAAAGTGATACACCAATACCCATTCCACCCTGTACTATAGGGACTTTAATCTCTTTGTTTTTAATTTTGAGGACTTTCATAATAATTCCTGAATTTTTACTTTATTTTAACATTATTTAATATTTTTAGATAGTAAATAATGGCGTAACCTCACATATAGGTATGGACATATTAACCAGCAAGTGTGTAGTAAATGTGAAGAAAAAGTTTTTTTA
>CALINM010000177.1 GCA_938045315.1 uncultured bacterium | reverse complement strand
GTTTATCATAAGTGGGCTTTAAAAATAAATAAACTTCTTTCCCATTATAATCAAGATGGTTTTTTGTATAGGGTAGACAATGATATAAGGCCCGGTGGAAATTATTCTCCCCTATCTATGTCTGACAAAGCAGTTATGAATTTCTATACCCTCTATGGTGAAACCTGGCAAAGAATAGCGCTTCTAAGGGCGAGGCTAATTATTGGAAATAATGAGCTTTTTACAAGGATTTCTAATGAGTTAGAAGCTTATATTTATAGAAAATATGTTGATTTTACCCTGGTTAATGAACTAAGGGAGTTAAAGCTGAAGATTAACAGGGAGAGTCTTGCAAGAGATTTGGAAGGTAGGAATATTAAATTGGGTATGGGGGGTATAAGAGAATTAGAGTTTTTTGTTCAAACTTTACAGATAATGTTTGGTGGCAAAAATAAAAAATTAAGAGTTTCATCTATTGTTGATGCTATAAAGGCTTTAGAGGAGGAAAAAATTTTAGGTGATGGGGAGTCTAAAAAGTTAATTGAATCTTATAAATTTTTAAGAAAAGTTGAGAATGCTATCCAAATGGAAGAGGAACAACAGGTTTATATGCTCCCAAATGATAGAAGGAAGTTGTTAATGGTTGCTAAAAGATGTGGTTATGATCATTTAGACAAATTTATTGAAAATTTAGATAATTACAGAAAGTTTGTAAATAAGATGTTTGCTGGTCTGTTGGGTGAAAAAGATAATAAGGGGAGTATCAAAGGAATAGAAAATTCAGTAGATCTTGAAAGAGCTCTTTTTAATCTTTTGGAAAAAGCGAATATATCAAAAGAAAATATAAAAGATCTTATAAAGCAGGTAGATAGGCTTCCATTCAAATACAGGGAGACATATGGGATTGTTATAAAAGAATTACTAATTAAATCGTTTGATAATACTTTTGCTGAAGATGTGATGAATAGGCTCACCGAGTTTATTAAGGTTTTGATTAAAAAGCCTGTTTATCTATCATTGCTTGCTGAAAATAAAAAAATTATAGAAATGTTAATACATTTATTTAGTAACAGTCCATTTCTTGTTAAAATTTTAATAAATTCACCAGAAACCCTTGATTTTTTACTTATTAAAGATGATATACAAAGAGATAATTGTTATAAATATTTTAAAACTGCACAGGCATTACTCAATAATATAGATGATTTCGAGATTCAGATGAAGGTTATAAGGCAGTTCAAAAATAGTGAATGGTTAAAAATAGGAATGCTTTATACTAATAATTTAATTGGATTAGAAGAACTTGAGCTTTATCTCACAAATTTGGCAGAGGCATGTTTACTTTCTGTAGTAGATTTATGCAAGAATCTAATTAATAAAAAAATTGCTGAACCAAAACAGGATTTGGCAATTATAGGTATGGGTAAATTGGGATCAATGGAGATGAATTATTTTTCTGATCTCGATTTAATATTTCTCTATAGATCAGAGAGTGATATTGCTGGTTATTTTAATACAAAACTTTTTCAAAAGGTCATTTCTTCCTTAACAATGGTTACAGAGGAAGGTAGCCTATATGAAGTTGATATGAGATTGAGGCCTACCGGTAGCCAGGGTCCTCTTGTAACTAGTTTTAATAACTTTAAAAATTATCATTTAGAAAGTTCTTGGATTTTTGAAAAACAAGCATTAACGAGGGCAAGAGTTTTAGGGGAAGAAAATGATTTTCGTAGAGAAATTGAGTATTTTATTAAAGAAGTTTTATATTCTAAACCCTTGAAAGAAGATCATCTTAAAAGGGAAATTAAAAAAATGAGGAAGAAAATTGAAGATGAGCTGGCTTCTAAAGAGAGAATTATGAACTTTTTAGAAATTAAATATGGAGAAGGAGGGCTTACAGATATAGAGTTTATAATTCAATATCTAAAATTAAGATATGGTTCTATTTATGAAGATTTGCAATGCCTTTCTACTTATAAATTTTTTAAAAATTTAAAAGAAATTGATTTAATCGATATGGATACTGTGAAGGCGCTTGAGAATAGTTATTTATTCCTTAAAAAGGTAGATATGGCTTTAAGGCTTATACTTGGCTATTCTAAACATTCATTTAGAATGGGAGATGAAAATGTTTTAAACATTGCAACCTTTATGGGTTATAAGAAGGATAAAAGTCACAAGTTTCTTGAAGATTTAAAAAAAATGAAAAAAGATGTGCGAAGGAAATTTTTAAAAATATTAAATGGATAAAATTCTCTTAATTTTTACATTAACTTATGCGGTGATTGCTTTAGGACAACCACCTCTATTTAGAATTGATAGGGCTGGTGCTGCTATTATTGGTGCAGGCCTTATGATATTAACAGGCTCAATCTCTGAAGGGGATGCTTATACTGCAATTGACTACAAAACGTTAATAACTCTTTTTGGAATGATGATTGTGGTTGCTAATTTAAGGTTGTCAGGATTTTTTAATATTATAATGGGATTTATAATAAATAGAATAAATAATCCAAAAACTTTTTTGAAGTTGCTTATAGTTATAAGTGGTATACTCTCAGCTTTTTTTGTAAATGACACGGTTTGTTTGATGTTTACCCCCTTTCTTTTATTAGTTTGCAAAAATCTTGATTTAAATCCAAAACCATTTTTAATTGCTCTCTGTATGTCATCAAATATTGGGAGTGTAGCTACATTAACAGGAAATCCACAAAATATAATAATTGGTAATGCAGGTAATTTATCATACTCAAATTTCTTTTTTAAGATGTTTCCCGTATCACTCATGGGCTTTTTTATTCTATATTTAACCCTTTTGTTTATATATAGACAAGACCTTAAAAAGGATATTGCTATTAAGACTTCGTTCAAAATTAGATATAATAAAGCATTGACTATTAAATCATTAATTGTAATATCACTGGTAATTTTATTTTTTATGATGGGGCTTCCCATGGAGCTCGTTGCCCTTGGGGCAGGATGTTTTCTTTTAATAACAAGAAGAATTAAGCCCGAGAAAATATATTCTTTAATTGATTTTAGATTACTCGTTTTTTTCATTGGTCTCTTTATAATCATAAAGTCTCTTGAATTTTCATCCATCGCAATGGATATACTAAATAGAGTGGGCAAATTAACTATTTCTAATTTATGGTTTTTAACTATTGTAAGTGGAATATTATCAAATATTGTAAGTAATGTTCCAGCGGTATTAATTATGAAATCATTTCTGAGTAATGGTAGTGAAATACATTGGTTGATACTTGCCTTAAGCAGTACCTTTGCGGGCAACCTAACAATCCTTGGGTCCATTGCAAATATTATTGTAGTTGAGGCTGCATCACATAGGGTAAAAATTAGTTTTTGGGAGTATACTAAGGTTGGTTTTTTTGTAACATTACTAACGATATTTTTTGGTATTTTAATACTTTTATGGGAAAACAAATTTTTTTAATTCCTTTGATAAATTTATGATATGATAAAAAAAGCACGTAATATAGAGCTCTCAATATTATTTTAGCAATTATTGTTAAAGAAGTTAAAACTAAATTTAAACAAGTATTCCATGAGTATGGTAGGCATTTTTAAAATATGGTAAGGTATCAATGAAATAGGTACTTATTTGCAAATTTATTACACTTTTTCTGGTTAATTTGTCCACACCTATTTGAGGATCTTTTTAATAGAGTTCTTGATTTAGATTTAATTATTCTTTATAATTAATTCACTATTTGCGAGAGTGGCGGAACTGGCAGACGCGCTGGACTTAGGATCCAGTGGGTAAAACCGTAGGGGTTCAACTCCCCTCTCTCGCACTCTTTTAAGTTACCATTGCTTCACTGGGAAGTATGTAAATTTTTGATTGACATCTACTATCATGTGATGTATAAAAAAATCAATGAAAATCGTAATCTGTGGTGCAAGTGCTGCAGGTTTAAGTTGTCTCTCAACCCTTATCAAGCAAAAAAAAGATATTGAATGTACCATAATATCAGAAGAAAAGATTTATCCCTATTCTCGATGTCTTTTGACTTATCATCTGGGTAGAGAAGTTACAGAAAAAGAGATAGAGATTACAAATCCCGATTTTTTTCCCGATAATGTAAAATGGATTTTTGGTGAGAGGATTATAAAAATTGATACAAATAAAAAAAATGTGTTTACTGACAAAGGAAATTGCTTTGAGTACGATAAATTGTTACTTGCCTTAGGTGCTGAAGCTATTAAACCTCCTTATATGTTACAAAGTGATAGGATATTTAATCTAAGATATTTAGAAGATTCCGTTGCAATAGACAGGAAATTAAGGAATTCTGCTGTTGTGATAGGTGGTGGTTTTGTGGGTATTAAAACAGCTTATGGTCTTATCAGAAGGGGTATTACTCCCACCCTTGTTATGGCATCTCATTATCCTCTTTCAACAACTATTGATGAAGAAACGGGTTTGATTGTAAAAGATATTTTATCTGGTATGGGGATTCAGATATATACAGGTGCTGATGTAAAAGAGGTCAGACAGAAGAATTCTATTTTATATCTTTTACTAAGTAACGAAAAGGTTTTGGATTGCGATGTAGCAATTGTAGGTAAAGGTGTAAAACCAAGGGTAAAAGAGATAGATAATTCGGGAATAAATATCAAAACTGGTATTTTAGTTGATGAATTTATGCAAACTTCGATAAAAGATATTTATGCAGCCGGTGATTGCTGTGAAACTTACGATATGGTGATGGAAAAAAGAGTAATAAACGCCATATGGCCCAACGCAGTTGAGCAGGGTTATTATGCTGCCTTAAACATGTTAAATTTTAAGATTTCATATCCTGGAAGTATTGCCATGAATAGCATAAAGACAGATTATTTTCATTTGATTTCTGCGGGGAATTTAAAAGATGGAGAAGCTAAATTTTTCACTCATTACGTTAAGTCTAAGAAACAGCTTAGAAAGATAGCAATTAAAAATGGCCAAATTGTTGGGTGTGCCCTTTTAAATGATCCGGATTATGCAGGTGTTATTGTAGAGTTGATAAAAAATAAGAAACCTGTCACAGATACATTTGTTGATAGGGTAGTTAAAGGCAGCATTTCACCTTTAGAGTATTACAGAAAGTTTCAGGAGGTATAATCATGAAAACAGTGATAATAAAGCCAGAAAGATGTGTGGGTTGTATGCAATGTAGATTTGAATGCGCTGTTAGCCATTCTCGCTCTAAGAATAGATATACTGCTATTTCAGAAAATATAATTTCAAAGCCAAGGATCCATATTGTTGAAATTGAGAATGGTGAATCATTCCCTAATAAATGTAGGCATTGTAATCCAGCTCCATGTGAGATTGCGTGTATTACAAAAGCAATATACAGGGAAGAGAAAACTGAAATTGTGCTAATAAATCCTGAAAGATGTATTAATTGTGGCATGTGCGTTATGGCATGTCCCTTTGGGGTTATTAGATATCACAGATATCCTATAAATAAAGTTTCTGCTCATAAATGTGATCAATGTATATTGAGGTTGAGTGAGGGTAAACTTCCCGCATGTGTGACAGCCTGTAAAGTTGGTGCACTCTCTTATGGTAATATAAATGATGAGATGGATAAAGAAACATATGAACTTGGAAAGATTGTATATCTTGGTATACGAGAAAAGAAAAATGTAAAAACTCCCATGGAATTGATTAAAGAATTCAAAAGAAAAACAGTGGATATTAAATTAAGGAGGGACTAAATGAAGGATTTCAAAGATTTTAGCATATGTTATGATGCTCAGGAGATGTTAAAAAAAGCAGAGAATGATGGTGTTGAAACAGTATGGGATAGACACGAAAAACAGCAGCCCCAGTGTGGTTATTGTGAGTTAGGACTTTCATGTAGAATTTGTTCCATGGGTCCATGTAGGATTGATCCCTTTGGAGAGGGTCCACAAAAAGGTGTATGTGGTGCTGATGCGGATATAATGGTTGCTCGTAACTTAGCAAGAATGGTTGCTGCAGGCTCTGCCTCTCACTCTGATCATGGGAGAGATCTTGTGGAAGTGCTTTATAAAGTTGGTTGTGGGAAAGCACAGGGGTATGAGATTAGGGATGTTGAAAAATTAACAAATTTGGCAAAAGAGTATAATGTCTACGAAGATAACATTTCGATTCAAGAATTAGCTAAAAAACTTGCCCTTGCAATGATGGAAGATTTTGGCATGAAAAAGGAAAGAATTACTTTAATCAATCGTGCCCCTGCAAAGAGAATAGAATTATGGGAAAAATTAAAAGTAATTCCACGTGGTATAGATAGAGAAACAACTGAAACGATGCATAGAACCCATATGGGAGTAGATAATGATTATGTTTCTTTGTTGCTTCAATCAGTTAGAAACAGTCTTTCCGATGGTTATGGTGGTTCGATGATTGGAACTGAAGTTTCAGATATTATCTTTGGAACTCCAAAACCTGCGATGAGCACAGTTAATCTTGGGGTTTTAAAAGAAGACCATGTAAACATACTTGTCCATGGTCATAATCCCGTTGTATCAGAAATGGTTTATCTGGCGGTTACAGATCCTGAAATGATTGCATATGCAAGGACAAAGGGTGCAGAAGGAATAAACTTGGCTGGATTATGTTGCACTGGTAACGAATTAATGATGAGAAAACAAATCCCCATGGCTGGAAATCACTTAATGACTGAACTTGTAATGATAACAGGTGTTGTGGAAGCAATTATAGTTGATTATCAGTGTATAATGCCATCACTCGTTGATGTTGCTAAGTGTTATCATACAAAACTTTTTTCCACATCAGATAAGGCCAAATTCCCCAATGTAAAGCACGTAGAATTTTCACCAGAAACTGCAAAGGAAAAGGCATATACAATCATTAAAGAAGCAATAGATAATTTTACGAATCGAAAAAAACAAAAAGTTAAAATACCTGTTTTTCCTGTAAAAACTATGACAGGTTTTTCTGTTGAAGCAATACTGGATGCACTCGGTGGTAGTTTAGATCCTTTAATTGATGCTATTAAAGCTGGTAAAATAAAAGGTGCAGTTGGAGTTGTGGGGTGTAACAATCCTAAAATTAAGCATGATTATGGTCATGTAGAATTAATAAAAAGATTGATAGAAAATGATATTTTAGTTTTAACTACAGGATGCGCTAATGTAGCAGCAGGTAAAGCAGGATTACAGATACCAGAAGCAAAGGAGTTGGCAGGTCCAGGATTGAAAGAAATATGTAATTCCCTAGGTATACCACCCTCATTACATGTTGGTTCATGTGTGGATAATTCTAGAATTCTTGTAATTGCATGTGCTCTGGCAAAAGCACTTAATGTTGATATAAGTGATTTGCCATTAGCTGGTGCAGCTCCTGAGTGGTATTCAGAAAAAGCTGTTGCTATAGGGTTTTATGTTATGGCAAGTGGTATTTTTACAGTTCTGGGTGTTATGCCTCCCATTCTGGGGAGCAAGAATATTACAGAACTAGCATTAAAGGGTTTAAATGATGTTTTTAAAGCCTCATTTGCTGTTGAGCCTGATCCTATTAAAGCAAGCGAGATAATTATTGAACATATTAAACAAAAAAGGGTAGCACTGGGATTACCCATTTAATTGATAAAAAAATATGTGCAAAAATAAAACTTTTTGATAAAATATAAAACTCCATTATCAATGCGCCCGTAGCTCAGTAGGATAGAGCAACAGACTTCTAATCTGTGGGTCAGGGGTTCGAATCCCTTCGGGCGCGTTAAATTTTTATTCTTCTGATATAATAGCAGTAAGATCTTTAGGATTAAAAAGGGCTTTTCTGAATTTATTTTTGAAGTGTTCGTAAAATATTTTTTCTTCATTATTGTTGAAATAGTGTAACTTGAACTTTTGTTTAAGATTCTTTCTAATCATCTGAGCTATACTAATACTTTTTTTACCTGTAGGATCATTTGAAATGATGTGGGTGTCATCTTTTCTCAGAAGAACCTTAATGGAAAAATCTAAAGAGAGCTTTTTAACGTCTTCTAAAAATTCTGGTTCTATCTTGTATTTTGAAAAGTTCTTTATCATATTTAGAGCTTTATTCCACTGTTCTAAACTGGAAAATAATACGTAACCTTTGTATATTTTTTTGCTTACCACAAAGGGAAATAGATTATAGGAAAGCACCCTTTCCATAAGATATTCATTCTTAGAAAAGTCACAGCTTTTAAATTTCTCTGCAAAGTACCAAATATCTCTTTCAACCTTGTTATCTAATCTTGTTTCCCAGTATAGGTGGGTAAAAGTTCTTGATTTAAAGGTGGAAATAGTTTGCACGGGAACAAAATAATTATGGGCTATTACATCAGAGGCTAAGTGAGTTAGGTACCCATAGGCAAAAGCTTTTTGTGATGGAGAACTTGCAAAGTCAATCAAGTCTTTTGCTATATTCCAGTTATGACAATGCTTGTGGTAGGGAAGAAATCTTTTACCTATCACAATATCTGGGCTGATGTTTCCATACAAGAAATCTAAGGGATACTCAGCAAGTAATTGTTGAGTTAAAGGTGAAAATAGGGTTAAATAATTAAGGATCTCATATCCAATTTTGAGATGAAAGGCGGGACCAAATGCAAAAACATATTTGGGTATAACCAAGAAAATGAGGGAGAAGATTAATATCATGAAATCATATTATACCAATTTTTCTTCAAAATTAGATAATGATTATATTGAGTTTTTTACAAATTATTTAAGTGAGCTGGGATTTAGCTTTAGAAGTTTCTTAAGGAAAGATATAAAAAACAAAAAAAATCCCTGTGAGAATAAAGAAAAACTACTTGAAAAATTAAGACAAGAAATAGGTAACTGTCACAGATGTGAGCTATATAAGACAAGGACAAACTTAGTTTTTGGGGTGGGTAATCCTTGTAGCAAGATCATGTTTATTGGAGAAGCTCCGGGTGAAGAAGAAGACTTAAAAGGAGAGCCTTTTGTTGGTAAAGCTGGTAGGCTATTAGATAAAATGCTTGAATCTATTGGTTTGAGCAGGCACGAAAATGTGTATATCGCAAATGTTTTAAAATCAAGACCGCCGGATAATAAAATTTCCCTTTGTCCAGAATCAATTCCCAAATGCTTGCCCTTTTTACTAAAGCAGATCGAGATTATTTCACCAAAAATAATTTGTTGCTTAGGTAGTGTAGCAACCACAGCTTTACTTAAAAGGAATGAACCAATAACAAAAATAAGGGGGACCATTTTTGATTATAATGGTATTATTTTGATTCCCACTTATCACCCTTCTTATCTTTTAAGAAATCCATTGGCAAAAAAAGAAGCATGGGAAGATTTCAAAAAAATTAAGTTTTTACTTAATGAATTAGAGGAGGAAGAAAATGTTTAAAATTGCTGTTATAACTTTAAGTGATACTGCTTCAAAGGGTGGAAGAGAGGATTTGAGTGGAGAGGAGATTAAAAAAATGGTGAATGAGTTAGGAGAAATTATTCACTATGAAGTTTTGCCAGATGATATGATGTTGATAAGGGATAAATTAATAGAAATTTGTGATAATGGTGTAGCTGATTTAATACTAACCACCGGTGGTACAGGACTTACAGAGAGAGATATTACCCCAGAAGCAACTAAACTTGTTATAGAAAGGGAAGTACCGGGTATTTCTGAATATATGCGAATTAAAAGTGCGGAGATTAGTAAGAATGCTATTCTTTCAAGGGGTGTTAGCGGCATAAGGAAAAAAACACTCATAATAAATCTACCTGGCAGTGTAAAAGCTGTTAAAGAGAACTTATCTTTAGTGCTTCCCGTATTAAAACATGCTTTAGAAAAGCTTAAAGGGGATACCAGACCGTGTGGTGACTAATTTTTTATGAAAGGTTTTGGAGTTTTAAGGGATAAAAAACTTTTTTATTTTTATATTTTTGTTTTTATCTCAAACATAGGAAGCTTTATTCAGAATATTGCTATGAGCTGGCTTGCTTTATCTTTAAAGAACGCTTCTTTTAGTTTTAGTATTGTGAGCTTCTTAAATTCCATACCAAGTTTGTTTTTTTCAATAGTAGGTGGATATTTAGCGGATTCATTAGATAATAAGAAAATTTTATTACTTTCCCAATCATTGAGCTTAATTGTAGCATTTTTTATTGGTATTTCTGTTTATAACGGTAGTATGACTTATGGACTTTTAGCTTTTCTTGCTTTTATATCGGGAATTGGATCCGCTATATCTTATCCAATTTATTACAACATCTTGCTCTCTTTTATTGAGCCAGAAAAAATATCTTCAGTTATTGCACTAAATTCATTACAATTCAATTTATCAAGGTTTATAGGACCATCTTTATTTGGTGCGTTGATATATTTTATTGGTTTGGGTGGATGTTTTATAGCAAACGGTATTACTTATCTTCCCTTTCTAATTGTAATATTATTAACAGTAAACTTAACAAAAGGGCAAAATAAAAGAGATAAAAACTTTTTTCTGTTATAAGATCGGGGTTTAGTTATATTGCTTCTGAAAAGGATATATTTTGGGTCATTAAGATTGTATTTTTCTATAGTTTTTTGATTTTACCTTTTTTAGGTCTTTTGCCATATTATATCAAAAACTCAATTTCTGATAATCCTCAAGCTGTTTCAGTAATAATGGGATTTCTGGGATTAGGGACTATTTTAGGTTCCTTATTTATGACTCTTGAAGCAAAAGAAGATTCACATATATTGAAAAGATTTAAAAGAACTGCTTATGCCTTTTCCTTATCTTTAATTGTTTTTATCATGTCATCAAATTTTTATGTTCTATGTTTTATAACCATTATTTTAGGTTTTTTTATGGTTTTATTTTATGCCTCTGCTAATTCTTTCCTTCATCTAAATACTAAAGAAGAGTTTAGGGGAAGAACTGCGAGTTTTTTTACCAGTGTTTATTTAGGAGTATACCCTTTAGGAGTTTTAGTAACTGGTTTTTTAGCTGAATTTTTTCCT
>CALINM010000176.1 GCA_938045315.1 uncultured bacterium | reverse complement strand
TGAGATGAAAGGGAGCTGGGAAATAATTATTAACATAAAAAAAGACAAAATTAAAGATAAAGCAAGTTTTGAAATTATGGTAGAATAAATAATATTAATTGATATTTTGTCATTTATTAATTTTATCTTGACATAAAAGGTTGTGTTTGTTTAAAGTATTTTTATTATGAGAAAGAGTAGATTAATATGTATTCTGCTTTTTATTTGTTTTTTTGTAAGTTTTACCAATAGTGTTTTTGCGCGGGATTATGGTAGAAAAAGTACAAAGGGAGAGATTGTGTTTACAGATGCCATTTATGGTGCAGCAATTGGTGCATTAGTTGGGGTTGCTTTGGTTGCAATTGATGATAATGATGCAGGTTCAAAAATAGGTGGTGGGGTTCTGATTGGTACACTTTTAGGTGTCGCTTACGGACTGCATGAAACTAAGAGTTTTGCAGAGTATAGGGATGGTAAGTTAGCTTTAAACATCCCTGATTTAACTATTGAGAAAGATAAAGAAAAAATTGTTTATAAATTACCAATTTTTAAAGCGGAATTTAAATAATAAAAAAAAGCCGAAGTGGTGGAATTGGCAGACACGCTATCTTGAGGGGGTAGTGGTGATGAACCGTGCGGGTTCGAGTCCCGCCTTCGGCATTTCCTGTTTATGAATATCAGATCTTATATAAATTTCCCTTTTTCTGCTATAGTAGGTCAAGAAAAAATGAAGCTTGCCATTATTTTAAATGTAATTGATCCCACAATAGGTGGAGTTTTAATCAAAGGTGAGAAAGGAACTGCAAAATCAACCGCTGTAAGGGCAATGGCATCTCTTTTACCCCCCATTGAAGTTGTTAGTGGTTGTCCTTTTAATTGTAATCCAAAAAGTATTCTTGAAATGTGTGATAACTGCAAGGAAAAATATGAAATTGCAAGGAAATTAAATTCAGAAAAGGTAAATATAAAGATTGTTAACGTGCCTTTAGGAATCACTGAAGATAGATTATTGGGAACCATAAATATTGAAAAAATACTTAAAGATGGCAAAAAATGTTTTGAACCCGGTCTTCTTGCACAGGCAAATAGGAGTATTTTATATATAGATGAAGTTAATCTACTGGAAGATCATATTGTTGATGAGCTACTTGATGTAGCTGCCATGGGTGTAAATATTGTCGAGAGGGAAGGTATATCTTTTTCACATCCAAGCAAGTTTATTTTGATTGGTACCATGAATCCAGAAGAGGGTGAATTGAGGCCCCAGTTGTTAGATAGATTTGGATTATGTGTTGAGGTTGAGACTGTTAAGGATATGAAAGTTAGAAAGGAAATAATAAAGAGAAGAATTGATTTTGAAAAAAATCCAGAAGGTTTTATAAAAAGATGGAGACGTTTTGACATAGAAATAGGGAAAAAAATATTAAAAGCAAGGAGATTATTAAAAAAAATTAGGGCACAAGAATGGCATTATGAACTTATTAGCAAAATGTGTATTTTAGCTGATGTGGCAGGTCATAGATCGGATATGATTATTCTTAAGGCAGGTAAAGCCCTTGCTGCCTGGGGTGGAAGAAATTATATAATACCTGAAGATTTTAAAAATGTGGCTAATTTTGTTTTTGCCCACAGACTGAGGAAAAATCCCTTTGATGAAGAGAAATCCCTTATAGATCTTCAGGAAAACCTAACAAAAATTGTCAAAGAATATGAAGAGAAGTGTGAAGGCCATCAGATATTTTTAATGAAGGAAAAAAAAAATTTATTAGAAACCCATCACAATTAGAAGAAATCAAAGGTGGTAAAGATTCCCAAATAAAATATTTCCAGTCCAGGTTTGTAATTAAAAGAAAAAAAGAAGAAAAAAATAGGGGAAAACATAGGGGTAGTAGGAAGTTTGAAAATACAAATAATAGTATTGATATTCTTGCAACTTTAAAAAATAAGTTAGTTGCTTCAGAGAGACAGGATTTTAATAAAATCGATAAAAAATATCTTCTTGCCAAAAAATTTGTTGGTAAAAAGGGAACATCTATATTGTTTGTTGTAGATGCCTCTGGTTCTATGGGTGTAGAGGAGTTGATGAGCCAAACTAAGGGTATTGTTTTTAATCTTTTAAAGGATGCCTATCTTAATCGAGAAAGGGTTGGGATGATAACTTTTAGAGGGGTTAATGCAGAAATTATTTTGCCCTTTACTAAAAGTATCAATATGGCCAGGAAAAAGTTATCAAACATTGTAACAGGAGGTAAAACTCCATTATCTCTTTCGATTAAAAAATCACTTGAAGCGATTGAAAAGGAAAATGTGAAGTTTAAAGAAAATCAAAAAGTAATTATGTTTTTTACTGATGGGAGGGCTAATATTTCTATGTCTGGAAATGATCCCTTTGAAGAAGCTATTTTATTAGCTCGAAGGTTTAAGAAAATGGACGTAAAAACTTTTGTAATAGATACAGATCCTACATGGATATCATATCCCTATGCTAAAGATTTAGCCAAAGAAATGGGTGCTGAATATTATAAGCTTGCAGAAGTATTAAAAGGCGATATTAGGTATTTTATTTATAAATAGGGTGTCATTTACAGACACCCTATGAAATTATTTTAAAGCCTCATAAACTTTACCAACAATCTTAGCCGATGGTTTTAATGTTTTTTGTCCCGTTGTCCATTTTGCAGGGCATGCTTCATCTGGATGGGTAGATAAATAGATATTTGCTTTCATTTTTCTTAAAAGCTCTTCAGCATTTCTGCCTACATTATAAAAATTAATTTCTGATGCCACCAGTTTGCCTTCGGGGTTTATAATGAAAGTTCCTCTTAATGCAAGTCCTGTATTCTCATCATAAACGCCAAAAAGTCTTGATAATTTTCCTGTGGGGTCAGCACCCATTGGATATCTGACATCTTTTAAAAGAAGTTCTTCTCTGTGCCATGCTAAATGACTAAATTTTGTATCTGTACTAATAGAAACTACTTCACATCCCATTGATTTTAAATCATCATATACCTTTGCTAAATCATCGAGTTCTGTGGGACAAACAAAAGTAAAGTCAGCGGGGTAGAAAAATAAAATCAACCACTGTCTTTTAGCTTTTATATCATCGAGAGATATCTTGGAAAAATCTTTTTTTTCTGGATCATAAGTTTCTAATTCAAAATTAGGGACCTGTTGCCCAACGGTTATTGAAGCTTGACCTATACCACACATATAATCCTCCTTTATTTTTCCGACCATAATAAATGAAGATTACAATACTCTCTAACCTTAGATATATTCTCTTGGATTTCAAAAGTTGCCTCAGGCGCCATCCCGGGAGCTAAAAACTGTCTATAGGATTTGCCATTATCTGTTATTACCTGAATCCACTCGATATAATGTTTTTCTTCCATTGGATGGGGTATCGAACCTACTTTTACCCTAACTGTATTACCGTTTTTTTCATAAACAGGAATGTGTTTTTCTTGAGATGCTTCTACAGTATTTTCTTGCATTAACTTCATAGGCTGTCCACAGCATACAAGAGAACCTGCGCCACCATGCAAGACTTCTACAATATTTCCGCAAATTTCACACTTGTAAATTTGGAATTTTTCTGCCATTTACAACCTCCTTTAATCAATTTTTTTGAAAAACTCTTTTAAAGCATTACAGATAGGGCATTTATCTGGCACATCATTTTCAAAGGTATTGCCACATACAGGGCAGATATAATATTCAACATTTTCTTTTTTATCGATGTTTTCCAGAGCTTTTTTAAATAATTGGGCATGAATTTTTTCAACTTCATTAGCATAATTAAAGCTTCTAAGTGCTTCTTCTCTATTTTCTGCTTTAGCCTCCTCAATCATTTTGGGATACATGTTTTGAAATTCAAAGGTCTCTCCATTAATTGCTTCTAATAAGTTTTCTTTTGTAGATTTAATACCTCCTAATTCCTTTAGATGATTGTGAGCATGGATGGTTTCTGCCTCTGCTGCTGCTTTGAAAAGCTTTGCGATAGACAAATAACCTTCTTCTTCTGCCTTTTTTGCAAAGGCTAAATATTTTCTGTTCGCCTGTGATTCACCCGCAAAAGCTTCTTTCAAATTTTTGTCTGTGTTGCTCATATTTTTGTAACCTCCTTTCCAATTTTATTTTTGCAATCTCTGCAAACCCCTGTATAATAAAGTGATATTTCTTCAACCTGATGCTCATCTATTTCTTCAATTTTTATTTTATATCCCCTTAATAGGTCATAAATGTCATAAACTCTTTTACATTTTCTGCAAAAAAAATGATCATGGGGTGTTAAATCCATGTCAAATCTTTTTCTTTCAGGGTCTATAGATAATTCTTTAATATCACCAGTATTTTTTAAAGTAATTAGTGTATTATAAACGGTAGCAAAAGAAATCGTAGGGAATTTTTCTTTAATAAATTTATAAACATCTTCAGCAGAGGGGTGTGATTTTGTAGAACTTAGGAATTTTATTATCTCAATTCTTTGTGGAGTTGCTTTTAATCCTTTTTTATTTAGTTCCCTTTTCATAATTTAAAATTAGTCTAAAATAAAAATTATTCTT
>CALINM010000175.1 GCA_938045315.1 uncultured bacterium | reverse complement strand
GGAGGAAAGTTCCCTGCACAAGAAGGAGCGATAAAAAGGATCCTTAAGGAACAGGGTCTGACAGGGAAGCAAAGAAATATCAGAAAAAGTGGCAAAACCCCGGGGGAGATAATCAAGGAAGATAGACCTGATATGTCACCTTAGGTGCTTCTATTTCCTGTAGTTGACAGGGATGCATTATTCAGGGTTAAATTTTCTATGCCACAAAGGGGTGAGAATACCTGCCTTTGCCGTTTATATTTTAAAATAACAAATATTTTCTGACTTGTAACCCCTGATAAATCTAAGCTTGGAAAGAAAATCTTCAATTATGTATTTTTTGCTATAATCTTCATAAAACTTTTTTTTTGTTTTATCGAAACTTATAAACGTCTTTCTTTCAATCAAAGTCTCTAAGATCTTACCATCTATTTCCTTTTTGTTCATCACCACTTTCATTAGCTCTTTTATGTGAAAATCCTGTCCATATTTGTCAAGAAGGGACTTTATGTAATTTACAAATCTGGTTAGTCTCATAAATGTAGCCAGCGCTATTACATCAAAGTTTTTATTAACAGGAAATAGAACACTTGATCGGGCAAATTTAAAATCAATTCTTCCATATTTTTTAACATAATTTTCGTAAATTTTACTGCCCGGTGCAAGGTAGTAAACACTTGGTCCTAAAAGCACTTTTTTCTCTGCTAAATATAGCATTGTATTTATTAGTCCTTCAGGACTTTGGTCTGGCAAGCCGATAATAAAATGAACCTCTATTGGTATGCCAGTGCTTATAAATTGATTTAATACAGTATCAGCTTCTTTAAAATGTCCTCTATTTATCTCTTCCTTTAATTCATCATTACTATCCACAAGTGAAAGATTAATTCTCTGAAAATTTATAGATTTTAAAATTTCTTTAGCTTTGTCATTGATTTTTGGTACAATGCCGTTCATTGCAGTTATTCTTATTTTTTTGTCCCCCAACCATTTCAAAATTTCCATATTTCTTGGAAGGGTAATGTCAAAAAAATCGTCTTCTATATCAATAGTATCAAATCCAAGATTTATTAGTTTATCAATGTCTTTTTTCACATCATCTATGTGGTAATACCCAAATCTTGTCTCTGGTTTGCCACAGAAATCGCAATGGTAAGGACATCCTCTACTTGTAATAACAGGAGCTATAAAGCCTTTACCGTAGGGATAGTTTTCTTTTGGGATTAATGCTCTATCGAGATTTAAGCTACAAGAGGTATTAAAAAATGGTAAAGAAAGGTATAATTTACCATCAGTTTTAAAAGAAACTCCCTCTATATTTGTGAGTTTTCCCCCACTAATAAGTTTTCTAACCAACTCTCGAAAAGGTATATCCCCCTCTCCTCTTATTACAATGTCTACAAATGTTTTCTTTAACACGTCCTCAGGAAATAATGTAGGATGGTTACCACCAAGAACAGTAATAATCTTTTCGTCTACTTCTTTTGCTATTTTAGCAACTTCTAATGCTTCCTCAGAATAGGTGCAAAAAAGATTTGATATGCCAACTACTTTGGGTTTCTCCTTTTTAATTATATCTCTTATTCTATCCTGATTTAATCCAAATCTTTGATATCGAGAAAATAGCTTATATGGAGAATACCTTTTATTGTAAAACTTGTTCAATTCATTAAATGGGGACTCTATTTCTTTACTCCCCACTCTTAGATCTACAATCTTAACATCACAGATGTCTTTTAAATTTGATGCAATAAAGAGGAGCCCTAAAGGGTAGTTCCTAATATTTGTCGTGTAAAAGTCTTCTATGGGTGGCTGTATAAATAGTACTTTCATATTTTAAAAATTAACATGATACACATTTTTCATAGTATAATATTTTGTTATGAAAAAGGGCAAATTCATACTAAGATCTTCTTTTTCACCTAAAGGTGATCAACCCCAGGCGATAGAGGAATTAACTAAAGGTATTAAAGACGGTCTCAAACATCTAGTTTTATTGGGTGTAACAGGTTCTGGAAAAACTTTTACAATGGCCCATGTTATACAAAATATTCAAAGACCAACTCTTATTATAGCTCCTAACAAAACGCTCGCTGCACAACTTTTTTTTGAGTTTAAAGAGCTTTTTCCTGACAATGCTGTAGAGTATTTCGTAAGTTATTACGATTATTATCAACCTGAAGCATATCTACCTGAACGAGATTTGTATATTGAAAAGGACTCTTCGATAAACGAAGAGATAGACAAACTGAGACACAGAGCAACATACTCACTTTTAGAGAGAAATGATGTAATTATTGTGGCTTCTGTATCATGTATCTACGGTATTGGTTCACCCAATAATTACAGTAGTATGCATATATGCATAAAAGTCAATGAGTATTATAACCAGAGAGAACTTATGCATGAACTTATAAAGATCCAGTATGTGAGGAATGACTACGATTTTTACAGAGGTACTTTTAGGTTTAGAGGAGATACAATTGAGATTTTCCCTGCTTATGAGGATAAATTAGCTTATAGAATAAATTTTTTTGATGATTTAGTAGAAAATATTTATTCCTTCGACCCCCTAACAGGTGAAATATACGAAAGCCTCTCTGAAATTAATATTTATCCTGCAAGCCATTATGTTACTCCAGAAGAACAGTTAAAAAATGCCATTAAATCGATAAGGGAGGAGCTAAAAACCCGTTTGGAAGAATTAGAGAAGAATAATAAGCTACTGGAAGCTCAAAGACTAAAGCAAAGAACATTATATGATTTAGAACTCCTTGAAGAGATGGGATACTGTAAGGGTATAGAAAATTATTCCCGTCATTTAGATGGAAGACCACCCGGAACACCACCATTTACCTTAATCGATTTTTTCCCGAAAGATTTTCTACTTATAATTGATGAATCTCATCTTACAATTCCCCAGATAAGGGGTATGTATGAAGGTGATTATTCAAGAAAAAAAACACTTGTTGAATTTGGCTTTAGATTGCCCTCTGCTTTAGATAATCGCCCTCTTAAGTTTGAAGAGTTTGAAGTTAGGATAAACCAGGTTATATATGTTTCTGCCACACCCGGTCCATACGAGTTGGGAAAAAAGAATAAGTTAGTAGAGCAGATTATAAGACCAACAGGTTTGTTAGATCCAGAGATTATAGTTAGACCAGCAAAAAATCAAGTTGAAGACCTCTTGAAGGAAATAAAAAAAGCAATCTCAAAAAGAGAGCGAGTATTAATAACAACTCTTACTATTAGAATGGCAGAAGATCTTGCAAGTTATCTTCAAACGCATGGTATTAAAGCTAAATACCTCCATTCTGATATTGACACAATAGAGAGAGTAAAAATTATTAAGGAACTAAGGAAGGGTGATTATGACGTGCTTGTGGGCATAAATCTTTTACGCGAAGGCTTAGACATGCCTGAAGTTGCACTTGTCGCTATTTTAGATGCTGATAAAGAAGGATTCCTGAGGTCTGAAACATCATTGATTCAAACTTGCGGGAGAGCCGCAAGAAATCTAAATGGAAGAGTCCTTTTTTATGCTGATAAAATAACTCCTGCCATGAAAAATGCTATCGCTGAAGCCACGAGAAGAAGAGAAAAACAACTGGAATATAACCAAAAAAACAATATAACTCCAGAAACAATTAAAAAGAATATTAATGAAGATTTTGGGATACTTTGTGAGAAAGATTACTACACTATCTCAGTAGAGGAAACTAAAGAGGATTTCCATATGAATGAGAGTACTCTTGAAAAAGTTATAAAAAGGCTTCAAAGGGAAATGAAAAAAGCAGCAAAAAACTTACAATTTGAAAGGGCTGCAAAAATTAGAGATGAGATAAAATCTTTGTTAGAAAAAGCGGTCACTAAAATTTAGTTAATTGAAAATTTTCCCTTACTCAATAAATCACAAAAATGTGGCATTTCAGCAAGCTCTTTTTCGATAAGTTCTGTTATCTTACCCGATACATCCATTAATCGAATCCCTTTTTCAGGGATTATCTTAACAGATACTACCTCCGGTTCATTTACAGGTTTACCAATTTTACTAACCATATATACATAGATTTCTCTTATACCTTCAATCTTCTGATGAATTTTTTTGGCTAAATAATGAGTAAAAACGCTATAAATTTTTCCCACATGGCTTACTGGGTTTTTTCCTGCAACCGCTTCAGTTCCAATTGCTCTTGCTACAGATATAAGACCATTTGCTCTATTTCCTCTGCCAACCTGACCTGAATCAGCGTCCTCAAGAGAAGTGCCTAAAAGAGTTAGATAAACACCATCAATCCCATGCCCCTTTTTATCAAGGGCATTAAAGCTTACATTTATATGAAAAGTCCCAGAATATTTCCTCAAAAACTTTTTAATACTATTCATTACCTTTTCTTTTTTTTGAAAATACTCTTTCTCTGAATAAATAAGTTCCGCAATAAAAGGCATAGCTATTGTTAAATTAAGTTCATCCCCTTTTCTTATAGCCATAATTTTTACATCTTCACCCGTTTCTGGATACAAAGTTTTGTAGTTTTCTGAATTAAGATATTTTTCTAATTCTAAAACCACCTTTTCTGCAGGTGTTAAAGGATAAAAGCCTACAGCTGCTGATGTATCATTGGCAGGTAAATTTTTGTTCCCTTCTCTGAAAATGTTGGTTAGTTCGGTTGAACCTTCTGAAAGAGCTATCTCTATATCAAGATTTTTTTCTGGATCGAAAAACCTTAAATTTTTCTTAAACCAATTTATTGTTGATTCGATAACTACATCCCTTATGGGAATTCTTTTATTGCCCCATAAAAAAGTAGCCCGATCACCTACGATAAACTTAACTGGCTTTAACACTCTACCACCACCAAATCTCTTTTCCACCTTTCCAGCAGAGAGTAATGCTTTATCGATATTAAAATGTACTATACTTCCAACACATTTTTTGTATTCTTCACTTAATGCAATTGATATGGATTCAACAAGGGAATCACATATTGTATCTGGATGTCCCTTGCCTTTTCTTTCCACAATTTCAAGAAACTGCTCAGACATTGTATAGCCAGAAATAGTCTCCACATAGATCATAGAATTAATACTAACACAAAATTATCATTTAGCAAACATTACATAATAAATGTTTTAAAGTTGTCAGTATTTTTTAAAATTTTTTTTTGTTATTATTAAATTATGGATACAACCTTATTCTGTAATATACCTTCAGCCTGTGGTGTTTATATTATGAAGGATAAGGAAAGCAAAGTCCTTTATGTTGGCAAAGCAAAGAATTTAAAAAAAAGAATTCTTACATATTTTAAAGGTATAGAAAATAGATATCAAGTAAGCTTTCTTTTAAAAAATGTTAAAAAAATAGAATACATTCTAACTAATAACGAGAAAGAAGCACTTATTCTTGAAAACAATTTAATTAAAAAATATAATCCCAAATATAATATTCAGCTTAAAGACGACAAAAATTATCTGTGCATTAAAATCGATAGAAAAAAGGATTTTCCAAAAATTGAGCTTGTAAGAAAGATTGATGATAAAGATGCTCTTTACTTCGGTCCTTACCCATCTGCAAAAAAAATTCGTGAAATCATTTCATGTATCCAAAAAATTTTCCCCCTCCGCCACTGCAGCGATAAAGTTTTTTCAAAACGAACAAAACCCTGTCTCTACTTTCATATTAATCAATGTATAGCACCATGCATTAACCGAGACGAAAAAAGACAAGCCTATAATAAAATTTTAGATAATGTTATCTCATTTTTAGAAGGTCGCTATATAAAAAAAGTAAGAAAAATACTTATTAAAGAAATGTGGGCTGCATCAGAACGAGAAGATTTTGAAAAAGCAGCATTCATAAGAGATACAATCAGTCAAATAGATGAATTAATGAAGAAACAGGGGGTACAGGGACCTAATCTAAAAAGTCTTGATGTGATTGGTTTTTTTGATGGCACTGATTTTGTTAACATTTCTTTACTTTTTGTAAGGGCTGGTAAACTTATAAATAAAAAAGATTTTTCCATAAGAAAGAGCTTTGATACCGAAAATACATTATCGGAGTTTATCACAAGTTATTACCAAAAAAACGTAATCTTTCCAGAAGAAATCATTATAGATATGGATTTAGAAGAAAAAAATAGCATAGAAACCTACTTAAAGGACATCAAAAAGACTAATGTTAAGATTAAAAAACCTTACGACACCCAGACCAGACAATTAACTGCTATGGCAAATCTTAATGCTTCTTCTTTCTCTCCACAAACATCAAATGGTCTATTAATGCTAAAAAACATTTTTAATCTATCTAAAAAACCAGAGCGAATAGAGTGCTTCGACGCAACCCACTTATACGGCAAAAAAAATGCCTGTGTTATGGTAGTTTATGAAAATGGTGATTTTTTCAGGGATAGCTACAGAATCTTCAATGTTAAAGAGGGCTTTGATGATTATAATGCTCTTTATTCTGCCTTAAAAAGAAGGTTTAATCACATTGAATGGAAATATCCAGATATTTTGCTAATTGATGGAGGAAAGGGTCAACTGAACATAGCTAAAAAGGTTATTGATGAGTTAAAGCTAAAAGACATCTTTATCGCTTCCATCGCGAAGGATGAAAAAAATTCCATTTACATTTTAAATAGAAAAAACCCGCTGGTTCTAAAAAGTGATAATCCTGGATTAAAAATATTGGTAAAGTTAAGAGAAGAAGCTCATCGTTTTGCTAATAGGCATTTAAAAAGGAGATTAAAAAAATATTTTGTTGAATAAATAAGCTGATTTAAAATTTTGTTTTTATAAAAAATATTTAAAAGATATAATTGTCAATTATGAGTTTAGTTGGAAGATTAGAAGATTTAGGACTTGGAGAAATATTACAGATTGTTGCACTTAGCGGAAAGTCTGGTATTCTTCACATAAAGAGCAATAAAAGAGAAGGAAGAATTTACTTTTATAAAGGAAAAGTGGTAACAGCATATTCTGATGCCTATAGGGTAAATTTGGGCGAACTTTTGATTCATAAAGGGTATGTAACTCCAGATATTTTAAAAAAAGCATTACAATATCAACAGTCATTAAATAAACAACAAAAATTAGGATGGATTCTAATTAACAATTTCAATATTCCAAAAGATAAAATAGAAGAATGTGTTACTGAACTTATTGAAAAATCTGTTTTTAGTCTTTTTTACTGGCTTGAAGGTGAGTTTAGATTTGAATTAATAGATGATATAGTTGAAGATGAATTAACAGTCGATCTTTTACAGTATGACTTGCCCAAAGCTAAGGGACTCAATCCCCAATTCCTTGCCATGGAAGGTTCACGTCTTGCTGATGAAGGACAACTGGAAACTATTATTAAAGAGCCAGAGACATCAAAACTTGAAACAGTAGAAGAACCAATTATAGAGCAATCTTTATCAAAACCCGTATTATTAATAATTGATGATAATAATTTTTTTGTTCACGTGACAAAAAGGTTTATGGAAAAAAATTATGAGGTTGAAAACGCTGATAACATTAATGATGCTCTCATAAAATATAGTTCCCTTAAAAATGCTGGTAAATGTGTTTTACCCATAGTTTCACTTTTTATTATAAAACCAGACGGTTCTGGTGTTTTAGGGGGACTGGATATTATAGAGCAACTTTTAAACCAGGGAGAATCTAAAATTATTGCACTTTGTGAATATTCAGTGCCAGAAGTAGAAGAGAAATTGAGAGCAAAAAACATCAATATCATAAAAAAACCAAAAAGAAGATTATTTAACAAAGAAAATATTGTGGATGAGGTGAGTTTTTTTATTAAAACTCTTGAAGCTACAATAAAAGAAATGGATACGACTTCTATTCAAAAAGCACAGATCACTCATTGGGATAAGGAATTAAAAGAAGAATTTGAAATAAAAGAAGATAGTAGTAAGATAGTAACCACTCCAGGTTTAACTATTTTAAAATCAATGATTGCCGAACTTGGACAGGTATCTTCAGGAAATGAAATTATACTACTTATTCTCAGATTAGCAAGTGAGATAATGCCAAGAGGAGTAATTTTTGCAATAAAAAGCGATTCATTACAGGGGCTTGGACAATTTGGTTTAGATAAATTTATAGATCAACCTTTAAAAGTGGTAAAAAATCTTTCACTACCCCTTAGGGGATTTTTCAGAGAAATCATAAATTCCTCAACACCTTTTAAAGGTTTACCTATAGAAGATGAAAACTTTCTTTTATTACTTGAGAAATTAGGAGGACAAAAACCAACGGAAATTTTTTTTGCACCAATTATTTCAGCTGGCAAAGTTATTGCTTTACTTTATGGTGATAATTTGCCTGACAAAGAACCGATTAGAGACACGGACGCTTTAGAAATATTTCTTACTCAAGCGGGTATCACAATGGAAAGGCTCTTGCTTGAAAAAAAAGCAAAGGGGGAGTTAAATTAAAATATGGAAGATGAAAAAACAATATTAATAGTTGATGACTCAAGCGCTATGAGAGCTTTTATTATTTCTGGCTTAGAAGAATTGGGTAATTTTAATTTTACGGAAGCAAAAACTGGTTTTGAAGCTCTTAAAGAACTACCAAGAAAGAAATATAATCTAATAATCTCT
>CALINM010000174.1 GCA_938045315.1 uncultured bacterium | reverse complement strand
CTATTATGCCTTCTTTAAGCCAGAGAATTTTTTCAACACCTAAATATAACTTTAAGAATTCTTCTATTTCTTCTCTGGTTAATTGGGGATTTCTATTTGGATTTAAAAGACACTGTTCAGTTGTAAGTATAATTCCCTCACCGTTTGTATCAATGGAACCACCTTCTAAAACAATATTAGTTCTAAATTTTTCTACTTTAAGATAATCGGCCATCAGCTCAGGAATTTTTTGATCATAATTATAGGGGTATTTTCCTCCCCATGAATTAAATTCCCAGCAGGTTGCAGCTAATTTATTTGTATTTTTATTAAGAACGAATATTGCGCCATGATCTCTACACCAGGCGTCATTTGTGGGAAAATGATGGATAGTTATTTTTTCTAAATCAATGTTTTTACTTTTCAAACGATTTATCAGTTCTTCTTCCATTTCCCTATCGTTAACATTTATATGTACAAACTCCTCCAGTGAAATATAATAGATTATCTCAACAAATGCCTCTTTTACTGATTCGAGTTTGTCAAAAAAGGTGAGAGAATTATGGGGATAAGAAAGCCATGTACCATAATGAGGATACCATTCAGGAGGCATGAAAAAACCCATTTCTCTTGGATATGGTTTTTTAATTTTCTTCATCAATGAACCTTTGAAGGATTTCTTTATAACTATCAATTCTTCTATCTCTTAAAAAGGGCCAAATATTTCTTTTTTCATCAATAATTGATAAATCTAATGTTGCTGTAAGCAAATAATCTCCATTAACTGGAGCCTTGGCTATTATTTCACCATAGGGATCACATACAAAACTGCTACCCCAAAATTCAATACCTTCACAAAGTTCGGGTAATTTTTCATAACCAGTTCTGTTTACAGATGCTACAAAAATTCCATTTGCTATAGCATGGGATCTTTGAATAATCTCCCATGAGTTGTAATGCTTTTTACCATGCTCTTTCTTTTCCGATGGCAACCAGCCTATTGCGGTGGGATAAAAAAGAATTTTAGCACCCTTAAGTGAGATTATTCTTGCCGCTTCTGGAAACCATTGATCCCAGCATATTAAAACACCAATAGGAGCAAATTTTGTTCTAAAAACCTTATATCCCGTATCACCGGCGGTGAAATAAAATTTTTCATAAAAATGGGGATCATCGGGAATATGCATTTTCCTATATTTACCTAAAATAGTTCCATCTGCATCAAAAACTAAAGCTGTATTATGGTATAATCCTTCAGCTCTTTTTTCGAAAAAAGACGCAATTATGACCACTTTATTGCTTTTTGCTACCTTTGACAATCTTTTAATTCTTTCGTTTGTTTCCTTTAATTCTTCTGCTAATTGAAAGAACTCTATTTTTTGAGTTTGGCAAAAGTAAAGCGATGTAAATAGTTCTTGTGTACAAATAATATTTACTTTATTATCGATTAATTGATAAATGTAATTAAGCGTATTATTGAAATTGCTTTCTATATCTTCAACACAAGAAGACTGTATTAAACCTATTTTTACTGAATTTTCCTTTTTCATAGAACTTACTATACTAACAAAAAAAAATTTTATTTTGAAGAGTAAAAAGAAAGAGGGTTTTATTACCCTCTTTTTGTGTGTTTTAACTCTTAAGTATTCTTTTTGCGCTTTCATCAAGAGCATCGGTGATAAAGGGTATACCGGTTTCTTTGGCTGTTTCCCTATTTGCAGCAACAAGATCATCCCTTGATATCTCACTTAGAGTAAATTTTCTTGCACCTGCTAGTAACTGCTGTAATCCAGCTGAGAGTTTATCCATTAAAGTCCACATTGCTATGGCACCGAAGGGTATATTTTTCATTTCATCTTTTCCAACTTTTTTTTCCACATCATAGTAAGAGGCAAAAATTTCATCCTCTTTTTCGCCGATGGCTGTAACCGAGGCGGGAAGTTTATCCCAATTACCATTCACAGCTGCTTTTCTTTCAGGTCTTAGAACACCTTCAATATTGGAACCAAGGAAACCAGGTATCATTGCTGCTCTTCCCATACAAACAAGCTTAACGAAAGGAGCACCTAATGCTATAGCTTTAAAGATATGGTCTTCTCTTGCAAGTCCACCTGCGAAAGCCATATCCACTACATTTTTTCCAAGAGTTTTTAATATGGAGGCATATTCATAAGCTTTTGAATGTAGTAGTATTGAAGGTACACCCCATGTCTCCATCATATTCCAAGGGCTCATACCTGTGCCACCACCAGATCCATCAATCGTAAGTAAGTCTAAACCTGCATCTGATGCAAATTTAATAGCCATCGCTAATGCTTCCATCCCATAGGAACCAGTTTTTAATGTTATTCTTTTGTAACCAAGTTTGCGTAATCTTTTTACTTCTTTATTGAAAGCTTCTTGAACTTCATTAACATCGTTTAAATCAGTGTAACCTAATCTACTGTGTCTCGCAAAGGATTTTATTGCTTTGTGTTTAAAGGCTTCCTGTACTTCTGGAAGCATTGGATCGGGGTCAACAACATAACCTCTTTTCTTTAAAAATATAGCATATTCTAAGTCTGTAACCTGGATTTCACCACCAATATCTTTTGCTCCTTGCCCCCATTTTAACTCAATTATTACCTTGTCCCCGTATTTATCAATCACATACTCAGCAACTCCATTTCTTGTATCTTCCACATTTATCTGCACAATTATTGCCCCATATCCATCAAAATAGCGGAGAAATGTTTCAATTCTTCTATCCAGTTCGGGGGATTTTACTACTTTGCCATTTTTAAACTCAGCTTGTTTATCAACACCCACAACATTTTCTCCAACGACTATGGGGAACCCAACTAATGCTGCACCCGTAGCAAAAGATTCCCAGTATCTAGCGGCAACAAAGGTTGAACCCAAGGCACCTGTCATCACAGGAACTCTTGCTTTAGTTTTTACTTTATTTCCAAAGGATGTTTCAATTGAAACATTTGGAAATATACAATCATCCGGGGAATTTGAAAGGCCCTTTGGTAAGCCTTTTGCTCCGTAACAATAACCCTGAATTCTTAAGGCATTGTAATTAACACCAATAGCTGTAGTATTAGAGCTACCTGCTGTAACATAACCAAAATCTCTTGGGTAAAGTAACTTTCTACCAACCAAGCTAGAGAGCCATGTTTCACATTTTCCTTGACAGTCAGCTCTACATAAGGTACACAATCCTGATTCTGATGGGTTACCACGGTTTGTTGTTCCTAAGACATCGTTTGTTTTAGGCCATTGAAGCATTTTATATCCTCCCTTTCCAAGTTTAATTTTAGAAATTGTATTATATCAAAAAAAGATTTTTAAATTGAATATAAAAAATTGCTTTATAGGTTAAAATACATTATAATCAGACTAATATGGAAAGCTTTTATATTGAAACTTATGGTTGCCAAATGAATGAGGCAGATAGCGAATATATGGCTTCTATATTATTGTCTCTGGGATTTGAAAAGGCTGAGAGCGTAAAAAAAGCAGATATAATACTTGTTAATACATGCAGTATTCGTGACAAAGCTGAAAAAAAAGTTTTAAGCTTTGTGGGAAGAGTTAAAAATATTAAATACACAAGAGATGTGATATTAGGTGTTTGTGGTTGTGTAGCCAAGCAAGAAGGTGAAAATCTTCTTAATAAAGCTCCATATATCGATATTGTGTTCGGGCCCCATCAGATAAATAGATTACCGGAGTTTTTGAATAAAGTAAGGAATACGGGTGAGAAAGTTATTGCAATAGGGGATAGTAATGACTATAAAAGAGATTTAGGTACGATTTATTATCCCGGCGTAAGAGCTTTAATCCCTATAATGCAGGGGTGTAATAATTTTTGTTCCTATTGTATAGTTCCCTATGTCAGAGGTAGAGAAATTAGTAGAAATGAGAATGAAATTTTAGATGAAATTAGAAGATTGGGAGAGTTAGGTGTAAAAGAAGTTATGCTTTTAGGACAAAATGTAAATTCATATGGTCTTGATAGGGGGCTTAAAGATGGATTTGTTAGTTTGCTTGAAAAGGTCTCTAAAATTGAAGATATAAAAAGGATAAGGTTTACCACTTCCCATCCAAAGGATTTAACAGATAAGTTAATCGATGCCTTTAGTATATTAGATAAACTGTGTCCTCACATTCATTTGCCAGTACAATCTGGTTCAAATAAAATTTTATCACTCATGAATAGGAAGTATTCAAGGGAAGAATATCTTGAAAAGGTTGATAGATTAAGAAAAGTATGCCCAGAAATGTCAATTACAACCGATATAATTGTGGGTTTTCCAGGTGAAGATGAAAAAGATTTTCAGGATACTATTGATCTATATCAAAAAGTAAGGTTTGATAGTGCTTTTTCTTTTAAGTTTTCGCCGAGACCGGGAACAAAAGCATCTACTATGGAAAACGTAGTTTCTGAGGAAGTAAAACAAATTAGATTAGAAGTTTTGCAAACTTTACAAAAAGAAATTACTTATGAGAAAAATAAACAGATGGAGGGTAGGATTCTGCCTGTGTTAATAGAGGGAAAAAATAGTAAAAGTCATAAAGAGTTGGTGGGAAGAACCCCATGTTTTAGGGTAACAAATGTTATGTATGATGAGGGGAATTTAGATGATATGATAGGTAAAATTGTTTATGTGAAGATAACTAAAGGATTAAAAAATTCTTTGAAAGGTTATTTAATAAAATGAGGGGTAAATGAAAAATTACATAGAGGTAAAGGTTTTAACACTACTTTATGATAATGTTAATCAAACACCAGTTTTATTATTAAAAGAAAAAGGTGGTAACAGGATTTTACCAATATGGATTGGTATTTTTGAAGCCCAATCAATATTAATGGCCTTAAAGGGTATAATGTTGCATAGACCATTAACACATGATTTATGTATTGATATTATAAACTCTTTTGGTGGCAAATTGGTAAATGTTAATATTAGTAAACTTGATAAAGGAACATTTTATGCTGAACTTATACTGATGCAAAAAAGGAACAAAATTGTTATAGATGCAAGGCCAAGCGATTCTATTGCATTGGCTTTAAGGTATAATGTGCCAATTTTTGTAAATAGCACTGTTCTGGATATAGCTTCTATTCCTGATGATCAACACCTTGATGAAAAACAGTGGGAAGATATACTTAAGAACATACCAGACGAAGCTTTTGGTAAATATAGCATGTAAATGAAAATGGAAAAGAATAAAATTCTTGTTATTGACGACACTCTAGAGTCGCGTAAAGAGCTTGTCAATTTTCTATTTAAAAATGGTTTTAATGTGGAAGAGGCTTCTACTTATAGTGATTGCATAGAATCTCTAAAAAGATCAAAATACAATGTAATACTCTTGGGGCAACCAGATTCAAATAACTCTATTGTTGAAAAAGTTAAGGAAATAAAAACTATTTGTAAGGAAGCTGATATTGTCCTTATTGGTTCTAAAGAGATGATTAGTTATGTAAATGATTATTTAAAAAAGGGTATAAGTGATTTTATACTTAAGCCTTATAGTGGTGAAGAGGTGCTCTTTGTTTTAACTAGACTAATTAAAAAGAAGAGTATGGAGAAAAAATTAAACTTTTTTCTTTATGAAAATATAGAATTAATTGAATTGATAAGTATTTATCGAAGTCTTCTTAGACTTGTGGTAAATTTGGAAATTAATAAGTTGAAAGATCAACTTCTTGAGGAGCTTCTTACCTTCACTTTCGGTAAAACTGCCATACTTTATATGTTAAATGATCCAAATGATGAATATTTGGTTTATGATCGTCATAAAGGTGAAGTAGAGTTTTTGCATTTCGAAAATAAGATTCATAGAGAAACTATTAATAAAGGCGGGCAATCTTTTTTCTTTAGAAAGGAGGAGCTTAATTTCCCTATAGGAACTGACGCTCGGATATACTGTTTGGTTAAAATTTTAAATCCCCAGTTAAAAGAAGGATTTAGGGAAAAGGAATTTAATAAGGCACTTCATTTTTGTGAATTTATTCCCCTTGCTTTTGAAAATGCTATGAGATTTGAATCACTAAGGAAATGCAGTGTAAAAGATTATGAAACAAATGCTTACTACTGGGATATTTTTAAGGATTTTGTTAATAAAGAAATTTTCAAAGCATTAAGATATGATAGAAAACTTTCTATGCTCGGTATTAGAATTGAAAATTTTGAAGATATAAAAAGGAGCTATACAGAAAAGGATATTAGGAAGACGATTACTGATATAGTTTCTACTGTACATAATGTCATTAGAGAATCCGATTGGTTTGTAGAAAAGAAAATTGATGAATACATTATTTTCTTAACGGAAACTGATTATTTCGGTGCACTTATGACTATACCAAGGCTGAAAAAGGCTCTTGCCGGAAAATGCATAATCAAAGGTGTTCAAAGAATAGATGATAT
>CALINM010000173.1 GCA_938045315.1 uncultured bacterium | reverse complement strand
TTGGGATATAAATATGAAGATGAGGTTATTCATAGAAACAATTTGGTTTTAATTAATTAAAGACTTTTTATAGGAGGTAATGATGGCATCTTCTGTATTAGAAACGGCAAAAAAAGCAAAGAACGCCTCATATTTAATAGCAAAAGCTGATACTAATACAAAAAACCAAGCACTTTATTACATAGCAAGTATGCTTGAGAAAAAGGCTAAAGAAATAATAGAAGCAAATAAAAAAGATATTAGAGAAGCAAAGGGTCTTACAAAGGCTATGATAGATAGACTTACTTTAAATGAAAATAGAATTGGTGAAATGGCAAAGGGGATTAGGGAAATAATATCTTTAAATGATCCTGTTGGTGAAATAACTAAAATGTGGAAGAGACCAAATGGCTTATTAGTAGGCAAAATGAGAATTCCTTTAGGAGTTATTGGTATTATTTATGAAGCAAGGCCTAATGTTACTGCTGATGCAGCTGCACTTTGTATTAAATCAGGCAATGCTGTTATTTTACGTGGGGGTAAGGAAGCTTTTCACTCGAATAAAGTTATAGTAGGAATAATTGGAGAAGCATTAGAAAAAGTGGGTCTCCCAAAAGAAATTGTTCAACTTGTTCCTGTAAAAGAAAGGGAAGCTATGTTAGAACTTTTAAAGCTCGAAGAATATATAGATGTTATAATACCGAGAGGTGGAGAAGGTTTAATTCGTTTTGTGGTAGAAAATTCCAAGATACCAGTCATAAAACATTATAAAGGTGTTTGTCATATATTTGTTGATGATAGCGCTGATATTGATATGGCTATCAATATCTGTTTCAATGCCAAAGTACAAAGACCGGGTGTGTGCAATGCTATGGAAACACTTCTTGTACATAAAGATATTGCAGAAACTTTTCTCCCCCCAATGGCTGAAAAATATACAAAAGCTGGAGTAGAATTGAGAGGTTGTGATAGAACAAGAAAAATTATCAAAGGGATAAAAAAAGCAAAAGAAGCAGATTATGGATATGAATTTTTAGATCTCATTCTTGCTATAAAAATAGTTGACCATATAGATAGTGCTATTGAACACATAAATAAATATGGCTCTCTTCATACTGAATCAATAATTACTCAAAACTATTCTAATGCACAAAAGTTTCTGAAAGAGGTAAATTCATCAACCGTTTTAGTTAACGCATCAACACGATTTTCCGATGGTTTTCAACTTGGACTGGGAGCAGAAATTGGTATTAGTACTACTAAGCTACACGCTTTTGGGCCGATGGGATTGGAAGAACTTACTACAACAAAGTTTATTATTTATGGAAACGGTCAAGTCAGAGAGTAATTATGAAGATAGGGATTTTTGGCGGATCATTCAACCCCATTCATATTGGTCATATAAGGGTTGCAACTGATACTTTAAGAATTTGTATGCTTGATCAAGTATGGTTTAACTGTGCTAGTTTTCCACCTCATAAAAAGGATGTATTACCTCATTTTCATAGGTATAATATGTTAAAATTGGCTTTAAAAGGTTTTCCCAATCTTTTTCCCTGTGATATTGATATTAGGAATAACTTTTTGTTTACTGTCGATACACTAAGATATTTAAATGAATACTATAAAGATAAACATGAGTTTTATTTTCTCATAGGACTTGATGCTTTTCTTGAAATAAAAACTTGGAAGGATTGGCAAAGTTTATTTTCTTTAACAAATTTTATTGTTTTTAATCGCGCAGGTGTTACAAATACTTTAGGTGGAGTTTTAAAATCATATCTAGGTTTAGATGTTGTACCCTTCGAAAATGGCCAGGGATATTTTTACAATGATAAAAAGATCATACAAGTTAAGATAAAAAGTCTTAACGTTTCAGGTAGTGAAATACGCGAGATGTTAAAAAAGAAAATGGATGTAACAGTTTGTGTGGTAAAGGAGGTATACGATTATATTGAAGCAAACAATCTCTATAGGTAAATTTATTCGAAAAAGAAAGGTAACAAAATTTAAGGCTATAATTAAAGGGTTGTTTGAAAAAAAGGGAGAAAATATCCTTGCTATAGATGTTTCAAAACAATCAACATATGCAGATTTTTTAGTTTTATGTACTGCCACATCAAACAAACATGCCCAGACGTTAGCAGATAAAGTAGTTGAAGAAGCTAAAAAAAATAAAATATCTATAATGGTAGAAGGATATCAGCAAGGCGAGTGGATCCTGTTAGATTTGGGATCTTTTGTAATTCATATTTTTCTTCAGAATATAAGAGACCTTTATGATATAGAAGGTTTATGGTATGGTATGCCTTTCTATGTCATAGAAGAAGAATTGAAGACTTAATATGATAAAAAACAAATTAGAAGAATTTGTTGATGATAAAGTTTTTGATCAAATAATTGATTATCTTAAGGCAAATAATTGTAGTAGTGTCCCATTTTTTAAAGATAACTATTTAAAAAGAAGAATCTTTCTTAGAGCCTTAGCTCTAAAATTCAAAAGTTTAGATGATTACCTAAATTATTTGAAAAATAATAAAGATGAGATAAGAGTTTTTGATGATCTAATAACAATCAATGTAAGTTATTTTTTTAGAAATGTGGAAACATTTAATGTTTTGAGAGAGGAAATTTTTCCTCTTATTTTTCAAAAAAAATCAAAAAGAGGCGAAAAGTTTTTAAAAATTCTCTCTATTGGTTGTGCAAATGGTGAAGAAACATATTCCCTTGGGATTCTACTCAATGAATACTTTGAAAAGGAAATAGTTTGTATAAAACCTTATGTACTTGGCATTGATTATGACTTTAACTCAATTGTTCAGGCAAGAATTGGTGTATATGATGAACAAAAATTAGAGTATGTCCCTTCAAATTTGCTCAAATATTTTGAAAAGTTAGATAACAAAAAATTTATAGTTAATAATAAAATAAAAAAAATGGTTGTGTTCAGGCTTGAAGATATTTTTAAAAGTGACATTAAAAAATATTGGGATATAATATTCTGTAGAAATATGCTTATTTACCTCAACTTACAGGCACAGGAGAAACTTCTAAAAAAAATTTATGAATTATGCATTAATGATGGGTATCTTGTTCTTGGTAAATCTGAAACTTTACCAGCAAGCTCGAGAAAGCTTTTTAACACAGTAAATATAAAAGAAAGAATTTACAAAAAAAGGAGTGATTATGAAGGTAAGTCTTAGCCAGAAATATTTGTTAGGGAATATGATTATAATTGTTTTAGTTGTGTGTATTCCTCCTATTTTTCAGTTGTTTAATATAAATATTGAATATGGCCGTATAATAAGTGCTATTATTGCTGTGATTGTTGGATTGTTTTTGGGATTTTTATTTTCAAAAACTTTTACCAATGAGCTTGTGAAATTATCTAAAGTGAGCGAAAGTATAAGTCAGGGAGACTTAACAATAGCCATTGATAT
>CALINM010000172.1 GCA_938045315.1 uncultured bacterium | reverse complement strand
AACGCTCTTTTTCTTTTTCGATTTCTTTAATATCTTCCATTTTTTGCCCCCTTATAATGGAATATTACCATGTTTTTTTGGTGGCAGAGTATCCCTTTTATTTACTAAAGACTCCAATGCAACAATAATTTTATATCTTGTAGTCTCTGGCATTATAACTTCATCAATATACCCTAATTCTGCCGCTTTATAAGGATTAGCAAATTTCTTTCTATATTCTTTTATCAACTCTTCCCTTTTAGACTTTTTATCTGATGCTGCTTCAATTTCTTTCCTGAAAACAATGTTTACGGCTCCTTCCGGTCCCATAACAGCAATTTCAGCTGTGGGATAGGCATAATTAATATCAGAGCGTAAGTGTTTACTTGACATAACACAATAGGCACCACCATATGCCTTTCTTGTAATAACGGCAATTTTAGGAACAGTAGCTTCTGCATAGGCATATATCAGCTTTGCACCATGTTTTATAATTCCACCATATTCCTGAGCTACACCAGGTAAAAATCCAGGTACATCAACAAAAGTAACAAGTGGTATATTAAATGCATCGCAGAACCTAACAAAACGTGCTGCTTTCATAGATGCATTTATATCCAATGAACCAGCAAGAAAATTTGGCTGATTTGCAACTATTCCCACACTCCTACCGTTAAATCTTGCAAAACCGACTACTATATTTTTTGCATAGTGCTCATGAACTTCAAAAAAATCACCATTATCAACAACTTTCAAAATTATATCTTTTATATTGTATGATTTGTTTGGATTGTCAGGTACAATTTCTCTTAATGACAAATCTATTCTATCTATGGGATCATTTGTCTGAACTAATGGCGGATCTTCCATATTATTTTGAGGCAAAAAACTCAATAATTTTCTTATTTTCACAAGACAATCTTCATCATTCTCAGTGGCAAAATGAGCACATCCAGATATTGAATTATGAGCCATTGCACCACCTAATTTCTCAAAGGTAACTTCTTCACCTGTAACAGCCTTAATTACATCTGGACCAGTAATAAACATGTAACTTGTATTCTTAACCATAAATACAAAGTCTGTTATTGCGGGAGAATATACTGCCCCACCTGCGCAAGGACCCATAATTACTGAAATTTGAGGTATAACACCTGAAGCTAAAGTATTTCTTAAAAAAATATCCGCAAAACCAGCAAGACTACCAACACCTTCTTGAATCCTTGCACCACCAGAATCATTTAAACCAATTAGCGGTGCTCCATTTTTCATCGCCAAATCCATTACCTTACATATCTTTTCAGCCATAGTCTTACTCAAAGAACCACCAAAAACTGTAAAATCCTGTGCATAAACGTAAACAAGTCTTCCATCAATCCTTCCAAATCCTGTAATAATTCCATCACCAAGTATTTTTTGTTTATCCATTCCAAAATCGGTACATCTATGGGTTACAAACTTATCAAGTTCTACAAAACTGCCTTTATCTAACAACTTTTCTATTCTTTCACGAGCATACATTTTACCAGATTTTTTTTGTTTTTCTATTTTCTCAAGCCCACCACCTAGCTCTGCTTCCTTATTCTTTTGTTCTAAATCTTTGAAACGTTCTTCAAGTGTTAAAAACTCCATTTTTTCCTCCTTCTTATTCAATTACAACTATCAAATCGCCCTTCTTAACAGAATCACCAACTTTAAAGTTAAAGGCTTTAATCTTTCCAGATGTTTCTGCGACGAGAGGATTTTCCATTTTCATTGCTTCAAGAATCACAACCACATCTCCCGGATTTACTTCTTCTCCAACTTCTTTTTCATATCTAGATATTATGCCAGGCATAGGTGCTGTTATACCACTTCCTTCAACCTTTGTAACTGGTTTGTCTACATGGGGTTCTGTTTTTTTAGGTTCTTCCTTTTCCTTTGTTATTGTAGCTTTCTCCAACTTGATGGGTTCAGTTATTGAAACCTTAGGTTCTTGTTTTGGTTGTTGAACAACTTGCGGTTCACCTTCTTCTTCAACAATGACTGTGAATACTTCTCCATCGACGGCTACTTTAAATTTTCTTGCTCTTTCAGAGAGTGTAATATTTGTCTTTTCCATAAGCAATCCCCTTTTTGCTTTTTCTATAATTTCCTGTTCTTTTCTTACATCTTCTAAAGTCTTTGGTTTTATTTCATCTGGCATTGGTTCTAACCCATATTTCCACTTTAGATATTTTAAACCAGTTACAGGAAAAAGAGCATATAAAATTACATCAAATGGATCTTCTGAAATGTCCTTTATTGCCTCCTTTGCCTTATCTAATTCTGGTTTTAAAATATCTGCAGGTCTACATGTAATTGGCTTATCACCTTTATCATATCCCTTTAACGCTAATTTAAGCACCTCTTTTGATATTGGATGGGGAGGCCTGCCATATAGTCCATAACAATAATCTTTTACCTGAGCATTGATCATTTTCCATCTACCAAAAAGAACATTTTGAACAGCCTGTATCCCCACAATCTGACTTGTTGGTGTAACCAAAGGCGGATAGCCTAACTCTTTTCTTGTAAGAGGCAGTTCTTTATACACATCTTGTAATTTATCAAGAGCATCTGCTTCTCTTAATTGGTTTACGAGATTAGAAAACATTCCTCCAGGTATCTGGTGAAGTAAAACACCTACATCTATTATGGACAACTTTGTGTCATCCATAAGATGCCTGTATTTTGGCGCAATTTTTTCTAAAAACTCTCCTATTTTTATTATCTTTTCTAAGTCTATTTCAGGCTCTCTATCAGTGCCTTCGAAAGTAACATAAAGAGGCTCAATAGCTGGATGAGAAGTCCTCAAGGCAAAAGGAGCAATACAGGTATCAACAATATCAGCTCCTGCTTCAATAGCTTTCATCATAACCATTGCTGCCATTCCACTTGTGTAGTGAGAGTGAACGTTGATAGGAACTTTTATATTTTCTTTTAGAGCTTTTACTAAATCATAGGCATCATATGGTGATAGTATTCCAGACATATCTTTAATACAAATACTATCTGCACCCATGTCTACATAATTTTTGGCTTTCTTAACATAATAATCTACATTAAAAATAGGACCACCCAATTTCCTTTCTGTAAGAGTATAAGATATTGCCCCTTGAACATGTCTTTTTAGTTTTTTGATTATCTTGAAAGAGAATTCTAAATTTCTTTCATCGTTCAATGCATCGAAAACTCTGAAAATATCAATTCCCACTTCCACAGCTTTTTCAATAAATGCCTCAACAACATCATCAGGATAATTCCTGTAACCAACAAGATTCTGACCCCTCAGTAACATTTGAAAGGGAGTCTTTTTCATTACCTTTTTTAATTGTCTTGGTCTGTCCCAGGGATCTTCTCCAAGAAATCTATGCATTACATCAAAAGTTGCACCACCCCAAACTTCCACAGAATAAAAACCAACTTTATCTAATTCTTCGGCAATAGGTAATATATCTTCTGTTCTCATTCTGGTTGCAAAAAGAGATTGATGACCATCTCTAAAGGTTAAATCAACAATCTTAACTGGATTCTTCTTTTTGTGCTGTGCCATATACCCCCCAAAATTATTTATAAAGCTTTGATTGCCACATCATTCTTAAATTCATGGAATAAGAACGTCCATATATCGTCCATGGACTAATATTAGTTGTTGGAACTGAAGGTTTTTGCACCACCATCCTTTGAGATTCTTCATAAACCGATGTTTTTTTTGCTTCATCCATAAAAGCAATGGCACCTAAAACAGCAGCGATCTTCTTTTTTTTATTTAGATCCATTTTACCTCCTATTGTCTTAAAATAACTGCTAAAACATATGCTTCTTTGTCATAGGGGTTTAGAAGTCTATGTTTTGCCGATGAATCAAAATATATACTATCCCCCTCTCTTAGTTCTAATCTTTCT
>CALINM010000171.1 GCA_938045315.1 uncultured bacterium | reverse complement strand
ATCTAATTCAATTTGTTGTGTTTCTATCTTTGTTAAAATAAGAAATTCGCCTTTTGAAACACTTAGACTAAGTGGATTATTTATTTTAAATATTGTTATATTTCTAGTAAACTCATAATAATAACCTTCTTTTATATCAGGTTTAGTGGCTGCTACTTCCTCTTTTAGATCATTTACACTGTTAGTCATTTCATTTTTTAGAGAAGATATATCATTTTTTAAACTTTCAATAGAATTTCTATTTTCTAAGATTACTTGTTTTTCTGTATCTATTTCAATTTCTTCTTTTTTCTCCTGTGAAAACAAATTGAAAGAGGATATAAAAAGAAAAATTAATAGGTAATTTAAGAAATATTGTTTTTTCATCACATTATGAATTTGATTAATTATAAATCAAAACTAATTGATGAATACAAGTAAGAACATACCCACTAAAGGGTATTAAAAAGCATTGTTTTATTGAAAATCATATTTCTTTTCCAACGCATACCGTAGGAGTTCTCCTTTACCTGAAAGACCTAGTTTACGGATCATATTTTTACGATGTTTTTCTACAGTAGAGACTGCTGTAAAACGTATAGCACCTATTTCGCTGCTGGTTTTCCCTTGTGCGATTAGGGAGAGAATTTCACGCTCGCTTTTCGATAAAATACTTTTTCTGGTAGATCTTTCAGCAGCAGGTTCCAAAAAAGCAGGATTGATGTCTTTATCATAAAAAGTACCTCCTATATGTACAGATCTAATAGCTTTTAGTACTTCTTCCAACGGAGAGTTTTTTAACAAATATCCTTTAGCACCTGCGGCTATCATTTTGCGTACTGCTTCTTCTTGATCAAACATACTAAAACCAATTACCTTAATGGCAGGAAACTCTTTTTGCAGAGCTTTTGTAACAGCAATTCCGTCCATTTTAGGCATCTTAATGTCCGTTAATACAACATGTACTTGCTTTTTACGAAGCATCTCCAGTAAAGCTTCTCCATCATTTGCTGTACCTATAATAGAGATATCTTCTTCATATTTTAATAGTAAATTAATCCCATCTACTAAGGATTGATGGTCTTCTGCAATGGCTACGCGTATCATATGGGTATATCTATTACAATAGTGGTTCCTTTATTTAATGTGGTATCTACATCCAAGCTACCCTCTAAAAATTCTACACGACGCTCAATACTCCCTAATCCCATTCCTTCGTCATGTTGTTTGTTTTTCATTACAAAGCCCTTGCCGTTATCCTCTACCATAATATTAATTCCATCTTCAAATTTTGAAATAGAAACGGTTGCTAGCGTAGCATTGGCATGTTTTACTATATTGGTTACAAGTTCTTGAATAATTCTAAAAATAGTGATCTCTAATGCATTTTCTAATCGATCGTCCAACCCAAAATCTGTAACTTCTATTTGTAAACCTCCTTTTACAGAAACTGTTTTAGCTAGTTTATGCACCGCAGGTAATAACCCATCCTTTGCCATCACACCGCTGTTTTTGGTATGTGCCATAGAACGAACCTCCGTATATGCAGTATTTAATAGTTTACTCGTTTTGGTAAACAAATCTTCTAACTCATTTGTCTTTTCTTTATTTTTTGCCAAGTGTTCAAATTGCAACCGTGCTGCAGCTAGCGTAGCCCCAACACTATCGTGCAAATCACTAGCCAAACGTTGTCGCTCTTTTTCTTGCCCTGCTACCATGGCATTAATGGTAGTAATTTCCTGCTCTTTTAATATCTTCTCTGTTTTTTGTATTTCTATTTCGCGTTCTTGCTCTGCAATACGTTGTTTGCGTTTGGTGTTTTTATTGATTAAATAACTTATTACCCCTACAAATAATAACAACAATAAAGCTCCTATTAATAAGTTTGTAGTTTCTTTTCTTTTAGATTGTACTTTTAGAATTTCAACCCTTAACTTTTCATTATCATACTTTTCTTCTATATCTAGAATATTAAGGTCCTGATTTTTATTATTTAACAATTCATTGATAGAGTCTATTTTTTTTAAATAAAAATACGCACTTGTAAAATCTCCCTTTTCTTCATAAAGATTTATCATATTCTGATAGAAAATTATTTTTGATTTAGGTTCATTCTTTTCTAACTTAATAGAGTCTGCTTTTTGATAATATGATATGGCATTAGAATACTTCCCCAATTTCTTGTATGATTCTGCCAAATTATTATATCCATAGGCCACATAAGTAAGGTCATTGTTATTTTTATAAATAGGGATCACTCTTTGAAAAATACTTATAGCAGAATCATATTTCTTACCGATAGTATTATAAACAACAGCTTTATTGAATAGATAATCTGTAGCTAGAATAGTATCATTTCCAATATATGCAGCTTTAATGGCTTTATTAAAATAATCAATAGATAATTGAGCTTGATCTTTATTCAAATATGTCACAGCCAAGGTTGCAAATGCATTAGCTTTATCAATAATACTATTACTACTTTGAGAATAGTCAATATACTCATCAATATAAGGTTTAGAATCTATAATTGTATTTTCTTGATGAGCTAATAAATCTATAATATGCAAATTAATATTTGCATTGTGATGTAAACTATCAATACTTAAATATTTTTTTTTTGAATCTTTTAATAACTTAAAAGCTAAATCGTGGTTATCCTTTTGAATTTCTAAAATTCCCTTTATCTCAAAATATTTTCCTTTCTCAAATTGTGTGCTATTCTCTAATTCAACTTTATTGAGAAAATATAAAACAGAATCTTTATTTTTTTTTGTTAAATGAAATTCTGCCTCTGATAACAAATTATCTTGACAAAAGCAAATACCAGTAAATAAAACACTTACTGGTAATAAAAGAAGTTTAAGTTTTATAAAATTCAAAATATTAAGGTCTCCTTCCTATTAAAATTGATCCATCTTTATCATCTGGATTCCCTCCTGGTAAATTTTCACATTCCCAATCTGGGTTTGAAATTCGACTATTTGGTGTAACTCTAATTAACATTTTAACTTCATCCCCTTCCTTCATAACCAACCCTTTAAGAGACTGATTTTCAATCGCATCATATTCAACCTCTTTAAAATTTTTATGATGTGACAAATGAACTTCAATACGTTTATAGCTATCACAATATAGTACTTTATGAATCTTAAATCTAGAGTTTATATTTTTCCGATTCTTTAAAATAAAATCTGTTTCTAATATTTCATCAGTTCCATCTTTAAAAGTGAAATTTGCCCATAAAAAGATATCTTTCTCGTCAATATCTTCAGAAACAAGCTGAAAACCTTTAGTTTCTTTTCCTATTTCATGTTTTTCTTTATAATCTGCCATTTTATTTAAGTATTAATTTATTTATATATTCCTTTTTTCCTTCAAAATAAATTTCTTGAGTTTCATCAAAACTATAGTTTAAAATATTCATCAAATTATTAGCATACGAATAATTTTTTTTCCCAATGTTGTTAGTGCTTCCAAAAATTATCCCTACTGCATCATTATTTGAAAATAAAATAGATCCACTATCTCCTTCTGATGAAATCTTCTTATCTAATTGTAATTGATTCCTATAA
>CALINM010000170.1 GCA_938045315.1 uncultured bacterium | reverse complement strand
GATTTATATTGCTTGTGGTATTTCTGGTGCCATTCAGCATTTAGCAGGTATGAGAACATCAGATATTATTGTGGCAATTAATAAGGATCCAGAAGCCCCTATTTTTAAAGTGGCTACTTATGGAATAGTTGATGATCTATTTAAGGTTATTCCTGTTTTAACAAATGAGATTAAGAAGAGGTTAGTGAAATAACATTTATTAATTGCATATCCATGGGCTAAGGTTCTTGCCGTAGCCCGCTTTATATTTTAAAAGGGAGTATAATTTATGGACTTTAATCCCACGAAAGAGCAGGAAATGATAAGATCAATGGCTCAAAAATTTACTGAAAATGAGATAGCCCCTGTAATTAACAAATTTGAAGAAGAACATAAATTTCCCTCAGAAATAATAAAAAAGCTTGCTGAACTGGGGTTTATGGGAATGAATATCAAGGAAGAGTATGGTGGCTTCCCCGCAGGGACTGTGGCTTATTCTCTTGCCCTAACTGAGATAGCAAGGGCAAGTGCATCTGTTGCTGTAACGATGTCTGTTACAAATATGGTTGCAGAGGTGATTCAGGAGTTTGGTAAAGAGGAAATAAAGAAGAAATATCTGCCACCACTTTGTTCAGGAGAATATCTAGCTGGTGCTTTTTGTTTGACTGAGCCGAATGCTGGTTCTGATGCTGGGGCAATTCAAACAAAGGCAGATAAGGTAGATGGTGGTTATATTTTAAATGGTAATAAAATATTTATTACAAGTGCTGAAGTAGCAGGAATATTTGTAGTCTGGGCAGTAACGGACAGATCGAAAGGGAAAAAGGGCATATCTGCTTTTCTGGTCCCCGCCGGCACAAAGGGATTGATCGTTGGGAAAAAAGAAGAAAAAATGGGCCAGTGTGCTTCTCCCACAAACGAAGTTGCCCTTATGGACTGCTTTGTTCCTGATGATCACTTATTAGGTAATGAAGGTGATGGATATAAAATAGCCCTTATGGAACTTGCAGGTGGTAGAATTGGTATTGCATCCCTTTCACTGGGAGTGGGTTATGCTGCCATAGATTATGCTAAAAATTTTGCAAAAGAAAGGATACAATTTGGTAAACCTATTGCAGAGCTTCAGGCGATCCAGTTTATGTTATCGGATTGCTACACAGAGCTTGATGCTGCAAAGATGCTTGTTCTCAGAGCCGCTTTTTTGAAAGAAAAAGGGCTTCCCTATACAAAAGAGGGATCCATGGCAAAACTTTATGCTTCTGAGGTAGCAAATAAAGTGTGCATAAAAGCTGTCCAGATTTTAGGTGGTTATGGCTATAGCAAAGAGTACCCTGTTGAGAGATTTTTAAGAGATATAAAAGTTACAACTATTTACGAAGGTACTTCTGAAGTCCAGAGAATGGTTATAGCTAAGGAAATAATAAAATGATTCAAGTTTATACTGGAGATGGTAAGGGTAAGACAACGGCAGCTCTTGGATTGGCTTTGAGAGCTGCCGGGCATTCGATAAAAACTCTAATAATTCAATTTATGAAAAGTGAAGATTGTGGATATGGAGAGCATAGCTCTTTAAAATACTTATATCCCTATATTGAACTTTATGCTTTTGGGAGAACGTGTTTCGTTTCAAAGGATGCACCAGCAAAAGAAGATAAAAAGTTCGCTAAAAGAGCATTTGATTTTTTTAAAAAATCGTTAAAAGAAAAGGAACACAGTATTTACATTCTCGATGAGGTTTGTGTGGCCCTTGATTATGAATTAATTGATAAGAAAGAACTTTTACAAATACTTAAAGGTGTTGATAAAGAAGAAGTTGAAATTGTCTTAACGGGCAGGTATGCACCTCATGAGCTAATAGAAATAGCTGATATAGTAACTGAGTTCAAAGAGGTAAAACATTGTTTTTCAGACCAGGGGATCATGGGAAGAAAGGGTATAGATTGGTGATTTATGATGAGTTTAAATGTTATGTCTTACGTGTGAGATGATGAGCTATGGTATAGCGAGTTTTTTATCATACTTTTTGACTGGTGAACTATATTTTTAACAAAACTATTAAGGAGTAAACACCATGATTGGCAGAATTAAGGATGGCTTTGAAAAGTGGGAAAATGATTGTCTTTCAAAGCATTTGAAAAAAAATCCAGAGAGTAAAGAAAAGTTCACTACCCTTTCAAATCAAGAAATCAAAAGGCTATACACACCAATTGATTTAGAAGATTTCGACTATCTAAGGGATTTAGGGTTTCCCGGAGAGTTTCCGTATACACGTGGTGTGCAACCCACAATGTATAGAGGAAAAATCTGGACTATGAGACAGTTTGCAGGTTTTGGTACTGCTGAAGATACAAATAAAAGATATAAATACTTATTAAGTCAGGGTCAGACTGGTTTGTCGGTAGCTTTTCACATGCCAACTCTTATGGGTGTAGATTCAGATAGTCCCAGAGCTAGAGGAGAAGTGGGGAAATGTGGTGTTGCTATTGATTCTTTAGCTGATATGGAAATACTTTTTGAAGGAATTCCCCTTGATAAAGTAACTACCTCAATGACCATAAATGGTCCTGCATCAATACTTTTATGTATGTATATGGCAGTAGCGGAAAAGCAAGGTGTTTCATGGGATAAAATAGGAGGTACTATTCAAAATGATATTTTAAAGGAATATATCGCCCAGAAGTCCTGGTTATTTCCACCGAAACCATCATTGAGACTTATTACTGACATTTTTGCCTTTTGCTCAAAACATGTTCCAAAATGGAATACCATTTCAATATCTGGTTATCATATAAGAGAAGCGGGCTCATCAGCATTGCAGGAATTAGCATTTACACTAAAAGATGGTTTAACTTATGTGGAAGCGGGTATTGAGGCGGGCCTGAATGTTGATGACTTTGCACCAAGGCTTTCTTTCTTCTTCAATGCCCATAATGATTTCTTCGAAGAGATAGCAAAGTATAGAGCGGCGAGAAGAATCTGGGCCAGGGAAATGAGAGAAACATTCAAAGCAAAAGATCCAAGGAGTTGGAT
>CALINM010000169.1 GCA_938045315.1 uncultured bacterium | reverse complement strand
TTTTATGTGCAGACACTGTGAAGAACCTGATTGTTTAGAAGCATGTATTAGTGGTGCTATCACAAAGGATCCTGAAACTGGTATAGTAACAATTGATGAGGATATTTGTGTTGGTTGCTGGTCTTGTATAATGGCATGTCCCTATGGGGCTTTGAAAAAAAAAGTAAGGAAAGATAATAAAATAGTATCATCAAAATGTGATTTATGTGTTGATAGGGGTATAAATCCTGCCTGTGTTCAGGCATGTCCGAATAGAGCGTTGATATTTAAATAAAGTAGGGAGAATTAAATGATTACAATAATTGGAAATTCAGTTGCTGCTATAGGCGCTATAGAAGCTATAAGGAAAGTAGATAAAAGGGTACCGATTACAGTCATTTCAAAAGAAACTTATGTTGCTTATGGCAGGCCTGTAATATCAGATTTTTTAAAGGGCAAAGCAAAAGAGGAAAAACTTCTTTCCTACAGAAGGAAGGATTTTTATGAGAAAAATGATATTAAATTAATATTAAATGAAGAAGTGATAGATATTGATGTTAAAAAGAAAAAAGTATTAACACTTAGTGGTAATGAGTACAAATATAATAAGCTTCTTATTGCTACAGGTGGAGTCCCTTTTATTCCACCTTTTAAAGGTAAAGATTTAAAGAATGTTTATACTTTTACAACTTTAGATGATGCAAAAAAATTACTTTCTATAAGTAAAGATATAAAAAAGGCAGTAGTAATTGGTGGAGGACTAATAGGGCTTAAGGCTGCCGAAGGACTTCATGCACAGGGGATAAAAGTCTCTATAGTCGAATTAATGGATAGAATTTTGTCCCTTGCTTTTGATAAAATCTCTGGGAGTATAGTGGAAAATAGAATGACAGATGTGGGTATAGACATTTATACAGAGGCATCAACTGAAGAGATTCTTGATGATGGTAAGGGCTCCGTTAGAGGGATCAGACTAAAAGGTGGTAGAGAAATAGAGGGTGATATTGTAGTTATTGCAATAGGTGTAGTTCCAAATGCTCCTTTTGTAAAAAAAGCAGGTATTGAAATGAATAGGGGAATTCTTGTAAATGACTTTATGGAAACCAATGTTAAAGGGATTTTTGCAGCAGGAGATGTAGCAGAGGCTAAACAATTACTCTATGAACAAAAAATGTTATTGCCCATATGGCCTGATGCATATAAGCAGGGTAGGGTTGCGGGATACAATATGGTAGGTAAAAAAAAGATTTACGAAGGTGGACTTGCTATGAATTCGATTGAATTATTTGGTGTGTCTACAATTTCAGCTGGAATCCATACTCCTCAAAACCCTGAAGGCTTTGAATTTTTAATTGAAGTAGATGAAAAAAAGTGTAGGTATAGAAAAATTGCTTTAAAAGATAATAGAGTATTAGGTTTTATTTTCGTTGGTGATATAGACAGGGCTGGTATATTTGTAGGATTAATAAGGGATAAGGTTGATGTTTCACCATTCAAAGATAAGTTATTGAAGAAAGATTTTGGTTTTATAGATTTAACTTATGATTTAAGACAAGAGAGATTTTGGAAAAGATTTTTAGAAGTTAAGGATGTTTCATGTATTAATGAAATATGTCCTGCTTATACCCCTGATTATGTAGAAAGTGATAGTGAGGTGATAGATGGTGAATAGGCAAAAATATAATGATCCAAAAGATATTTCTAACTGTGGTCTTTGTGGTTTTATAAACAAAGACAAAAAGCTTGTGTCAGGAGAGATTATTATCAAAGGGATTGCTATCCAGCATGACAGAGGTAATGGTTTAGGTGGTGGTTTTGCTGCATATGGTATATATCCTGAATTTAAAGATTACTATGCCCTTCATCTTATGTGTGATAATGATTTAGCAATGAAAAATGCAGAGGAATTTCTAAATGCTAATCTTATGATTAAGCACAGTGAACCTATACCCACAAGAAAAACAAAAGCTATAATCTCAGCACCTAAATTAAAAAGGTTTTTTGTTAAACCAAGGGGTAATTCAGATGATTATGACAGAGTTGGCGTAGAAAATGGTGCAGATGACGATTACATAGTAAAAATAATAATGCATATTAATGAAAAAATTGTTGGAGCTTATATTTTCTCATCGGGTAAGAATATGGGAGCCTTTAAAGGTGTTGGTTTTCCAGAAGATATCGCTGAGTTTTTTCGATTGGATGAGTATAAGGGTTATATCTGGACAGCTCATAATAGGTTTCCAACTAACACACCAGGCTGGTGGGGTGGTGCACATCCCTTTACTCTTTTAGATTGGTCAATAGTCCATAATGGTGAGATATCATCATACGGAATAAATAAGAGATATTTAGAGATGTTTGGTTATAAATGTACACTTTTAACTGACACCGAAGTTGTGGCCTATCTTTTAGATTTATTGATTAGAAAGCATAAGCTTCCAGTAAAAATAGCTTGTATGGCCCTTGCTTCTCCTTTCTGGAAAAATATAGATAGAATGGATGATGAAGAGAGAAATGCTTACACTGCATTAAGAATGGTTTATGGTAGTGCGTTACTAAACGGGCCTTTCGCTATTCTTTTTGCTAATAATGAAGGTCTTGTGGGTATGAATGACAGAGTCAAACTAAGACCTCTTGTTGTAGGAACTTATGATAATACTGTTTATATGGCATCAGAAATTTCATCTTTGATAGAAATGAATCCAAAAATAGATAACATATGGGCACCAAAGGCAGGTGAGCCAGTAATAGTTAATTTTAACAAAAGTGAAAAAACTGTTATTAGGGGTAAAAAATGAAAAGAGTATACGAAATTGATGCAAATGGGATCTATTATAGAGATTTAAACAAAAAAATAAGAGATTTAGTTGCTCAAGGGGTAAAAAAATTTATTCTGAGAAATGTTAATGGACAAAGATATATTCTTGATGGGATAAGAGAAAATATTGAGATGGATATATACGGTGTACCTGGCCAGGATTTAGGTGCTTTTATGGATGGACCAACAATCAGAGTTTTCGGTGATGGTCAGGATGCTATTGCTAATACTATGGGAAATGGTAAAATAGTAATACATGGTATAGCTGGTGATGTATGTGGTTATGGTATGAGAGGAGGAAAATTATTCATAAAAGAAGATGCTGGTTATAGAATAGGTATTCACATGAAAGAATATAAAGATAGAGTCCCTGTTATAATAGTAGGTGGAAAAGTAGGAGATTTTTTTGGTGAATATATGGCAGGTGGTGTTCTTATAGTATTGGGAATGTTTACAAAAAAACCTTCAGCGCCTATATGTGGTGATTATTTAGGGACTGGAATTCATGGTGGTAAAATTTATGTAAGAGGAGAGGTAGATTCTTATAATTGTGGTAAAGAATGTGGAATTAAAAAAGTTGATCCCAAAAAAGATAATGTTTTAATAAAAATTCTTAGAGAATTTTGTGAAGAATTTAAAGTAAGTTATGAAGAGGTTATAAAAGAAGATTTCACAATGGTGTGGCCAAAAACAAAAAGACCTTACGGCAATCTTTATGCCTATTAATTTAAGGAGTATTTATGAAGAAAATAGAAGCAATCATTAAGCCCTTTAAACTTGATGATGTAAAAGATGCATTAAATGAAATTGGAATAAAGGGTATTACTGTTACAGAAGTTAAGGGTTTTGGAAGGCAGAAAGGACATACTGAACTTTATAGAGGTGCAGAATATGTGGTAGATTTTTTACCAAAGGTGAAATTGGAAATTATTGCACGGGATGAGAATGTTCCAGCAATAATAGAAGCAATAGAAAAGGCAGCCAGAACAGGTAAAATTGGTGATGGTAAAATTTTTGTAACTCCCATAGAAGAAGTTATTAGAATTAGAACTGGTGAGAGAGGAGAAGATGCTATATAATTGACTTAGATGCGAAGAAGAATCAAGAGATATAGAAGAAAATTAAAGAAAAAGTTTTTAGTACTAAGCAGAAGATTTTTAAATCTTTTTTATAAAACAACAAAGCCAATTATCACCCGTGGAAATAAAACGCAACTTATTAAATCTGGTCCAGAAGCTTTTGAATTATTTCTTAAGTTTATAAAAAATTCAAAAAAATATATTTTTCTAGAATATTACATATTTAGAGATGACAAACATGGTCAAATAATATCGGATGCTTTAATCAATAAGGCGAAAGAGGGGGTAAAAGTTTTTTTATTATATGACTTTATTGGTTCGATTGATACAAAAAATGCCTTTTTTGAAAATTTAAGAAAGAATGGTGTTATCGTTTGTGCTTTTAATCCAATAAAATTTATAAGTAATCCTCTAAACTGGGAAAAGAGAAATCATAAAAAACTTGCTATCTTCGATGGATTAAAAGCTTTTGTTAGTGGCTGGAATATAGGGAGTGAGTATTTTGAAATCCACGAAGAAGCCATGAGAGACGTGGGAGTTTTATTAGAAGGACCATGTATAAAAAGATTAGAGGACATTTTTAAACAAACCTTTGAAAAACAAAGTGCTATAAAAATTAGTATAGAAAACAAAAATGTTTATGAACCAGTTGGCAATGATGAAGTATGGATTATTGAGAGTGGTCCAAAACACAAATTTAGAACCATTTACAATGCATATAGACTTGCAATAATGTCTGCAAGAAAACAAGTATGGATTGAAAATGCTTACTTTGTGCCCACATTCAGACTTAAAAGAGCACTATTGAATGCTGTAAAAAAAGGTGTTGATGTTAGAATTATTTTGCCTGATAAAATTGATGTTCCAATTGTAAAATATGCTTCGTATAATCATTATAAAACTTTACTTAATGGTGGAATTAAAATTTATGAGAGAAATGCTATGATTTTGCACTCTAAAATTGCCTGTATAGATAAAGTTTGGACTACTGTTGGTTCTGCAAATTTACACAAAAGGAGCCTTGAAAAAAACTTTGAATTAAATATTGTTGTGATTAGTGAAAAATTTGGTAAGACTGTTGAGGATTTTATTTTAGAAGACATAAATAAAAGCAAGATGATAGAATATTCTGAATGGGCCAAAAGGCCCTTTATAGAAAAGGTAAAAGAGAAAATAGCTTATCTTTTTTCAATATTCTTATAATAAAGATGAAAAATATTAGAGAAGAAATAGAAAATCTTGAAAAAAAAGTATTATCAACTTATGCATCATTAAGTTCAAACTCAAAGGGGCGATTACGCAAAGAAAAAAAGTGCGAGATAAGAACTGAGTATCAAAGAGATCGTGATAGAATAATTCATTCAAAGGCATTTAGAAGGTTACGATACAAAACTCAGGTTTTTTTAGCTCCCCAGGGTGATCATTATAGGACAAGGTTGACTCATACATTAGAAGTAGCTCAAGTTGCCAGGGTAATAGCAAGAGCACTTAGATTAAATGAAGATCTTACTGAAGCAATTTCTTTAGGTCATGATTTGGGGCATACACCTTTTGGACATGCAGGTGAATCTGTTCTGGATACTCTTTTAAAAGATGGTTTTAGACACTATGAACAGAGTTTAAGAGTAGTAGATAAGCTTGAAAAAGATGGAAGAGGACTTAATTTAACATTTGAAGTAAGAGATGGAATTCTGAAACATTCTAAAGGAAAAGGGCCACTTTTTGTAAATGATAATAATCAAAAACCGTCTACTCTTGAAGGTGAAGTAGTTAGAATTGCAGATTTAATCGCATACCTTTCTCATGATTTAGATGATGCATTAAGAGCAAAAGTTATAAGAAAATCTGATATACCTAAAGAGATTTTAAAATATATAGGTGATTCTCACAGTAATAGGATACACAACATGGTAAGAGATGTTATTTATGAATCAAGAAAATTTGATAGTAGTAAGATAAGATTAAGTAACGATATGCATGAAAACATAATAATCTTAAAATCTTTTCTATTTAAAAATGTTTATGAATCCGAGATTGTTCATAGGGAGTTTACCAAAGCAGAGAAAATACTTAAACAGATATTTGATTTTTTTATGAACAATAGCAACATTTTCAATAAATTTTTTAAAATAAGAGGTGAAGATGATTTAGAAACCCGTGTTGCCGACTTTATATCTGGGATGACTGATAGATATACTTTATATCTTTATGAAAAATTTTTTCTACCAAAACCGTGGAATATTTTTTAATTTTTTGTAATAATATTATGAAATTGCATAAAAAATTGTTTCGCAGCTTATAAAAAATAAAAAAATGCTAAAAAAAGTATTGACAATTCTATGTTTATAAAATATACTAACAGTTCATACTTGGGGTGTAAAAGTGTGTTTAAAGTTATTGCTGGCGTAGCTCAATGGCAGAGCAGCTGATTTGTAATCAGCAGGTTGCGGGTTCGAATCCCATCGCCAGCTTGAAATAATAAGGAGAGGTTCCCGAGTGGCCAAAGGGAACAGACTGTAAATCTGTCGGCGGATGCCTTCGGAGGTTCGAATCCTCCCCTCTCCATTTTATTTTATGCGGGAATAGCTCAGGGGTAGAGCATCAGCCTTCCAAGCTGGTGGTCGCGGGTTCAAATCCCGTTTCCCGCTCTTTTTGATGCTTTGCCCACGTAGCTCAGTCGGCAGAGCACGTCCTTGGTAAGGACGAGGTCACCGGTTCAATCCCGGTCGTGGGCTTGGAAAATGTTTAATTAATTGATATCAATAAATTAGTCAGGGAGGCTTTATATGGCAAAGGCAAAGTTTGAGAGGAAGAAGCCGCATGTTAATGTGGGGACGATAGGGCATGTGGATCATGGTAAGACTACGTTGACTGCGGCGATAACGAGGGTGTTATCAACGAAGGGGTTAGCGCAGT
>CALINM010000168.1 GCA_938045315.1 uncultured bacterium | reverse complement strand
TCCTGAATAGATCTTAAATCAGCACCACTCTCAAGCAAATGGGTAGCAAAAGAATGCCTTAATCCATGGGGTGTAATTTTTTTAGGACTCAATTTGTTAAGCCATCTTTGAATGGTTCTTACAGATAATTTCTTGCCATTTTTATTAAGGAAGATATATTCTCCCTCAATTTTTGGTAGTAATTTTCTAAATTCCAGATATTTAGCAAGATTCAATTTTGCCCTCTCTCCCAGGGGGATTATCCTTTCTTTGCCACCTTTACCAAGAACTCTAATAAAAGAATTCTTAAAATCAACCTGACTTAGCTTTAATGAAGCAAGTTCACTTACTCTAAGACCTTCAGAATATAGGAGATCATAAATTGCTTTATTTCTTGCCATTATGAAATTATCGGGATTTATACCATCAATAAGTTCAAAGGCCTCATCCACTGTTAAAAAAGAAGGTAAATATTTACTTTTTTTTGGTAATGGCACCTCTTCAAAAATATTAACCTTTAAAATACCTTCCCTTACAAGAAATTTCCCAAAAATTCTCAAACTTGAAAGTTTTCTGAGTATACTTGTAACTTTATTTTTTTTATAGAGATTAAAAACAAAAGCTTTAACACATGATATATCAGATTCCTCTGGCTTTTTCCCAAAATTATTATCAAGAAAATTAGCATACTCAAAATAGTCCATCATGTAAGCCTGGATACTATTTTCTGAAAGACCCTTTTCAATATTTAAATATCTTTTATATCTATTACTCAGATCGTTCATACACCCAGTATCCTCTGAAACATATCAATATTAATTGACCTCTCAAAAACTTCAGCTAATTTATTATAAGCTTCTTCTTTATTTCTTAAATAAGAAAAATCACTTTTAACTTCATCCATTCCAAAAGACTTTCTTATATTGTTTAGCCAATTTATTCTGAAAATATCATTATCGAACAGTCCATGAATATAGCTACCCCATACTCTACCATTTGCAGCAATATAACCATCATAACTTAGTTCATTGTTACCATAAACTTTAAAAATTGGAGAGAAATCATCGCCTTCAGTGCGCCCCATATGAATTTCATAACCATGCAAATTTTTTATTTTTCCATCAATTGTCTCAAATATTACCTGTTTTAGCTGTTTTTCTTTAGTTATCACTGTTTTCAGTGGTAAAAAACCAAATCCCTTCATTTTTGAAATATCACTCTCCATATTATAGGGATCCTCTACCCATTCTCCAAGCATCTGATACCCACCACATATACCAATTAAATATCCGCCTCTGTTGACAAAATCTTTAAGAAACCTTTCAAAACCCCTTTTTCTTAAAAAAACAAGGTCTTCAATTGTATTTTTTGTACCCGGGATTATAATCACATGAGCATCTTCTGCCTCATTAGGATGGGAAATGTATTCTATATCCACATCCTTTTCACCAAAGAATGGAGCAAAATCTGTAAAATTTGATATTCTCGGTAGCTTTATTACTCTAATTCTAACAGTATTTCTACTCATGCTTGATGATGTTTTCCTGAGACTCAGAGCTACTCCATCTTCTTCAGGTATATGAATATCTTTAATAAAGGGAATAACACCCAGCATTGGTTTTTTTGTCTTCCTTTCTATAAATTCATTTGCTTCTTTTAAAAGGCTTTTATCACCTCTAAATTTATTAATTATAAAGCCTTTTATTAGATTTTTTTCCTTCTTTGATAATAAAGCATAGGTACCATAAAAGGATGCATAAACCCCACCTCTATCAATATCCCCCACAATTAAAACGGGTATATTAAAAATCTTAGCAAACCCCATATTTGCTATATCATTTTTTCTCAAATTTATCTCAGCGGGACTACCTGCACCTTCCACAACTACAACATCATACTTACTTTTTAAATATTCAAAACTATCTATAACCACCTTTTTCAACCTCTTCTTTACATCTACATACTCCCTGGCACTTAAATTTTTCCAGGGTTTACCCAAAACTATAACCTGTGCCTTTTGATCTGTTGTGGGCTTCAAAAGCACTGGATTCATTTCTCTTGATGGAATTATTTTTGCCGCTTCAGCCTGCATTGCCTGAGCTCTGCCAATTTCATAACCATCGTAGGTTACAAAGGAGTTCAAAGCCATGTTTTGAGGTTTAAAGGGTGCGCATGATATGCCCCTGTTTTTTAAAAACCTTAAAATTGCTGCTACTAATACGCTTTTACCAGCGTGGGAAGAAGTTCCTTGAACCATTATAGATTTCATGATTATATCAGGATAACAACAATATATTTAAATTGCAAGAGAATGAAGGATTTTTGATCAGGATATTTAGATTCTCTCTCATTTTTTACAAAACACTATTGATAATATGACTATGCTAATTTATAATAGTTCTGGAAGTGCCAGGGCGCCTGGTGGGCTCCACGGACTTCAAATCCGATGTTCCCCGAAAGGGGAAGGTGGGTTCGATTCCCATGCACTTCCGCTTAATATTGCATTAAACACATCTATATTAACTCAAAAATAAAGTTGATTTTTTTTATAAAATAATGAATACTTAAAGAAAAGTTTTTTGGAGGTCACTATGTTTGGTTTAGGTTTTCCTGAACTTATAGTAATATTGGTCATTGTAATTCTGGTTTTTGGTGTGGGTAAGCTTCCTGAAGTTGGTGCGGGGCTGGGAAAAGCTATAAAAAATTTCAAAAAATCTGTTAATGAACCAGATGCCATAGATGTAACAAAAAAATCAGAAGAAGAAGCAAAAAAATCAGAACCCAAAAACACACCAATTAATCCATCTTAGCTTTTCTCAATATAATGATTTTTTTTGCTTCAAATCTAAGTTCGGGATGTAGAGTTTCATCTTTACTTATAGATTCTAACTCCTGTTTTTTCATATAAAACATAAGAATTAAAGCAATTCTAAAAGGTGTGTATGGATTCTTAATTATTGACTCCTTAACAGAATAATAGTTAATCCATTTATTGGATTCGTATATAGTCTTAATTACAGCCTGAGTTGTTGGTCTTATGGAAGCTATCTTTAATACCTCTTTTTCGCTCACTATTGGATTTGCGAGTATATTTTTTATTACTACAGGATCTTTTTCAAATACCATTCTTCTTAATAGAAAAACATCTAATTTCTTTGCTAAACTTCGCTTTAAACCTAACGGCAAATAGTCCATTTTTATATCTGTTAGCTCTACTTCTCCTTTCCTTAAAAACTTATGGGCTGGTGGAGGTGATATAATTTTCTTCAGTGTTACATTTGAAGCAGGGATGTATTTAATTTTTGCAGTAACTCTTTTTGATAAATCCCTATCATAAATACTTTCAAGTATATCAACAAGGGAAAACAAAATTTCAAGGGATTCTTTGTTGCCCCTATAACTATACCTGACTATATTCTCTAAAAATATTGATATTTCATCCAGTTCAAGTTCTAAGATTTTTTCAGAGAGTATAAAATATCTAATTTTTCTATCAAGCAGGGATTGAAATTTTTTTATGAAACTAACCTGTTTCTCTTCTTCCATTTGATATAAACAATCCTGTCAACCATATTTAAAGGTTTTTTAGCTTTAGCATAATAAATTTTACCACACTGAAAAAAATCTCCTATAGCGTCACTACCACTGTATATAAGTAAACTATTTAAACAGTCTCTTTTACATTTTCTATGCCATACACCATCTTTAAATGTAAATGGGCAGTTTAAAGTATATGATAGTAGAGAAAATGGTTCATAAACTGATAAGTTTATTTCCAGTTTCTCCTGCAAATTAATCCCGTAAGGTGGAATATCTATCTCTACTCTTTCAACACCAAGATATTTCAAAAAATCAATCATTTTATTATCATTTTATTATCCAAGATGGGCACATTACTTAAAGCATCTTGATTTACAACTCCATAAAGCTTTTGATTACCCCTTTTCTGATAAGAAAGGATTCTACCCAAAACTAACGAAACTTCATCATATTTTTGTTTAGACAGAACATACAATAAACCCCAATCATTAATCACTATTTCAAAGGGGTTGCTGAGATTTTCTTT
>CALINM010000167.1 GCA_938045315.1 uncultured bacterium | reverse complement strand
TTGTCATCATTTTCTATGGGGATTAATGCAATTGTTATCAAACATAGGGAAATAAAAAAGTAAACAAGGAAATGATTTAAGAAACTTGCGATAAAAGTTAGTAGATTACCCAGAATTAATGAAAAAATTGAAAAAGTTACTTTATCACTTAAATTTTTGAAAATTAAAATTGATTTTATTGCTGGAAAAACAGACGTAATACCTATTATGAGTATTATTGGCTCGCTATGTTCTTTTAAGAAGGGGAACAATAAGGTTAATATGGTGGTAATTAAAATTGCTGGATTAATTAGCTTTTTCAGAATATCGATATTTATAAAGAAATAAGAGGTAGCAAAAGTAAAGATATGGGAAAGCAAAAAAAAGCTTGTTATATTAGGGCTTATATCCTGAGTAATAAGAAAACCTGACATAGGAAAGGATACCAGCCAGAAAATATAAAAAGATAATACTATTAAAGCCCTGTATTCTATTTTAATTTTTTCAAAAAACATTCATTTTTACTGTTTTTCATATTCTATAGGTGACAACACAATTTCAATTCTTCTATTTTTTGCCCTTCCTTCTTCTGTGTCATTTGAAGCAACCGGCATATTATCAGCGTATCCAACGGCACTAAGAATTTTAGGGTTAATACCCCCTTTTTCAATTAAGTATCTTACTACTGTTGTTGCCCTTGCTGTTGAAAGTTCCCAATTTGTTGGAAATTTTTTAGCAATTTTTGGTCCAATTGGGATATTGTCAGTATGCCCTTCTATCCTTATTTGCTTATCTGTTACATTTTTTAAAATTTCAGCAACTCTATCAATGATTTTTTTACCTGTTCCTTTTATCTCAGCGCTTCCCGAATCGAAAAGAATTTTTTCAACCATCTGTAAGGTAAGTTTATCTCTTAACTGAGTAACTTCAATCTCACCCTTTTTAATTTCTTCTTTAAGCTCACTCACAAGGCTGTTATAGGTGTTTTTTAATTGTGAAATTGCTTTTTCTTTTTCTTCCATTATTTTAGCTTTTTCCTGGGAAAGGTTAGCAAGCTCATTTTTTAAGTCTTGAATCGTTAGTTCCTTATTTTTCAAATCATTCGAAAGGAAAGTTATTTTATCATTACATGCCCTCAAATCATTATCTTTTGTCTGTAATAAATTATTTAAATCTACAATTTTTTTTGTTAATTCATCTTTACTCGCATTGAGAGTTTTATTTAGATTTGCAATTTCTACTTCAAGTTCTTTGTTTTTCTTTGATAATTCATTGTTATTAGATTTGCATAACTCCAGTTTTTCATTATAATCTTTCTTTTCTTTTTCGCATTGTATTAGGTTTGCATCACAACTTTTATTTTGTTCTTCTAAATTCTTTATTTTATTATTTTTTTCTTCGATATCTCTTGCTAAAATTTCTTTATCTAACTTAAGTTTTGCAACATCATCAAGGCATACCTTATATTTTCCCGAAGAAACGCAGCCTGTGAGAATTAATATTGAGAAAAGCAAAAAAAATCTCCTCATTTTTTACCTCCCCATGATTTTCTTATAATTATTATAGCACCTAAAAACATAAATAAAATACTAATCCATTGTGCTGTTGATAGATTGTAATAAAATTGTCTAACATCACCCCTAAAAAATTCGACTATAAACCTTATAAATCCATATCCAATAAGGTAAATTCCTGTTTTTAAGCCCTCAATATCTGTCCTTTTGCGGCTCATATACAAGATTAAAAAAAGAATTAGATTTCCAAAAGATTCATATAGTTGTGTTGGGTGTAATGGTACATTAGTAGGTGCAATACTTTTGGGATCTTTAAATATTACTGCCCAAGGAAGTTCACATACCTCACCGTAGCAACATCCTGCAGAAAAACATCCCAGCCTTCCAAAGAAATGTGCTAATGGTATTGCAAGGGCAGTTGTATCAATGGTCTTTAAGATTGGAAGTCTATATTTTTTTAGAAGAATAATTGCAGTAGGTAATGCAAAAATTACGCCACCATGAAATACAAGACCACCTTTCCAGATTTTTATTATTTCTATAGGGTTGTCGATAAATTCAGATGGAAAGTATAGAACATAAAAAATTCTACTACCTAAAAGGCCAATCCAGATTGACCAGAATAAGACATCTGAAATGTGTTTGAAATCAAGACTTAATCTAATGCATTCTTTTTTTATTACATAAAATCCTGCAAATATTCCAATTACTATAAATAAGCCATATGTATGGATTACTATTTCACCAATTTTGAATATTTGTGGAAACATTAAAAAATATGCTCCTTTTTAATTATTTGTAAGTAGAAGATGGCAATTAATGCAATTGTAATATATGTATCAGCTAAATTGAAAACAGGCCAGTGGAAGTTACTAATATATACGTCAATAAAATCTACTACATAACCTCTAAATATTCTATCGTATAGGTTTCCAATTGCTCCACCGAATACTAATGCTAAAAGAAATGTTTTTAATAGGGAAGACTTTTTCATACGTAAATGAAAATAAAGAAGCATTAAAGTAGCTATTGATGTAATAATTATCAATAAAATATTTTTAAATTTACCTCCCTCGTTAAATAGTCCAAAAGCAATACCCTCATTTTTGACGAGTGTAAAGTTAAGGAAGGGGAGTATTTTTAGAGAATAACAATCTGCAAGCCTATAGAGTGCCCAAATTTTTGTTACCTGGTCTGTTATAAAAACAAGCAAAGCTATAGAAAAAAAGAAAAAATCAAACCTTTTCATCTATTACATCTACACATCTTTTGCAAAGTGCTTTATGAGATGAATCTTGACCAACAGTGATTGAGTATACCCAGCATCTTTCACATTTTTCTCCCCTAGCTTTTTCTATATCAATACTTATTGGCAAAATATTACCTTTATATTTTCCTTTACCAGAAGTTTTAATCTCAATCTGTGAAACTATAAATATTTCTCTTAATTCTTCAAAGAACTGCGATATAGGTTCCAT
>CALINM010000166.1 GCA_938045315.1 uncultured bacterium | reverse complement strand
ACAAGCTATTCGGGGGATAAAAATCAAGCAAAAGGTGGCTATGTGTTTCAGAACCCTGCAAGGGGCGGTTATCTTTGCTCGATTGCAAGGCGTGATGAATACCCTCAGAAAACAAGGACTTCATCTATTGAAAGCTCTGTTTAATATCTATCACAAAAATCAGATACTTTTAAGATATATCTAAACAGTTACAAAAAGGTTATGTTTAATTGTAAAATCTGTACAACCGAAATCATAAGAGAGTTTGAAGCCAGAGAAGTGATGCATGGTTATCTATTCTACTCTCTAACTTCTGCTTATTAAGTAAGCTATTAGGATATTCACCTGTAAAATACAAAGTAAAATGAACTCAATAGATTATACTAGACACTATCAGAATTGGCATTCTGATACTCCTGAGCATATCGCAAAAATGATAAGCTTTTATAAGTCCAATATCTTACAATATTTTACTTGCCCAAAAGACTCTTTGATATTAGACATAGGCTGTGGAATGGGCTTTCTGCTGCTTTCTTTGAAAGATGCTGGTTTTAAAAATTTAATTGGTATTGATACAGATGAAGGGCAGGTAAACTCTTGCATAGCAAAAGGGCTCAATGTTGAAATAGTAACTGATAGCATAGCATATTTAAAACAAAATAAGCAAAAATTCGATGTAATTACCTCCTTTGATGTAATTGAGCATATACCTGTTGATATGCAAATTGATTTTTGCAAAGCTATTATGGAGGCTTTAAAACCAAAAGGATTTTTAATTGCAACAGTTCCAAATGCTAACTCCTTTTTGGCTTCACGAAATCGTTACATAGATTTTACCCATCATGTTACCTTTACAGAAATTAGTTTAGATTTTATTCTGTATAATGCTGGTTTTAAAAAAATAGAAATAAAACCAATGGATTTTGTTAAGTTTTCAATCAGCCCTTTGAAATTTTCACATTGGATCATATTTAAAATGTTCCGTATATTTCGTCGCCTTAACTTTATAGCAGAGCTAGGCTTGAACCAAGGAAAAAAGATACCATTATCTTTTAATTTATTAGTAAAAGCAAGTGTAGATTGAATTCGAAAAACTTCATTAGGCAGCATCTTGGAATTTTCAAAAACCTTATAGCACTTTCAGCTATTCAGGGAACTAATTTTTTGTTGCCGCTTATCACACTGCCCTACGTAGTGATAACAATAGGCGAAGTACATTTTGGTTTTGTAACCTTTGCTCAATCTATTTTTTCTTATTTTTTGTATCTTGTAGATTACGGCTTTAATATTACAGCAACTCGTACTATCAGTACAAATAGGGAGAAAACACAGGTAATCAATAAAATAGTAAGTGAAGTATTGGTAATTAAATTTCTTCTGGTTTTGCTATCAGTATTTTTCGTAATGTTGATGGTTATTTTTATACCAAAATTCAAGGAATACGATACTTTGTACTATTGGGGTATCAGCTTGGTATTGGGGCAGGCAATGTTGCCCACTTGGTTTTATCAAGGTATGGAGAGAATGGAGTTTCTTACCTATACCAATGTAATTGGCAAAGTAGTTTTCACGGCTTTGATATTCTTGATTATCAAAGAAAAGCAAGATTATATTTATGTACTTCCCCTGTACGCTTTAGGAAATATTTTTTCGGGAGTATTAGGCTTGTATTTTATGTTCAAAAAGTTTAACATATCCTTTTATCTTCCTGCAAAACTAAATTTAGTTTTGCAACTAAAAGAGAATTTCTATGTTTTTCTGTCCAACTTTCCTATAAATATATATATGAACTCCAATATAATTATTTTGGGCTTCGTAACTAAAAACGATGTATTAGTGGGTTATTACAGCGTGGCGGATAGATTTATCAATGCCATAAAACAACTTTTGGTGGTGTTTTTTCAAGCTACTTACCCAACAGCCTGCAAGATAGTGCATCAAGGGCATAAACACCTGCTAAGTTTTTTTAAAAATTTAGCTTATCCATTTGCAGCCTTTATTTTTATTTTTTCTGCACTTTCCTATTTTTATGCAGATGAAATTGTAGTATTGATAACAAAAAATTTGACACAAGAAATAAGCGATATGATAAAAATATTAAGCGTCAGCTTGTTTGTAGTATCTCTCAATATTCCTGCATATCAAACGCTCTTGGCTTACAATTATCAAAAAAGTTATACAATAGTATTTGTGCTTGGCTCTTTACTAAATATAATTTTAAACTTTATTTTGGCATATTATTTCGGTATATACGGCACTGCCATTAGTGTACTTATTACAGAGCTCTTTATTACGGCAGGATTGTATGTTGTTCTTCGTGTATTTCATTATTCATCTCGTATTGTATGAAAGTTTGTGCTGTAACGGTAACTTATGGAAATAGATTTCATCTCTTGGAGAAGTTACTGACTGCTTTGCAAGAAATTGCTGCATCAGAGGTGGTGATAGTGAATAATGGGAGTAGCCAAGAAAGCTCGGAGGCTTTAAAAAAGTATTTGGAAAGCTACAACAAAAAATATTACCTATTGGAGCTACCTAATAATACTGGCTCGGCGGGTGGATTTAGGTTAGGAATAGAAACGGCTCTCAAAGGAGAATGTGATTTTATTTGGATACTTGACGACGATAACTTGCCGAAGAAAGATGCTCTGGAAGTGCTCAAAAAATATTGGGCACAACTTGTTGATGAAACAGAATACCAAAAAATAGCTTTACTTTCCAATAGAGTGGATAGAAAAAACTTTAATAAAGTCTTTTACACGCAGAAAGCTACTGACGTTTTGCCTCGTAAAAACAACTTCATGGGTTTTCATTGGGCTGATATGTTTGAGAAGTTTTATGAGCGGTTGTACAAAAAAAATCCTTATCAAGATGCCCAAGCAAGCTCTTATGTAAAAATACCAGCGGCTCCTTATGGAGGGCTGTTTTTTCACAGAGCTTTGATAAATACTATTGATTTACCACCACAAGAATATGTTTTGTACATGGATGATTTTGCTTTCACCTTGCCTATTACTACCAATGGAGGGATTATCTATCTGATAGGGGAGAGCATTCTGGAAGATGCAGAGCAATCTACTTATCTGCCTAAGCATAAAAAATGGCTACACCATACACTTTTTGATGCAAAAAGTCAGTATGCTTATTATACTTTACGTAATATATTGTATTTTTGCAAAAATTATTTAACTGATAATTTTTTAGTTTTTAAAATCAATCAGTATTCTTTTTACATATTTATTACCCTTATGGCTCTTATTAGAGGGCAAACAAGTAAATTGAAAGTCCTGAAGGACGCTATTCAAGATGCTGATAATAATAAAATGGGTTTGAATGATAAATACCAATTATAGAAATGATATTTTTAAAAAAATTCATTACTTGGGGCAAAAAACAGAGCTTTCAGCCCAATTTTTTGAGCTTTTTTATCAATCCTTTCTTTTTTATTCGTCTCAGGCTTTTTCAAAAAATCAGGAAATTAGCTCCCAAATTAGAAGGAAAATTATTAGATTTTGGTTGTGGTAGAAAGCCCTACAAAAAT
>CALINM010000165.1 GCA_938045315.1 uncultured bacterium | reverse complement strand
TCCAACCTTTTGGTATGTCAAAGCAAATAACACCATAGCAACTTTAACAAAATACGGATGGAATAACCTAACCGAAGTTATTGGATATATGGCTATTCAAATCGGATTTGCCGCCGCTATCATATCAATTGCTTTAGTTGTTAGCAAAAGAAAAAGTCAACAGGCATGTTAAAAAAAAGGGAATCTTAAGGTTCCCTTTTATTTTTTTATTCTACACTTTATTTAAGATAAGAATTATTCTCCATTCAATTCCACATACTAATCGTAAAAATTGAAGAGGTGATCACAAATGGGTGTTTCTCATAAAGGCGCAATCTCCTTAGGACTACTTTATATTCCGGTGGGATTATATACTACCACTAGGGATAATGACGTCAAGTTTAATCAATTATGTAAGGATACGAAAGAACGGGTGAAATACAAAAAATACTGTCCAAGTTGTAATAAGGAAGTGAAAGCAGATGAAATTATTAAAGGCTACGAATATGAAAAAGAAAAATACGTGATTATGACGGAAGACGAAATTGAAAAAATTAAAACCAAGAAAGATAAAACTATTCATATCATCCAATTTGTTAAACTAGCAGAAATTGATCAAATTTATTATGAGCGAAACTACTATGCCATTCCGAATGCTGGAGCAGAAAAAGCCTTTGAATTATTGCGTACTGCTATGTTGAGTGAACAGAAAGTCGCTTTAGCGAAGACTGTAATTGGAACAAAAGAAAATCTAATTGTATTATATCCAACTGAGGAAGGCATTATTGCGAAGACACTCTTCTATCAGGATGAAGTTGTTCCCGTTCCAAAACAAATACCAACAGTGGTGTTGCAAGACTCCGAAGTTGCAATGGCAAAAACACTAATCGATTCCATGACTCGTGACTTTGATGCAGTAGCATATAAGGATGAATATCAGGAAAGACTGCGCGATGCTATCATGCAAAAAATTCGTGGAGAAGATATCGTTGCTGTCGATACCTCCGCTCCGAACAACGTAATTGATCTTATGGAGGCATTACAACGGACCATTGATATGTCTACAAATCAGAAGTTAAGTGGTACAGCGTAATGGATCTTTTTGAAGAAAAAAACATAAAACCTATGCTTATATCAGAGATGACTGACCCTTTTAATGATTCCAACTGGATTTATGAGTTAAAACTTGATGGCATAAGATGTATTGCGTATCTAGGAGAGAATACAGAGCTTCGTAACAAGCGTAATGATAGTATGCTTCTTAAGGTCCCTGAATTATCAGAAATTCATAAACAGGTAAAAGAACGATGTATCTTAGATGGTGAACTACTCATATTAAGAAATGGTGTACCTGACTTTTATGAAATTCAAAAACGGGTTTTGACTACGAACAAATTTAAAATTGAATTAGCATCAAGTCAATTCCCCGCTTCCTTTGTCGCTTATGATATCTTATATCGCAAAGACCAGCAGATCACAGATTTATCTCTCATCGAACGGAAACAGATTTTAGAGGAAACTGTCATCGAAAATCCTTGCTTAGCCGTGAGTCGATACCTCCCCGAAAAGGGAATTGAATTGTTTGAAATTGCGAAAAAACAATCATTAGAAGGAGTTGTTGCAAAAAAGAATACAAGTAAATATTATTTTGATAAACGCACGAAAGATTGGATTAAGTTTAAATTCCTAGCAGATAAAGATTTTGTAGTCTGTGGTTATGTACCCAAAGATAAGGGTGTTACCAGTCTTGTTTTGGGTCAATATGATGGAACCGAGTTAATTTATCAAGGCCATGTAACCTTTGGTGTTCGTCAAAGAGATTTGGATAAATACGATAGAATGAGACATCCTCCTTTTGCAGTGACGCCACCCAATCATGAACATGCAATTTGGTTAAAACCCGAACTAGTTTGTGTAGTGGAATATATGCCAAATGATAAGGGAGCTTTAAGACAGCCTGTCTTTAAAGGCTTTCGAGACGATAAAGCACCTAGAGATTGTCAAATAAAATAGTAAGGAGTTTAAAGCTTAGAAAAAACTTTAAACTCCTTTTTAAAACCACCCCAATATTAAGAAAAAAGCTTATTTAAAGTAGGATACGCCAGATTCAAAGATAGATTGATTCTGTTCTCCTGTGATATTAATAGCAACTGAATTTCCTCTTCTTTCCGAGTGAGCCATTTTACCAAGCACTCTACCATCAGGACTTGTTATACCCTCGATGGCATAAAAGGAACCGTTTGGATTGAAGTCTTCCTCCATGGTTGGATTACCATTCAAATCAACATATTGAGTAGCGATCTGTCCGTTTTCCATTAGTTTTTTAATCCATTCTTCACTAGCTACAAAACGTCCCTCTCCATGAGAAGCAGGTATTGCATATACCCCACCAAGCTGGGACTTCATCAACCATGGAGATTTATTTGAAACGACTTTAGTATATACGGATTTTGAAATATGGCGTCCGATATTGTTGGTTGTAAGGGTAGGGGAATCCTCCTTTTGTGGAGTAATCTCTCCGTAAGGCACTAAGCCTAATTTAATGAGTGCCTGGAAACCGTTACAAATTCCAAGCGCCAGTCCGTCCCGATCTTTCAGTAGATCATTTACCGCATCCCAAATTTGGTCGTTTTGGAATGCAGTAGCAATGAACTTGCCGGAACCATCCGGCTCGTCTCCAGCAGAAAACCCACCTGGGAACATTAAAATCTGCGCCCCCCTTATGCTCTTT
>CALINM010000164.1 GCA_938045315.1 uncultured bacterium | reverse complement strand
GGAGAGGATAATTGATGCTTTAAAAAGAAGATATAAAGATTTTGAAATATGGCTGGAAGATAAAGAAACTATAACTATTGAAGAGAGCAATCATGTTTTAAGAGAAGAAAGCCATTCAAAAAAAGAGTTAGCAGTAAGGGTTTTTAAAGATGGAATGGTAGGATTTGGTTATTCAAGTAGTATAGAAAATCTAGAAAATCTCATAGATAATATTGAACTTTCTTTAAAATATTCAGAAAAAGATGATTGTAATGTTCTCCCAGAACCTGATTATGATGAAGAAAAAAAGTATGGCGATGATTATAACATTGATATTAATGGTTTATATCTAAAAATTAATGAAATGAAGGATATTTTGAAAGGAAAGAATAATTTAAAAAGCATAGAAAGATTATCAGGTAGTGGGGAGTGCAAAAAAGTTAGTTTTTTTAATTCACTAAAGGGATTTCAATATCAAAATTTACAAAAATATGCTTTAGGTGTTGTTGTGGTTGTTCAAAGAAATGGTGATGAAAAAATTGAGTGGGATTTCAGTATTAATGATAAATTAGAACATTTGGAGCCCAAAAAAATTGCAGACAAAGCATATGATAGAGCAATACATCTACTCAATTCATCACCAACCTATACAGGTGAGTATACCATTCTTTTCGAACCGCGAGCTTCTTGTGATTTTTTAGAGATTTTTGCTCAAAGTTTTATTGCTGAGAATGTTTATAAGAAACGTACCCTTCTTTATGATGATATAACTTTTTCAGCAAAAATAAGTTTAATAGATAATCCTATGGTTTCAGAGAGCAGTTTAAGTTTTTTCTTTGATGGAGAAGGTGTTAGGGGGAAGAGTAAATTATTGGTTGAAAAAGGGGTTGTTAAAAATTTTCTTTATGATAGTTATTATGGAAAAAAGATGGGAAAAGCATCTACAGGTAATTCAATAAGAAGTAAAATATCTGTTCCTCCAAAAAATTGGTTCTCCACTATAATCTTAGAGAATGGGAAAGATGATATAAAAAACTGTATTAAAGGTAAGAAAGTTATAAATGTTGTTTCTTTAATTGGTATGCATCTTGTGAATCCCGTTACAGGGGATTTTTCTGTTGGTTTTGAAGGTTTTCTTCTTGATGATGGTAATTATGTCAAAGCTTTATCGGGAGTCTCAATCGCAGGAAATTTAAAAGATTTTTATAAAAATATAGTTGCAATAGGTTCAGATTTTTGTGTTTATGGACAGACGGGAAGTCCAACAATTTTAGTTGATGGCATAGTGGTTTCTGGGATTTAATGAGGCTCAGTTTAAAATATAAGGTAATACTGGCTTTCCTTTTTCTTTCTTTTTTGCCAATAGCAATACTTGCTTACGTTAGTTTTGTTACCATCAGAGAGGCTGGTAAGTCTTTAATAGTTCAGATGATTTGTGAATTAGAAAAAGATGAAAGCAAAAGGTTGATTAAAGAGGCTGAGAATTATGCACATAAGATAGCAATTTTTTTGAAAGAGAGGAAAGGGATTTAAAAGAGCTATCAAATATTCAGTTAGATGAAGAGAATATCTTAAAATTCTGGTCCCATAAGAAAAGTAGAATCTGGTATGCAAAAAAATTGATAATAAATTAGTTGATAAATATGAGATGCTGCCTTTATATAAAGAAATAGGGGTAATTGATAAATTTGGGAAAGAGAAAATTCTGATTAAAGATGGTAGGGCTGTTGAAGAAGGGGCGTTAAGAAATGTAAGAGATCCATGGAATACTACATAAAATGAAGATTATTTTATTAAAGCGTCGAAGCTTAAAAAGGGAGAAATATTTGTCTCTTCTTTAAAAGGTTTTGCAATGACGAAAAAGGACCAGATAGGTGATGCAGAAAGACCTGAAGATATAGGTGGGGGGAAAAGATATGATGGTGTTATAAGATTTTCAATGCCAATTTATAAAAATGAAGAATTTGATGGGGTACTTACCATTGCCCTCGATCATATTCATATACAGGAGCTAACAATTCATATCGTCCCTGGGTATGAAGAAAATGTATATTTTCCGAGTTATGAGAGTGGTAATTATGCTTTCATTTTTGATGAAAGTGGCTGGATAATATCTCATCCAAAATACTGGGATTTGCCAGGTGTCTGGAAAGATGGTGGAGAAAAAAAATTTATGACCCAGAAAAGCTCAAAGAAAGATATCGATGAGGGGGTGGTTGGTTTCAATTTAGATTATGCGGGATTTTTATCTGAAGGATATCCACAAGCTGCTAAGGATGTGAGGAATAAAAAGTCAGGTATAGTTACAGTAACAAATGTGGGTGGTATAAAAAAGGTTATGGCATATGCACCAATATTATATGATACAAAACCTTATGATAAAATTGGTTTTTTTGGTGGATTTACCATTGGAGCTAAATTTGAAGATTTTTATAGTTCTGCGAAAAAGGCTGAGAAAACATAGTTAATGAATATGGAAGATTATGAAAAAAGAATAGGGTTAATTTTTTTATGCTGTTTTTCTCTGTGATC
>CALINM010000163.1 GCA_938045315.1 uncultured bacterium | reverse complement strand
GAATGAACCAGTTAATGAAGAAGTTGCAAGGAATTACTTTCACTCTCTATTTTTTGATCCCGATAGATATGATTTATCGCCCGTCGGTAGATTAAAGTTTAACTACAAATTTAAACTTGATGTGCCCCTTGATAATTGCGTTTTAACCAAAGAGGATATAATAAAAATAGTAGAGCATTTGTTAAACTTAAAGAATGGGAAAGGATCTCCAGATGATATTGACCATTTAGGAAACAGGCGTGTTAAAACAGTTGGTGAATTGGTTGAAAATCAGTTTAGAATGGGACTTGTAAGATTGGAAAAACAAGTAAAAGAAAAAATGAGTCTTCATCCAGATATCGAGACAGCAATGCCACAGGAACTTATAAATGCAAAACCTGTTACTGCTATATTGAAAGAATTTTTTGGTAGCAGTCAATTATCTCAATTTATGGATCAGACAAATCCTTTATCAGAAGTTACCCATAAGAGAAGGTTAAGTGCTTTAGGACCAGGAGGTCTTTCAAGAGAAAGGGCTGGTTTTGAGGTTAGGGATGTCCATCCTACTCATTATGGTAGGATATGTCCAATAGAAACTCCTGAAGGTCCAAACATTGGACTTATTACATCTCTTAGTACTTATGCAAGAGTTAATGAATTTGGTTTCATAGAAACCCCGTATAGAGTGGTTAAAAATGGTGTTGTAACTGATGATGTTCAGTACCTTTCTGCACTGGAAGAAGAAAAGCATGTTATTGCACAAGCAAACGCTCCTTTAGATGAAAATGGTAGATTTGCAACGGATCTAGTGTTAGCAAGACTTTCAGGAGAGTTTGTAACAAAAAGTCCAGAAGAAGTCACGTACATGGATGTATCGCCTAAACAGGTGGTCAGTGTTGCGGCATCACTGATTCCCTTTTTAGAACACGATGATGCGAACAGGGCTTTAATGGGCTCAAATATGCAAAGACAGGCTGTTCCTTTAATAAATCCTGAAGCTCCTCTTGTTGGAACTGGTATGGAATATATTGTTGCAAAAGATTCTGGAGCAGTTGTTCTTGCTAAGAGAGATGGTATAGTAGAAAGTGTAGATGCTACGAGAATTGTTATAAAATCGGTTGATCAGGATTATAGTGATTCTAACATTGACATCTATAATCTGATTAAATTTAGAAAAACAAATCAGAATACATGTATTAATCAAAGACCAATGGTTAATAAGGGGCAGTTTGTTAAGAAAGGTCAGGTAATAGCATATGGATTTGCTACTGATGGTCCTGAGCTTGCTTTAGGTAGAAATATACTTGTTGCTTTTATGCCATGGGAAGGATATAACTTTGAAGATTCGATTGTTATAAGTGAAAGGCTTGTAAAAGATGATGTATATACTTCAATTCATATTGAAGAGTTTGAAGTAAGCGCAAGGGATGTAAAGGTAGGTAAAGAGGAGATAACAAGAGATATTCCTAATGCTGGTGAAGATGCACTTAAAAATCTTGACAATGACGGGATAATAAAAATTGGTGCAGAGGTTAAACCTGGAGATATTCTTGTTGGGAAGGTTACTCCTAAGGGTGAGACACAGCTTTCTCCTGAAGAAAAACTTCTCAAAGCAATATTTGGTGATAAAGCAAATGATATGAAAGATACTTCTCTTAGGGTCCCCCCTGGGATAGAAGGTATAGTTATTGATACAAAAGTTTTTTCGAGAAAAAACGTTGAAAAAGATGAGAGATCTAAAGATATTGAAGATAAAGAGTTTGAAAGATTAATGAGAGATAAGGAAGATGAGATAAGGGTTTTAAAAGAACAATACTATGAAAAAGTAAAAAAACTACTCATAGGAAAGAAGGTTGCCCATAAAATTACAGATGCTAATGATAATGTAATTTTACAAAAGGGGAAAGAAATAACAGAAGAGGTTCTTAATAAATTAGCACCTGAAGAATGGAAAAACATTTCACTACAACAAAATGCTGAGTATGAGAGATTAGTTAAAGAACTCTTTGATAGATTGGAAGATAAAATAGAGTCTGTGGAAATGCTTTTTAGAGAAAAAATAAATAAAATGAAAAAAAGCGATGAATTACCACCTGGAGTTTTAAAACAAGTTAAAGTTTATGTTGCGATAAAAAGAAAATTAGCTCCTGGAGATAAAATGGCTGGAAGGCACGGTAACAAGGGCGTGGTATCGATAATTGTTCCTGAAGAGGATATGCCTTTTTTAAGTGACGGTACACCTGTAGATATGGTTTTAAATCCACTTGGTGTTCCCTCACGTATGAATGTAGGGCAGATATTGGAATGTCATTTAGGTTGGGCTGCTAAGGAATTAGGTAGAAAAATTAAGAACTATTTAAATGAAACTCCTGAGAGACTAAAAGAGGAATTAAAAAAATTATATGATTCTCCAAAAATTTCTGAAATTATTAATGAGCTTGATAATGAATCACTTTATAATGTTGCCAAAGAATTGTCAGAAAAAGGATTTTTTGTTTCCACGCCAGTTTTTGAAGGAGCAAATGAAAAAGAAATTAAAAGTCTTTTATCTAAAGCAGGATTACCAGAAACTGGACAAATAACTCTTTATGACGGTAAAACAGGAGAACCATTTCATAAAAAAGTAACTGTGGGTTATATGTATATGCTAAAGTTACACCATTTAGTTGATGATAAAGTTCATGCCCGTTCTACAGGACCTTATTCTCTTGTAACTCAACAGCCACTTGGTGGTAAAGCCCATTTTGGAGGTCAGAGATTAGGAGAAATGGAAGTGTGGGCATTAGAAGCCTATGGCGCAGCTTATACATTACAAGAATTTTTAACAGTTAAATCCGATGATATATCAGGTAGAGCTAATGTTTATAATGCTATTGTTAAAGGTGATAATATTCCTGAGCCAAATATTCCTGAATCCTTTAATGTTTTGATCAAAGAACTAAGAAGCCTCGCTCTAGATGTTGAGTTGCTTAATATTGAAGATAAAGAAGAAAATTAATAAGAAGGAGGCATATTGTGGATACCATTTACTCATTTACAGATAACAGAGAAGAGAGAAAAGATTTTAATGCTATAAAAATATCGCTTGCTTCTCCTGATAAGATTAGAGAGTGGTCATACGGAGAAGTGAAGAAACCAGAAACCTTAAACTATAGAACATTAAAACCCGAAAAAGATGGTCTTTTTTGTGCAAAAATTTTTGGTCCCGTTAAAGATTATGAATGTATTTGTGGAAAATATAAGCGAAGAAAACATCATAACCTCGTTTGTGAAAGATGTGGTGTAGAAGTAATTCAAGCAAGAGTAAGACGTGAGAGAATGGGGCATATTGAGTTGGCTGCTCCCGTAGCTCATATTTGGTTTTTAAGAAGTCTTCCAAGCAGGATTGGTTTACTCCTCGATATGCAATTAAAACAGTTAGAAAAGATCCTATACTTTGAATCCTATGTTGTAATCGATCCCAAAAATACTGATCTAGTTAAAGGCGAACTTTTAACAGAAGATCAGTATAGGAAAAAGATTGAAGAATTTGGTGAAGGTTCTTTTGATGCACGTATGGGTGCAGAAGCAATAAAAGAACTTTTAAAAAGTATTGATCTTGAAGAGTTAGCAAAAAAATTAAGGGCTGAGATGGAAGATCCTTCGGAACTAAAGAGAAAAAAGATCGCTAAAAGGTTAAAACTTGTTGAGGCATTTATAACATCTGGTAATAAACCAGAATGGATGATACTTGATGTAATACCTGTTTTACCACCAGATTTAAGACCTCTTGTACAATTAGATGGTGGACGATTTGGTTCTTCTGACTTAAATGAACTTTATAGAAGAGTTATTAACAGAAATAATAGATTAAAAAAGCTGATAGAAATAGATGCGCCTGAAATTGTTATTAGAAATGATAAAAGAATCCTTCAGGAAGCTGTTGATACACTTTTTGATAATGGTAAAAGGGGTAGAGCAGCACAGGGGAGTAATAAAAGACCTCTAAAATCTCTTAGCGACATGATTAGAGGGAAACAGGGGAGATTTAGACAAAATTTACTTGGTAAAAGGGTTGATTATTCGGGGCGTTCTGTTATAGTTGTAGGTCCTCATTTAAGGATGCACCAATGTGGATTGCCAAAGGTTATGGCATTAGAGCTTTTTAAACCCTTCATATTCTGGAAATTAGAGCAAAAAGGTGTGGCTTCAACAATCAAAGCAATAAGAAAGATTGTTGAAAAGGGAAGACCAGAAGTCTGGGATGCATTAGAAGAAGTTACAAGGGAACATCCAGTTTTGCTTAACCGTGCTCCAACACTTCATCGTTTAGGTATTCAAGCATTTGAACCCATATTAATTGAAGGTAAAGCAATACAACTTCATCCGCTTGTTTGTACCGCCTTCAATGCTGATTTTGATGGTGACCAAATGGCAGTTCACATTCCTCTATCAATTGAGGCTCAGACAGAAGCAAGGTGTTTAATGATGTCTACAAATAATATTCTATCCCCAGCCAGTGGTAAGCCAATTATAGGTCCCACTCAGGATATAGTACTTGGACTTTATTATATGACAAGGGAAAGACCGCTTGAAAGAGGTGAAGGTAAAATATTTGCTAATGTTGATGAAGTTAGAATTGCTTATGATTCTGGTGAAGTTGACTTACATGCAAAAATTAAATTAAAGATAAATGGTGAACTTGTAGATACAACAGTTGGACGAGTACTTGTTTATGAGATAGTTCCTGAAGAAATACCTTTTTCACAGGTAAATAAAGTTCTGGGTAAAAAGGAATTAAATAATTTGATTGACTATTGTTATAGACATTGTGGTCAAAAAGCAACTGTTCTCTTAGCTGATAGATTAAAAGATTTAGGTTTTAGAATGGCAAAAAGAGCTGGAATTTCTATTTGCATAGATGATTTAAAAATACCTTCCAAGAAAAGTAAAATAATAGAGGAGGGGATGAAAAAAGATTTAGAGATTGATTCCCAATATGCCCATGGTCATATAACAGCTGGAGAAAAATATAATAAAAAGTTAGACTTATGGCAGAGTGTAACGGAGAAAATTACTAAAGAGATGATGAATGAGCTTAAAAAAGAAATAATAGAACGAAATGGTAAAAAGGTTGAGACAGAAAGTTTTAATTCAATCTATATGATGGCCGACTCTGGTGCAAGAGGAAGTACACAACAGATAAGACAGCTTGCTGGAATGAGAGGGTTAATGTCTAAACCGTCAGGTCAGGTTATTGAAACTCCAATCACAGCTAATTTTAAAGAAGGATTATCGGTATTGCAATACTTTATCTCCACCCATGGTGCAAGAAAAGGTCTCGCTGATACTGCCTTAAAAACCTCAAATGCTGGATATCTTACGAGGAGGCTTGTAGATGTTGCTCAGGATGTAACAATTACCATGGAAGACTGTGGAACTTTAGATGGTATTGTAGTAACTCACCTAATTAATGCGGCTGGTGAAATCGAAGAACGATTATCTGAACGTATCCTTGGTAGGGTAGTAATGGAAGATTTATATGATCCTTACGATGGTTCAATTATTATTAAATCTGGTGAAGAAATTACTGAAATTATTGCTCAAAAAATAGAGGAAGCTGGTTTTGATAGGGTTAAAGTTCGTTCACCACTTACCTGTAATGCAAAAAGGGGACTGTGTGTAAAATGTTACGGACGTGACTTGGCAAGAGGTCATCTTGTAAATATTGGAGAAGCTGTTGGTATTATAGCTGCTCAATCAATTGGAGAACCAGGTACTCAGCTGACAATGAGAACCTTCCATTTAGGTGGCACTGCAGGTGCTAAGGCAGAAAAAAATACCCTTGAAGTGAGAAATGAAGGAAAAATTAAATTTTATAATGTTTCTACAGTCACAGATAGTGAAGGAAATCTTGTTGTTATTAATAGACATGGTGAGGTTGCGGTCCTTGATAAATTTGGTAGAGAACGTGAAAAATATGCGATTATATATGGTGCAAGATTGCTTGTAAAGGATGGTGATATTGTTTCAGCTAATCAAAAGGTTGCGGAATGGGATCCTTATTTTATACCAATCATTACAGAAGTATCTGGTATTGTAAAATTTGGTGACATTATAGAAGGTATAACAATGAAAGAGCAGGTAGATGAAGTAACTGGAATGTCACAAAAAATAATATTGGAACATAAAGACACCAATCTAAGACCAAGAATTTCTATTAAAGGCCCAGGTGGTAAAACTCTTAAAATTCCTGGTAGCAGTATGGAAGCAAGATATCATTTACCAGTTGAAGCTATGATTACTGTTGTGGAAGGTCAAGAAGTTAAGGCAGGTGATATTATAGCTAAATTCCCAAGAGAAATCTCAAAACAACATGATATTACAGGAGGCCTTCCTAGGGTTGCTGAACTGTTTGAAGCAAGAAAACCAAAGAAATATGCTATAATCTCTGAAATTGATGGATTTGTTTCTTTTGGCAAAGACAATAAGGGGAAAAGAAAAGTAATTATAACACCTGAAGTTGGTGAACCGAGAGAGTATATTATCCCCAAGGGTAAATATATAATAGTCCGGGAAGGGGAGTTTATAAAGGCTGGTGAAAAGTTAATAGAAGGCTCTCCAAACCCTCATGATATTTTAAGAGTCCTTGGTATTGAGGCACTTGCTAAATTTCTTGTTGATGAAATTCAAAATGTTTATAGATTGCAGGGTGTTAAAATTAACGATAAACATTTTGAAATTATTGTTCGTCAGATGCTTAGGAAGGTAAAAATTAAAAATCCAGGTGATACTGCTTTTCTTGAAGGAGATATAGTTGATAAATTTGTATTTAAAGAAGAAAATCTAAAAGTAGTTGAGAAGGGTGGGAGACCTGCTACTGCTGAACCGGTATTTTATGGTATTACTAAAGCATCTTTAAGTACTGATAGTTTTATTTCTGCTGCATCGTTTCAGGAAACCACAAAGGTCTTAACACAAGCTGCAATAGAGGGAAAAATCGATTTTCTGAGAGGTTTGAAAGAAAATGTTATTGTTGGCAGGCTAATACCTGCTGGTACTGGATTAAAAAGATATAGAAATTTAGAGTTTGAAATTGAAGGAGAAGAACTAACTAAAGATATAAAAACTGCATAAAAAATAAGAACCCTCATATTTATTGAGGGTTCTTTCTATAATTATTAAGGAGTAATTTGAATGAAAATAGCAATAACGGGAAAAGGTGGTGTTGGTAAAACAACATTAGCTGGTACATTGGCGAGATATTTAGCAGATAAAAACTATAAAGTATTAGCTATTGATGCTGATCCAGATGCAAATTTAGCATCAGCTATAGGTGCTCCAAAAGAATTAATTGAAAGATTAAAGCCCATATCAGAAATGAAAGATTTAATAACCGAACGAACAGGTGTAAAACCTGGAACATATGGTGGTATGTTTATATTAAATCCTAAAGTAGAAGATATACCTGAAAAATTTAGTATTGAGTACAAAGGTGTAAAATTTATGCTCCTTGGTACATTCCAGACAGCTGGTGGAGGATGTTTTTGTCCTGAAAATGCATTGTTAAAGGCATTATTAAGACATCTTTTAGTTGCAAGAAATGAAGTAGTTATTGTAGACATGGAAGCTGGTCTAGAACATCTTGGGCGTGGTACTACTGGATATGTAAATAAATTTATTATCGTGGTTGAACCAGGACTTAGAAGTTTTCAAACTGCCAGGCAGATTAAAGAGTTAGCAAATGAATTATTAATTAAAGATGTCTGGATTGTTGGTAATAAAATACAAACTGAAAGTGATAAAAATTTAATCAGGAATGAATTATCAGATTTTAAAATTTTAGGTTTTTTACCCTACGATCCTATGATTGTAGAATCCGATAAGATTGGTAAATCTCCATATGACATGTCTGATTTATTAAAATTATCTCTTGAAGAAATCTGGAAAAACATTCAGGCTTGAATTATTTCTTTCTTTTATGGCAGAGCAAGCATCTTTCTTTGTTTGGATGGTTTGGAGGAAGTGGTCTATCAGTCCCCTGCCCATGACAATTTCTGCATAACTTTTCATCTGTCAAGACTGAATGAATATTATCTAAAGGTACCCTTGGTGTTGTTTGTTTTGGAGCAATAGAAAGTATCAACACAACTATAACACCAGTAATAATGAATACTAAATCCCATTTTTTTAATTTCATTATTCATCCTTTACAAAAAAGTTAAAAATCAAAAGCACCAGTGAAATTAAGGATGAAAAAGCAAAAATTGCAATGCTAATTGTTTGGTTATCAAAAGGCTCCAGAATTCCATAAAAGTAACCAAACATAAAAATCAATAAAATTAAAAGTATATTAAATAACTTTTTAAATTTACCTTTTATT
>CALINM010000162.1 GCA_938045315.1 uncultured bacterium | reverse complement strand
TCGACCTTTTCAATACTAAATTTTATCCATATATCAAGTTCTGGATCAGGATACTGACCTTTTACATCCTTATAAATTTTTTCTCCAAGAAGACTTAAATTAGATCTTCTCTCTGATTTCGTTTTTCCATAGATAGAATTTTCAAAGTCTTCTGAATATTTATTTAATATATAATTTTCGATGTCCCTTACAACAAGAGGCACCTGAAACTTTGTTTTTTGAATGCCAAGTTCTTCAATAAATTCTTTTTGAAAAGCAACAATACTTTTAATTTCTTTATGTGCAAATTCAAGAGCTCCTATAAAAACATCTTCAGATACAAATTTTGACTTTCCCTCGACCATCACTATAGCATCCTCTGTCCCAGCAACAACAACATCAAGTAAGCTATCTTTAAGTTCCGACACTTTTGGATTTATAACATAATTTTCATTAATTAGACCAACTCTAACCCCAGCTATGGGACCTTCAAAAGGTGCACCTGACAGTTCAAGAGCAAAAGAAGCACCTATGATTGACAATACATCGGGATCATTTTCCTGGTCTAATGATAGAACTGTAGCAATAATCTGGACCTCATTGAAGAATCCTTTTGGGAACATGGGTCTTATCGGCCTATCTATAAGCCTTGAAACCAAAACTTCTCTCTCGCTGGGTTTACCTTCTCTTTTAAAAAATCCTCCCGGGATTTTTCCTGCAGAATATGTTTTTTCCACATAATCACAAATCAATGGCAAAAAATCAACACCTTCAAGTGGCTTTTCTCCAACAACTGCTGTAACAAGGGCTACAGTATCACCATACTGTATTGTGCAGGCACCAGATGCCTGCCTTGCCCAGTGTCCAGTAGTAATTGTTAGGTCTCTGCCACCGACCTTAATACTTTTACTTTTTTTATCTACGAACATCATTCCTATTTCCTTATGCCCAACTTACTGATAATATCCTTATACCTCTGGAAATCCACATCTTTAAGATAATCAAGTAACTTTCTCCTCTGGCTGACAAGTTTTAACAAACCTCTCCTTGAGCTATAATCCTTTTTATGGATTTTAAAATGTTCGGTAAGATAATTAATACGCTCAGTTAAAAGAGCTATTTGAACCTCTGGAGAGCCTGTATCTCTCTCAAACCTTCTAAATTTTGCTATTATTTCTTGTTTTCTTTCTTTTGTTAAAACCATTCTTAGAATCCTCCTTAACAAACATGAAAATTTAGATTAAGTAATTTAGCATAATTTTAAGGCATTGTAAACATTTAAATAATTTAATACCCTAATTAGACACTAATCTTCATTAGATAAATTAGTATCCTTGACTAACTTGAACCCTGAATAAATCCACTCCACACCAAGGAATCCCTTTTTTACTTCATATTCAATTGTATCACCAATTTTCACCTTTTCATAAAAGCTTTCAGATACTATAACCTCTCCACAATATTTTTTGCGCTTTCTTAAGTTTTCAAGTATTATCATTTTACCTCTCTTTATATTTTTATACCTATTAGAAACTTTATCTCTAACCAAAACTGGCATTGAAACATCTAAAGCACCATTCAAAAAGTTAAGAAAAAAAAGAGATACAAATGCACATGAAATAATAAAAATAACAAAAGCATTGTGCATGATTCTTTGTGAAAAAGTTAGGTTACCGGCCATGAAAATAATTGTGATCACGTATAATATAAATAAAACAAAATAAATTTTAACTCCCAGAAGAATTATTTCCAAAACACATAGGGGTTCGTATAACCAGAATTTACCAAAAACTCCTATTAATACTAAAAGTGCAGTTAAAAATAATGGAAGTTTTATGCTTAAAAAGTTTCTCAAATCCTCTTTATCTTTATTGGAAGAAGGGATGTTATTAATTTCCTTTGAAAGCTTATACAATTCTTCTAAAGCATTAAATATACTCTCTTTTTTGACCTCTCTGATATTTCTCTTTAATAACCAGCTAAAAACAAGATTTTTTTTATGAATTTTAATACTATGGATATCCGTTTTTTTGAATATAGATTCCAGGTTCAGGTGAGTTAATATAAGATTTGCCCAATCATGATCTTCGAATTCAATTGCTAAACCATTTTTTGTTTTTTTAGAAAATAATTTATCAAGTAAATCTGGTCGCCACAACCTTAAAAAACCATCAATCATAATAGGAACACTTATGTTTAGTTTAAAACAACCCCTAACTCCAGAAGTAAAAACTTTTGCCTTGATTCCTCTAACATTCAAATCACATTTAACCCAGTTTATGAGATGAAAGGCTTTAATTTTTTCAGCACCAAGTTCATTCAAATATATTTTGTTTTTTGAATGTTCTCTGACTATTAAGTATCCATATAAAATTAGAAAAAATAAAATAATTAGGATGTAAAAGTGTTCCATTCTTAAATTTTAACTACATTAAATTACAAAATTAATCATATTTAATAGCATAAAACTTTTATTTCTTTGATCTCATAGACCATTTTGACAATTCCACAACAATAATAACAGTACATGAAACAAATAAAACTTGTATCCATTCATTAACTGATATGGGTTCTGTCCTGAACACCCACTGCAAAAAAGGAACATAAAGCACTGCTAACTGGGCAAAAATTGCAGCAATCATGCTAAAGAACAAAAATGGATTACTCATGGGACTTATCCTGAATATGGACTCAAGTTCAGATCTTGAATTCCAAGCTTGAAAAAACTGGAAAAAAACCATAGTTGTTACTGCAACTGTTCTTGCCTTTTCCAATGAATTACCAGCATTTAAAGCATTTACAAAATTATACATAACCCCAGCTGCAATAAGTAAACTTATAACAACAGTTCTTTTTAAAAGTAATTTCGACATTATCCCTTCATTGGGATTTCTTGGTGGCCTTCTAATAATATCTTTTTCTCCTGGCTCAAATGCTAAAGCCACATCTTGCAAACCATTTGTCACAATATTTATCCATAGTAGTTGAGAGGGAATATAAGGTATAGGTACACCCATAACTATAGCAATAATTATCGAAAGAATTGCGGCTATCCCGGTGGGAATCAGAAAAAAAGTTACTTTTCTTATGTTATCAAAAACAATTCTTCCTTCTTTAACAGCATTAAAAATGCTTGCAAAGTTATCATCTGTTAGAACCATATCCGCTGCCTCTTTAGCTACGTCAGTTCCGCTTTTACCCATAGCAACTCCAATATGGGCTGATTTTAAAGCTGGTGCATCATTAACACCATCTCCAGTAACAGCAACAATCTCACCATGTTTTTTAAGTTGTTCGACTATTCTTAGCTTATGCTGAGGTGATACCCTTGCATAAACTGATATTTTTTTAACTTTTTCAAAAAGTTCATGATCACTAATTTTTTCTAATTCTTTGCCTGTTATAACTAATCCATTTTCATTTTCAATTCCCAGTTGCCTGGCAATTGCAAGAGCAGTTATTGCATGATCTCCTGTAATCATTACCACCCTTATCCCTGCATTTTTACATCCTTCAATTGCTTCTATCGCTTCAGGTCTTGGAGGATCTATCATACCCTGAAGGCCTGCAAATATTAAGCCATCGGGAATATTACATTTTTCCAGTTCTTTGCATGTTAGCTCCTCCAGATCGTTTGAAACTTCTCTATATGCAAAAGCTAAAACCCTTAATCCCTCTTTAGCAAAATCTGTTGCTATTTGCAGTATACCCTTTATGTCTAAATTATTATCATCAACAGATTTAACACACATATCAAGCACCTTTTCAGGTGCTCCTTTCAGAAATATATATTTCTTAGCCCCATGTTTATGAAGGGTTGCCATATACCCCCTCTCTGATTCAAAGGGTATAATTGATATTTGTTCATACTTATTTTTTTCTTCCTCTGGAATAAGCCCTAATTTCATTGCAGAGATAATCAACGCACCCTCAGTAGGATCACCTTCAACTTTATAATGACCCTCTTCCTCATAAACACTCGACTCGTTACATAAAAGGCCTATGCGAAGTAACATATTAAGGTTTTTCTTTTCTTTTTCATCAATAGGCAATCCATCATGGAGAATTCTTCCCCGTGGATCGTAACCTACCCCTTCTACTTCATAAACCTTTCTACCATCGAAAATTAATTTCACTGTCATCTCATTCTTGGTAAGTGTACCAGTCTTATCCGAACATATTACTGTTGTGCTTCCTAAGGTTTCAACGGCGGGAAGATTTCTTACTATTGCATTTTGTCTTGCCATTCTTGCTACTCCCACAGCTAAAGCGACAGTCACTACAATAGGAAGCCCCTCAGGGATTGTTGCTACAGCAGCAGCAACAGTTGTCATAAACATTTCTTTAGCACCTTGACCTATATAAAGCCCGATAAAGAAAAGCATTAAAGATGCTATAAGTACTAAATAACCAATGTTTTTTGCAAAGTTATGTATTTTATCCTGTAGTGGTGCCTTTACAGTACCAACATCTTTAATGCCAGTTGCTATTTTCCCTAGAACAGTATTACTACCTGTTGCAACCACAACACCCTTGGCTCTACCACTAACCACAATTGTACCCATAAAAGCCATATTTATCTGGTCACCATAAGTTAAATTTAATTCTTTCAAAGTATGATGTGTCTTTTCTACTGGTAGTGACTCCCCCGTTAGCATCGCCTCATCAATTTTAAACTCAATTGTGTGGATAAGTCTTATATCTGCTGGAACTTTTGTCCCCGATGAAAGCAAAACAATATCACCCGGTACCAGTTCCTCACTATTAATCTCCTTTTCTCTTCCATCTCTAATTACCTTTGCCTTTGAGGTCGTCATTTTTTTGAGTGCCCTAACGCTTTCTTCAGCTTTGTATTCCTGTAAATATCCGATTATGGCATTTATTATAACCACAGCAAAAATTACTGCAGAGTCTATAAACTCCTTTAAAAGTATCGTAACTATCCATGCAATTATAAGTATAGCGATTGGTTATTTTCCAACCCCGAATGACTAAGACAATAACCACTATATACCATTATCACCAATA
>CALINM010000161.1 GCA_938045315.1 uncultured bacterium | reverse complement strand
TTCTAACCATATTTTATATTTATTTTCCTGATCCCATATTTTTGCCATCTCAGCTCTTGTATATCTTGGTATCACTATATAACCTCCTTATATTGTTCTTCATTTTTTTTTATGTAAATCATCAATAATGCTATTGCTGAGGGTGTAATACCGGGGATACGGGAAGCCTGAGCTAAATTAACTGGTTTAATTCTATTAAGTTTTTCTCTGATTTCCCTTGATATGCCGGATATATTGTAATCCATATTGTCGGGGATTTTTATATACTCTAAATGTTTTATTTTTTCTGCTTCCCTTCTTTGCCTTTCAAGATAGCCTTTATATTTTGTTTCTATTTCAACATATCTGATAACATTTTCAGGATACATAGAAACTATTTCAGGGAATTCATATAAACTTATGTTTTCTCTTCTAATTAGTGTTTCCAAGGTAGTTGTTTCTTTTTTATTTTCATCAAAAATCTTTTTATTAACAATGTAATTTGTTAGCTCTTTAGTGAATTTTAATTCTTTTTCGATTTCACTCATTAAATGTTCATCAATTAAACCTAATTTATATGCTTTTTCTGAAAGTCTGAAATAAACATTGTCTTCTCTTAAATTAAGTCTGAATTCAGCTCTTGATGTAAAAATTCTATATGGTTCATCAGTACCTTTTGTAACTAAATCATCTATCATTACACCAATATAGCCTTCATCTCTACTAATTATAAATGGTTCTTTATCATCAATTTTAAGGGCAGCGTTTATACCAGCAATTATTCCCTGTCCAGCAGCTTCTTCATATCCAGTTGTTCCATTAATCTGTCCCGCAAAGTATAAACCATTAATTTCTTTTGATTCGAGGGTGTGTTTTAATTGATGGGGTTCTAAATAATCATATTCAATTGCATATGCAGGCCGCAGAATAACAACATTTTCTAATCCCTTTGGTGATCTAAATATTTTTTCTTGAATTTCTGGGGGCATGCTATTGCCAAGTCCAGATACATAAATCTCATCAGTATCAACACCTTCTGGTTCTAAAATAACTTGATGTCTTTCTTTATCACGAAATTTAACCACTTTATATTCAAGAGAAGGACAATATCGAACAGGTGTGCCTTTTATCTGTCCGCTATATAATGCTGAGTGTTTTAAATTATCAAGTATTAAATTGTGAGTTATTTCGTTTGTGTATGTTACATAGCAGGGAAACTCATTATAGGGCAAATTTGAGGTTCTTCTTGAAAAATATCTTGGTTTTCCATCACCAGGCCTAATATCCATTTTTGAAAAATCTATTGAAGATTTTTTAAATCGAGGTCCAGTTCCTGTTTTAAATCTTCCCAATTTAAACCCCAGTTCTCTCAAACAGTTAGAGAGTTCCATAGCTGGGAATTCACCAGCTCGACCTGCCGGATAGGTCTGATTTCCAATGTGTATTAATCCGGATAAGAAAGTTCCTGCAGTGATAATTAAAGCCTTTGTGTAAAAAATAAATCCAAAATGGTCAACAACTGATTCAACTTTTCCATTTTTTACATTAATTCTGGTAATAAGAGCCTGTCTTAGATAGAGATTTTCTACCTTTTCTAAATATTTTCTCATTTCCCATTTATATCTATGTTTATCGACCTGGGCTCTTGTGGATTGTACTGCTATTCCCTTAGAAGTGTTTAATGTTTTATATTGTATTGCACACCTATCAGTAATAAGACCTATCAATCCCCCAAGGGCATCTACTTCTCTAACAATATGACCTTTCCCTACACCACCTACTGCAGGTGCGCAGGGCATAAGGGCTATATTGTCAAGGTTAATTGTGCAAAGAAGGGTCTTTTTACCTAATTTTGCAGATGCAAAAGCAGCTTCACATCCCGCATGTCCAGCGCCAATAACAATTACATCGAATTGATTTTCTGACAAGATATAACTCCATTTTCTTGTTATATTAACCTGATTATTTTATAATAAAGATAAAGATAATGGAAATGAAAAAAAAGCTTTATAATGACCTTTCATCGTATTTGAAAGAACTTTTTGGGGCTAGAATATATAAAATTACTATAGACTCTGGACTTACCTGTCCTAATAGAATAAATGGTGATGGTTGCATTTATTGTAATGATAGAGGTTCTGGTAATGGGTTATTTTCAAAAGGTTTTAGTATTGAAGAACAGATAAGTATGGGAATTGAGGGGCTTAAAAGAAAATATAAAAATATAGGTGGTTATATTGCCTATTTTCAATCTTATACCAATACATTTGCACCCATTTCAGTTTTAGAGAAAAACTGGTCTATCATAAAAAAATTTAAAGAAATAGTGGGATTATCGATTGGTACCAGACCAGATTGTTTATCCCAGGAAGTTTTGGATTTATTAAATGAATACACGAAAAATTACAAGGTTTTTTTAGAATTGGGGCTCCAGACTATTGATGAGAATTTATTAAAATGGATCAATAGAGGGCATACTGTTAAAGATTTTTCAGATGTGCTTAAGAGAGCAAGTAAATATGATTTTAATATTGTAGTCCATATTATAATAGGTTTTATGGGACAGAATAAAGAAGATATGATAAAACTTGCAAGGTTTTTATCATATGAAAAAATAAATGGTGTCAAAATTCATCTATTGTATGTTGCTAAGAACTCTCCTTTAGAGAAGGAATATGAAAAGGGAAATTTTGTACCTATTGAGAGGGAAAAATATATTGAATTAGTTTGCACATTTTTAGAACATTTAAGAAAAGATATTGTTATACATAGGTTAACAGGAGATGCCCATAGGGGTGAATTAATAGCGCCTAAATGGTCTGAAGATAAAGCCGGTGTTCTAAGGGACATAAAGAATTACATGGAAAGTAAAGACATTTATCAGGGGAAAATGTGGAACTAATATATATTGACATTGCAACACTAGATGACCTCGAAGAAATATATAGGATAGAGAAATCTTCTTTTAAAACACCATGGACAAAGGAATTGATAAGGGAAGAGTTGACCTTTCCATTATCTTTGAATTTAGTAGCTAAGTATAACGGTAGAATTTGTGGTTTTTTGCTTTCTTGGCAGATACCACCAGAGATTCATATTCTTACTCTTGCAGTTGAACCTGAATCAAGAGGTATAGGAATTGGGAGGGCGTTGATGGAAGGACTCTTTGCGGAAGCGGAAAAAAGGAATTGTTGTAAGTTTACACTTGAAGTTAGAGCAAGTAATAAGGATGCTATAGAGTTTTATAAGAAATTCTGTTTTTTACCTAAGGGTGTGAGAAAAAAATATTATCAGGACACGAATGAAGATGCAATAATTATGTGGCGGGAGAAAGGGGATGATCGAAAGTAGAAAAAGTCTTTTCGAAGGGATTATTATCGGTAGAAAAAAATTATCTGATAACATTTATCATGTTGAGATTGAGTTGAATAAGGAATTTTCCAGTTATAAATATGGTAATTTTGTAATGTTACACCTAAAAGAAGAGTCTAGACCGTTGTTGCCCAGGCCTTTTAGTATTTTTAAAGCAAAAGAAAGAGTTTTAGAGCTAATTTTTAAAGTGGTAGGTTTAGCTACAAATTTGCTTGCCACAAGACCACTTCCATATTCTGTTAAACTCTGGGGACCTCTTGGAAATAGTTTTCCTGATAAAAAAGATATGTTCTGCATAGCTGGTGGTCTTGGATTAGTTCCACTTTATGAAAGTATTATTAAAGGAAGATATAAAAAAGTTTTTGTGGGTTTTAAAAATAAGGATGAAGTTTATTTCCTGAGAAGTTTATTGGATAAAGGTGCTTTAATTTCTACAGATGATGGTAGTTATGGAGAAAAAGGGTTCATAACGGAATTTTTTTACCAATGTATAATTAATGAAAAAGATAAAGTAACTGTAGTTGCTTGCGGTCCTCGAGGTTTTTTAAAAAGATTATGGGAAATCGAAAGGGAAGTAAAAAATATAGAAATATATGGTTCTTTTGAAACACATATGGCATGTGGTTTTGGAGTATGTCTTGGATGTGCCATAGAAACACCTAAGGGCATGGTTAAGGTTTGTAGTGATGGTCCTGTTTTTAAATTAAAAGATATTTTTGGGGAATAAAGTAATGCTGGAAATAAAAATTGGAAATTTATTTTTAAAAAATCCCTTTATGCCTGCTTCAGGAACTTTTGGTTCAGGACTGGAATATGAAGATTTTGGGGATTTATCAGAATTAGGTGCGGTAGTTACAAAAGGTGTTTCTTTAAAACCTAAAGTAGGTAATAAACCTCCAAGAATATATGAATTGCCATCGGGGATGTTAAACTCAATTGGTTTAGAGAATGTGGGAATTGATAAATTTACTGATATTTTAAATCAATTAAAGGCTTATAAAACAAATATAGTTGTTAATTTTTTTGGAAATTCTTTCGAAGAATACATAGAAGTTTCAAAAATTCTTGATGAACATAATGTTGTTAGTTGTTTGGAGATGAATATCTCCTGCCCTAACATTAAAGAGGGTGGTATATGTTTTGGTACTGATCCTCATGTGATTTATTCTCTTGTAAGAAATGTTAAAAAAGTTACTAAAAAAGACCTATGGGTCAAGCTTACTCCAAATACCGGGAATATAGTTTCTATTGCAAAAGCCGCTGAAAATGCTGGTGCATCGGCCATTGTTATAGCAAATACATATACAGGGATGAAAGTGGATATTGAAACGCAAAAGCCAGCTTTAGGAAATATTTTTGGTGGTTATTCTGGTCCTGCGATAAAGCCAATAACTTTATATCATGTATTTTGTTGTGTTAGAGAAGTTAATATACCAATAATTGCAAGTGGTGGTATCTTTAATATAGAAGATGTTCTGGAATATTTAATTGTTGGAGCAAAGGCAGTTCAGGTGGGAACTGCAAATTTCACTAATCCATGCATATTGTGGGATTTGATAAAAGATTTAAAAGACTATCTTATCAAAAAAAATTTGAATATCTATGATCTAATTGGTTCAATAAAATTATGAATTTTAAGAAAAAAGTAAAACTTTTTTTTATTAATTTTATTAAAGATGATTGCTTAAATAACTCAGCTTCTATCGCTTATTTTTCTGTTTTATCAGCGTTACCCATCGTTTTTTTAATATCTAACATATTAGGATTTATAACTGGCTCTGATACAAAGGTAATTAAAAAGGTTTATACCATAATATCCCATTATACACCAAATTTAACTTATGAGACCTGGCTGAAATTAACAGGTCTCTTTGTAAAAACGAGCTATAGTTTAAATATCTTAAGTATCATAATACTTTTTTTTAGTGGAACTATGATTTTTAATGCTATAGATAAAAGTTTGATGAGCATTTTTAAGGATTTTTCTAAAAAGAGAAGAGGAAGTATAAAAAACATATTTATTTATGCTTGTTCAATTTTATTTCTTGCTTTTTTGGTTTTTGTATATCTTTTGTTTGATATGGCAATTGTTTTTTTTAAGAATATATCTCAAAAAGAAAGCTATCTTTTTTTAAAACCCCTTATTAAGTATAGTAAGTATGTTCTTCCAATTGTCCCCTTTTTTTTACAGATTTTATTAGTTTTTTATATTTTCTATTTTTTTGCCCCCATAAGGGTGCATGCAAAAAAAACTTTTTTAGCTTCTATTTATGTAGTTACTATGTGGTTTTTGGCTGTTAGAGCCTTTTCATGGTATGTAAATTACATCCCTACTTATAACTTAATATATGGTTCAATGAGCATTTTCATAATATTTATTACTTGGAGTTTTTATAGTTCTCTAATTTTTTTATCTGGTGCTGAAATTTTAAAGGTGATGATTGTGGATGATAAAGATTAGATTAAGCGTATTTTTTTTATTCCTTTTGTTGCCCATTATTTCATCTGGAGAGGATGAAATATATCCCACAATCAGGGACATAAAATATGAAGATACACCTTTGTATGATTTTTTCATTAATTATGAAAAATTTTTTATGGATTCATTCCCTTATATATTTTTCGAATTAAACATAGAGGAGTTAGACGAAGATTCTAAGGAGCTATTTTATTATAGTTTTATAAATAAACACTCTTTTTGTAAAAATAATATGGAGAAGAAATTATATTTGATTGATGAATTTTGCATTTTCTACGATAAGGTTTTTAATCATGATTATGAAAGCCTTGAACAGTTAACATTTAATAACATCATTTTATCAGACCTAAGATATATATTTTTAGCTTTACAACATGGGAAGCAAGGTATTTTTAATGAGTTAGAAGAAAAAATTTCTTTGGTAAAGGAAGAATCTTTGCTTATTTTTTAT
>CALINM010000160.1 GCA_938045315.1 uncultured bacterium | reverse complement strand
AGAAAGCAAAATGTGTTGTGCAGATAGAGATAATGCCGGAACCGCCCAAAAACCGACCTCTTAATCAACCATGGCCTTATTATCCTTTTGTGTTTAAAGTTTCATCAAGTCATGAAGAAGGAAAAGTAGAAAGAAAGTGGTCAATTATAACAAAAGAATTTATTGGTAAAGACGGAAAAATATCAAAAATAAAATGTGCAAGATGTGAATTTATAAAAAATCCAGCACCGCAATTCAAAGAAATCCCCGGGACTGATTTTGAAATAAACGCTGATATGGTGATTTTATCTATGGGATTTGCAGGAGTTGAGAAAAACGCACTCATGGAAAAATACGGATTAAAAACAGACGCGCGCGGCAATATCCAGAGAGATAATAATTACAGAACGACAAATGAAAAGGTTTTTATAGCAGGCGATGCAGGAAGAGGCCCTTCTCTTGTGGTGTGGGCAATTTCGGAAGGAAGAAACGCGGCAGTTAAAGTAAATGAGTTTTTAATAACCTGAAAATCAAGATAGAAAATTACGATTTTCAGGAGAGATATTATTAAAGAAATAAAATATCTAAAACAAAACTTTTGTTTTATTTAAAATAAAAAAACAGATTAATAAAATAATGCATTATAAAAATGAAAATTTGTTAAATAAAAATAATGAAAACAGTTTGTTTTTTCGTAAAAAACTATTGCTAATGCGTTTTTTATGGAAAAACTTGACTTTTGATTTGAATAATATATAATTTTTTAAAATTTAATAATGCTTGAATACTATTGTTAAATGAAATTTAAACCAAGTGGTTTTTTTATGCTTTTTTAAATTAAAAATAGTAAATGTTAGCAAAAATACAAAAATATTATTTTATTTTAAAGATTTTTTGTTTGTAAGAAATGGGGTTAAAGAATGAAACCCAAATTTAGAAAAGAAACTACAAAAAAGATAAAAGAAAATATTATAAAGCAAGAAAATAAAATACTTACTAGTATTATTAACTTAATAGCATTAGGAAGTTCAGTAACAGATATTCTGACAAATTCATTAGAATTAATAGTAAAAGAATTTAAATGTTCCATATTTGTTGTTTATATTTTAGAAGATAATTTACTCAAGTGTCTTATAAAAAAGGTATCTGATAGAAAAATCACAATCCCACAAGAAATAGTATTGGATATTAATGAAAAACAGGAGATTTTGAAAATAAAAAAACCTTTATCAAACAAAAACGAAGAATTATTCACTTTGCTTAAGAAACTACAACTCAGTAGTAATATTTTTTATATTGTGTCTCCAATTATTAATGTTGGGGAACTTGTAGGTGTTATGATTGCAGGGACAGAAAACAAAGCATATAATGAACAACAAGCCAATCTTGTTTTTGCCGTGTCTTCATTGCTTGCGCCTTCGTTTTCCAATACAAGGCAGGCTTTTGAAAAAGAAAAGATAAAAAAACAGATAGAAACATTAATAAATATTACACAAATGATGGCTACAGAAAAAAATGTAGATGAAATTTTAAAAATTATTGTTCATTTGATCGCTGAGGTTATGGAATATAAAATATGTTCTGTGATGCTTTATGACGAAGAAAAACAGGAACTTATAATAAAAGCAACACAGTCATTGAGCAATGAATACAGAAACAAACCAAATTTAAAGATAGGACAGTCATTAAGTGGTAGGGCAGTAAAAGAGAAAAGGCCTATAAGCGCTATTGATGTTACAAAAGAGCCAAGTTACAAATATCCTGAGATTGCAAGAAGGGAAGGTCTAAAATCAATGCTTGCCGTGCCAATGATATATAAAACAAAAACAACTGGTGTAATAAATGTTTATACGGTAACAGAACACATATTTACTGAGGACGAAATAAAAATGCTTACTTCTGTTGCAAACCTTGCAGCTGTTGCTATAGGAAATGCAAAACTGGAAGAAGAAACAATAAAAGTAAAAGATGCACTAGAAACAAGAAAAATAATTGAGCGGGCCAAAGGCATACTGATGAAATTTAATAATATGACAGAAGAGGAAGCATATACCACAATGAGAAAAAAAGCTATGGATTTATGCAAGCCATTAAAAGAAATAGCAGAGGCAATAATTTTAACCATGGAAATTAATAAAAAAAAATCCGGTGGCAAAGATGTTTCCGGTAAATAAAAAAATCTTCAAGTCCGGTGCAATGGTGTTCCGGGAAAAAAAACAAAATTATTTTAAAGGAGGAGAAGGATGAATTTAAGACAACCGAATGCAAATGATGCAACAAGAACATTTAACAGATCAAAAAGCGTTGTTCCAATGAGTGGGATCTGTTCAAGATGTATTGATGGATGCACAGGAAATTGTGAAATTTTTAAAGCGACTTTTAGAGGCAGAGAACTTATTTATCCAGGACCATTTGGAGAAGTTACTGCGGGAGCTGATAAAAATTACCCTGTTGATTACTCACATTTAAATATTCAGGGTTATGCGCTGGGTGCAGTAGGATTGCCACAGGGAATGGAAGGCAATCCTGATAATGCAAGATTTCCAAATGTAAACACACAGACGGAGTATGGCTGGAAGATAAAAAGAAAAATGGCATTGCCGATTTTTACAGGAGCACTTGGTTCAACTGAAATTGCAAGGGTAAACTGGGAACATTTTGCTGTTGGAGCTGCAATTACAGGAATTACAATTGTTTGTGGTGAGAATGTATGCGGAATAGATCCGGGTCTTGAATTAGATTCAAATAAGAAAATAAAAAAATCTCCAGAAATGGATAGAAGAATAGATACATACAAAAGGTATAAAGACGTAAGTGGAATGGGAGAAATACTTGTTCAGATGAACGTAGAAGATACGCGTTTTGGCGTTGCAGAGTATCTTATTGATAAACATGGTTTGGATACTATTGAACTTAAATGGGGGCAGGGTGCTAAATGTATAGGTGGTGAAATAAAAGTAAAAAATCTTGAGCGTGCACTTGAATTACAACGCCGTGGTTATATCGTGACGCCGGATCCTTCAGATCCTGTAAATCAGGCAGCATTTAAAGATGGTGCATTGAAAGAGTTTGAAAGACACAGTAGGTTAGGATTTGTAGACGAGGAAAGTTTTTATGCAGAAGTAAAAAGATTACGTAAATTAGGATACAAAAGAATTACCTTAAAAACAGGAGCATATTCATTAAGAGAACTTGCAATGGCAATTGCATGGGGTTCCAATGCAGAGATAGATTTAATAACAATTGATGGAGCACCAGGTGGAACCGGAATGAGCCCATGGGGAATGATGGAAGAATGGGGAGTTCCTTCATTATACCTGCATTCTGCTGCTTATGAATTTGCAGAAATTTTAAGGAAAGAGGGGAAAAAAGTTCCTGACCTTGCATTTGCAGGAGGTTTCTCAGAAGAATCTGGTGTATTTAAGGCAATCGCGCTTGGTGCACCTTATGTGAAAGCAGTATGTATGGGTCGCGCTTTAATGATACCTGGTATGGTAGGTAAAAATATTGACAAATGGATAAAGGAAAACAAACTACCGAAAACAGTGAGTGAATTTGGAACTACTGTTGAGGAAATTTTTGTAAATTACGAAGCAGTGAAAAAACTTGTCGGCACAAAAGAGATAAAGAATATACCTCTGGGCGCTATTGGTATTTACAGTTTTGCAGATAAAATAAAGGTTGGTTTACAACAATTAATGGCTGGTGTACGTTGCTTCAATATAGCATCTATAACAAGAAATGAATTGATGTCTTTAACAAGAGAGTGTGAGGATGTTACAAAAATACCTTATGTAATGGACGCATACAGGAAAGATGCGCTTGAGGTCTTGAAAGGTAAATGGAGTGTAAAGAGAGATAATAAAAAAAAATCAGCAGGAGCAAAAAAAAATAAAAAAGGTTAAAGTTAATAACAGAAAATAGCATAGTTTGTATCGGCATGTATGAAATAGTAAAGAGGCCAAAGAATTGCTTCAGATAATTCGTTTTGTGAAAACAAAATAAATTTTTTAACAAGAATAAAAATTAAAAAAATCATTTATTATTAAATGATTTTAAAGTATACGAAGTTTTGTATAGTAAAATAATCCCCTGCATTACAAATGCGGGGGATTTATTAATTAAATTAAGGAAAATAAATGAAAAAAGATAGGACGTCTAAAAAAAATTCAAGAGCGATCCTTGTTTTGGAAGATGGAACATATTTTGAAGGAATATCAGCGGGTGCCAAAGGCGAGCGCTTTGGAGAAATTGTTTTTAATACATCTATGATGGGTTATCAGGAGGTCTTAACTGACCCTTCTTACAAAGGGCAAATAGTAGTTATGACATATCCAGAGATAGGTAATTATGGATTTAACTTAGAAGATACCGAATCAATAAAGCCGTGGGTTGAGGGATTTGTTGTCAAAGAAATGTGTAAGACCCCGAGTAACTGGAGGGCAAAAGGAGCACTTACATCGTACCTTATAAAAAGTAACATACCTGCCATAGAAGGCATAGATACACGTGCTTTAACAAAGCATATAAGAGATTTTGGTGCAATGAGAGCGGTTTTATCAACAATTGATTTGGATTATAATTCGTTGTTAAAAAAAGTAAGAGATTCTGAGTCCATAGTGGGCAAGGATCTTGTTCAATATGTTTCAACAAAAAAGGAATTTAAATGGGATATAGAAAAAAAACTGCCACGTCTTAAAATTTCATCCAATGAAGACAGATTTTTAAAAATTTTTGTTAATCGTAAGAAATACAAAGTAGTTGCTTTTGATTACGGTATGAAACACGAAATATTAAGGATATTCGCAGAATTGAATTGTAATGTCACAGTTGTGCCTGCCTGGACAGACGAAAAAAGAATAAAAGAACTAAACCCTGATGGTATATTTCTGTCAAATGGTCCCGGGGATCCACAAGGAGCACCGTATATTTATGAGACATTGAAAAAACTGCTGGGATATAAACCTATATTTGGTATTTGTTTTGGTCACCAATTCCTTGCGCTTGCACTTGGCGGTAAGACATATAAGATGAAATTCGGTCATCGGGGAGCAAACCAGCCGGTTATTGATTTGCAGACAAAAAAGGTAGATATAACAGTCCAGAATCATGGGTTTGCAGTTGATGCTGATTCATTAAAAAAATCAAAATATAATGTCAGGATAACTCATATAAATTTAAATGATAAAACAGTGGAAGGACTGGAAGTGCCTGAAATAAAAGCATATTCAGTGCAATACCATCCGGAAGCATCTGCAGGACCACATGATGCAAGATATGTTTTTGCAAAATTTATAAAAAATATGGAGACATGGAAATAAATGCCAAAAAGAAATGATTTGAAAAAAATATTACTGATTGGTTCCGGTCCTATTGTAATAGGGCAGGCATGTGAATTTGATTATTCCGGAACCCAAGCATGCAAGGCATTAAAGGAAGAAGGTTATAAAGTAATACTGGTAAATTCAAACCCTGCAACGATTATGACCGATCATGAATTTGCAGATGCTACTTATATTGAGCCGCTTAATGCAGAGATCCTCACGAGTATAATTGAAAAAGAAGGACCTGATGCAATATTACCAACAGTAGGTGGACAGACAGGACTTAATCTTGCTATGGAACTTTACGAAAAAGGAATAATACATAAATATAAAATAGAACTTATAGGAGCTGATTTTGAAGCAATAAAAAAAGCAGAAGATAGATTATTATTTAAAAAAGCAATGCAAAAAATAGGACTTGATGTCCCTTTTTCAGAATATGTAACATCAATTGAACAAGCAAAGGATATACTTAAAAAAATAAATTTTCCTGTAATTATAAGACCTGCTTTTACGCTTGGCGGAACCGGCGGAGGAATAGCATACAATATAGAAGAATTTGAAGAAAAGGTTTTTAATGGACTTAAAGATTCTCCGGTGGGAAAAGTTTTGATTGAAGAATCAGTAATTGGCTGGAAAGAATATGAACTGGAAGTTATGCGAGATAAGAAAGATAATGTTGTTATTATTTGTTCCATTGAAAATTTTGATCCTATGGGTGTGCATACAGGTGATTCCATAACTGTTGCTCCTGCCCAGACACTCTCTGACAGGGAATATCAGATAATGCGCGATGCAGCAATTGCGATTATACGTGAGATAGGGGTTGATACCGGAGGTTCAAATATACAATTTGCAGTTAACCCAGATAATGGA
>CALINM010000159.1 GCA_938045315.1 uncultured bacterium | reverse complement strand
TATAGTTTATATAATTCTCTTTTTGAAGTTTTTCTTCCAGATTATGAAAAAAAACTCTTGCCCGTTCTGCAGAACCTTTTAAATAAATATTCTTTGTATAAGGATGAAGTATAAACTTAAGATAATCAGGTATATAAACCTTATTTTCTTTCATCGTTTTCAAAATGTCAAAAAGATGTTTTATAAAGGAAAAAATTGGTGTTCTTATAAGTGGATAACCAAGTGATATATTATAATCTTCCATGGGTAGAGTTAGACTATTTATAAGTGGAATAATGTTATCTGAGGATGGAGAAATTATTAAAAAGCTTTCTTTACCCTTTTTATCTTCCAGTTCTTTTTTTATTAAATCAGAAACCTTAAAAACTTCTGAGAGTTTATCAGGGCACTCGTATAGTTCAACTTTGTCAATATCAAAAGATATTGGTTCATAAACCTTATGTAAGGCATATTTTTTTGCAGTCTCCCCCTGAAATATTGTAATGGCCCTTTTATCATCCATAAATTTTTGAAAAATTTTTCTTTCCCATTCTGTCAATGCAAAAAAACCAGCAAAGATTAACCTTTCATATTGATCAAGTTTAATATCACTTTCAGCAATTTTCTTATATCTACTCGAGCGGGTAGAAAGATTTTTCTTTCTTATTTCATCATAAAATTTAATATAAATATCTGAAATTTTACTAAAATTTCTGGATAACAAATTTTGAAAATCATCTGATTCATCATTATTGGAATATTGCTGGACAATCTCAAACCAATAATCCTGATGCTTCAATCTTTGTTCTGATACGCCTTCTATGAGAAGCTCTTCGAGGGTAGAAAAAATTTTAATGCCTATGGGGAAAAAAAAGATAGAATCTTCTATTTTTTTATTATATAAGTTTTCTCCGTTTAAAATATCCTTAATTATTTTACAACCCGATAAGGCGTCTATCTTCTCATCAAAAATACCCAGCTCTTTTTCATAGCAAAAATCAACAAATTCGTCTATGGAAACAACATGGGGAGGCACAAAAGAACTCTTAATCAATTTTTTTAATCTATCAATAAGGAAATAAGAAGGCCTTTTTCCGGGGAATACAACAAGATTTTTTGAAAAATCAACACCATGATAAATAAGTTTATCCAAAATTATCGGGAAAATGTCCTCACCTGAATTTATTACCTCAACATTCATAAACTCTTATAACCTCTTTATTATCGATCAACAGAATGTAGCAAGATACTTTTTTATTATAAATTTCTTTAATTGCCTTTGCGTAGCGTTCTAATTGTTTTTTGTCACTTCTTTCCCAACTCTTTGTTTTAAAATCAACGATAATAACTTCATTATCATAGAAAATTAATCTATCAATTCTCAACAATCCATGTTCATCTACAAAATTTTTCTCTAAAGATACTTGCTCTTTATGCACATCAAAAAAGGGTTTAATATTTTTATGATTAATAAATTCCAGAACCTCATTCGAAACTTCTACTATATCAAACTCTTTGTATATATAGTTAAATTTTTTTGTTATTTCCGGTACTTTTTTAAAATCTTCAGATGTATAAACTTCTGATAAAATTAAATGTATGTATTCCCCTCTCCTTCTCTCCTCCACATTAAGCTTTGTGTATGCCAAGCTATGGATATTGATATTATCCGATAAAACAAGCTCAACTGATTCTTGATCATCCTTTATACACTTTTCTTTTTCAATAATACCAGGTTTTTTCCCAAATTCACCCTCAAGGATCAAATCCACCGGGAAGCTTTTATGATACCTTTTTTCTTCCCTTTCATTTTTACCCTTATCTTCGCCTATACCAATTATATATAATTCTTCTTCAGCCCTTGTCAGACCAACGTAAAAACTATTTAGATCATTAATTTTCCCTTTTCTCTCGATCTCTTTGTATTTATCTTGCAAGGGCACAAATTTTTTATTGATTTTTAAAACAGTAATGCTCTGACTCTCATCATCTTCATAAATCTTCAAACTATCCATTGTATTATTGAGAGGATAGACAACATATATTAGTACCTTTGCTGATAACCCTTTCGCCTTATGTACGGTCATTAGTTTAACACCATCAAAATTTTCTGGAATTGATAACTCAAAAACATTTAAAGATTCATATTCATTCTCAACTTTATTCTGTACAAAATCTAAAAACTCTTTGAGTGAGTTTTTTCCTTTCCCTTCCAGATCTTTTATAACCTCAAGTAATTTTGCTATTGCACCACTTTCATCATTAAAATTATCTTTAACTTTGAACCCCCTTATTAGAAAACATAAAAGTTCATAAAGGGGCAAATAACCTACATATTTAAAGGGTTTGTCAAAATAAGTATCCCATAAATGGGGAAACTCCTTTTCAAAATCCTTGTAAAGAAAGTTACTATTTTTCTTATTAAAGAGAAATTCTTTTATTTTTTCTTTGTCTGCAATTTTTGCAAAAATATCTCCTAATAAAAACATTGATAAACTAAGATTATCTTTAGGAGCGTCTAAAAATTTAAGAAGATAAATTAATTCCCTTATAACCTTTCTTTTCCTTATATCAAGGCTGCTATAAGAAATAAAAGGGATATTTGCATTATTTAACCATGATGAAATCTCAACAATATGTTTATTTTTATTAGCAAGAATTGTTATATCTCTAAAAGTATATCCCCTTTTTATACAATTATCTAAAATTTTTAAAACCTCTTCTTTTTCCTTTGTTTCTTCATTATTTTTTTCATTATATACAATTCTGGCATTTACATAGCCCCTATCAATTTTTTCTACTTCAATTGACCAATCACCAAAAAGACCGCTTTCGCCATAATCTATATATCTATCTCTGGCATTTTCAAAAATATTTTTCACATATTTAAGTATAAACTCTCCCGATCTATAGTTTTTATCAAGATGCCTGGTAAAATATTTGTCTCCAACACTCCTTAAAAATTCTTCTTCTTTGCATCTCTCA
>CALINM010000158.1 GCA_938045315.1 uncultured bacterium | reverse complement strand
CTCTAATAACAAATTGGTTAAAAATGTGATAGTTTTTAACACCAGAATCCTTATAAACTTTCACTGGTGGCTTAACAAACTCAATTAAGTCTCTTTTTGCAAAAAGAAGCTCATATTTTTCAGCATTCTTCTGCCTCATTTCATGCCATTCATCTAAATACTTAAGTTTCACCAACAAAACTGCAGCTTGAAGGTTATCAAGCCTGAAGTTTCCGCCTATAATATCATGATAATACTTAACTTTTCCACCATGATTGCGTAAAATTCTTATTTTTTCATTTTTATCTAAATCCTTTGATACAACAAGTCCTCCATCTCCAAAGCACCCTAAGTTTTTACTTGGGAAAAAGGAAAAACAGCCATAATCACCAAAAGTACCAGCTTGTTTTCCATCTTTGTATTGGGCACCAATTGACTGAGCAGCATCTTCAATTATATAAAAATCATATTTTTTCTTTAAATCTAACAGAGCATCCATATCACACACCTGACCAAAAAGATGCACTGGTATTACTGCCTTAATTTTTTCTTTTTTTAAAATATCTTCAAGTTTATTGCAGTCTATATTGAAAGTATCTTCATCTATATCACAAAAAAGGGGTGTTGCACCTACCCTTGCAATACATCCAGCAGTGGCAAAAAAACTAAATGTAGTGGTTGCAACCTTATCCCCATAACCTATTCCCAATGCCATAAGAGATACAAGAATTGCATCTGTTCCTGAAGAAACACCAACGGCATCGGGTACACCAATATAATTAGCAACTTTTTTCTCAAACTCCTGGGTTTCTTTGCTTAAAATAAAACGTTGCTCTTCCGCGATCTTCAATAATAAAGGTTCAATTTCAGCTTTCAATTTTTTATACTGTGCCTTTAAATCAAGCAATGGTACTTCCATTATATTCTCCTTAACTTTTTTAAATTATTATTATACAATTTTAGAGAGATAAAATTAAGCAAATTTGGAGGATTTATGAAAAGAATTTGTGAATTGTGTGGATATAAATTCAATGAGGATGAAGCGGAGTTTAAATATTTTAGTGACGAAGGGAGAGAATTAAAAGTGTGTGCAAAATGTTATGCAACACTAAAGAAAAAAGATTATAAAAGTGGTGAAAATAGAGAAGACGGAAGTAGCATGTGACTATTCTTCAAAATTAGTTTGTCTTTTTAAAAAGTTTGCCATTTCTCTGTCCACTTGCCTTATATGATTAACTAGCCAATTTACTATTGTGTTAGAAACATTTATGGTGAAGCTTAAAGTTGCCCCATGTTTATCTAAATATTCTTTCATCTCCATGCTTTTTTTAATAAAAAATTCGTGTTGAATTTTATGGAAATCATATCCAGGATAATTATACTTGAGCATATAATTTTCTTCATTTTTAAAGTGTGTTTTCACATAGTTATCAAGAAAATTAATTACCTCGCTGATCCTTTCTACTCCCTTACCTTCTCTACAAGCTTCTAAAAGTTCATTTGTAACCCTGAATAATTCTTGATGTTGAGCGTCAATTGAAACAATATATGTTTTAAGATCATCTGTAAATTGAATAGCCATTCTTACCTCTAAAATAATTAAATGGGGCTTTACGCCCCATTTTTTACTTAAGAGCCACTTTTAAAGTTTTATTACTCATTAATATTGTCGGTATCTTGGGAGCATTTGCTCCAAGTAATAAGTTTGCCAAAGCTTGAGGATAGGATCTATAATTAAGCTTCACATCAACTTTTAGGTTTTTAGAATCTTTAGGAGTAAGTATTGTATACCTTACTGTCTTTGAGCCCTTTGGTGGAATTGTATTGTTATATTCGAAACGAGCTATTTCCCAGGGTTTAACTGTATGATGCCCCTGTTCATCAACTGCATAAGCATTAAACATCTCTGCTGAAGGATCTACATTACCATCTTTGTCAAGACCACCTGATTTATAAATTACTTTTCCCCTATCATCAGTCACAGTGACTTCAAGCCACATTTCCCTAACCTCAGTCAAGCTTGTAGGTAAATTATGCCCTGCTGTTTCATTTGTAACCTTAACAATTATCTCTGATAAATCTCCCTTTTTACCACCTTTAAACTGAACATCCAGTGAAGCCGCATTCTGTAATCTTTTAATAGCTATTTCAGAGTGCTTATCTGATCCCATGATTTTTGGAATTACAGAGTTTCCCCCCACAAATTCGTGAGTATACATATAATCTCTCATAGGACCAACATTGCTTGGCCTTCCAGGTAGTTTGTCTGGCTTTTTCAGTGTTTTTGCAGTTTGTATTGCCACTTCTACAGGCACCATATGACAATCCTGACACTGGATCCCCTTCTGTGCATATATAGAAAATTTCCATTCCGTATAGGTATTCTCTATATGAAAATTACTAACCGGATGAAAAACATTATGACAGCTACCACAAAACTCTGATTTTGTATGTAATTCTGAAAATTCTGATTTGTGATATGTAGATTTTGAATCTTTATAAGGACCTCTTTTTATTTCACCCGGATCAACTACAAAAGATGCATTCTGTGGAAGACCAGTGGGAGATATTTTCATCCTCGTATCCACAATAGTATGACATAAATCGCAACTAACTCCCTCCATCGCCACCTCACTTGCTACAAATTTCCCATTCTCCTTTTTCACTTCCTGAGCTACTGTACCAATGGCAGTATGACAACCGCCACAAAGATTTCTCATTTCTGGTCCTGCTTCTTTTTCAGCTAAATTCCATAATGCCTGAAAAACTGGATCTTTAAAGGCATTAGAATGCATGGATCCCTTCCACTGATTGTAAATATCGGGATGACATCCCATACATACAGAAGGTGACTCAAAGTGGGAAGAGTTAACTGCCTGCCCTGTTTTAGTGGTCAGTAAGGAAGGAAAAAAGGGGAAGACTTCTTTAATCTTAGCCTCATCTGCAGAATAACTTGTAACACTGATACTCATGAAAAAAATAGCTACCAGTGAATAAATAATTCCTTTCATACTCGCCTCCTCCATTGCATAATTTATTTAAAACAAATTTTTCTCAGATATCAAGCAAAAATTAAAATATTCCAATTGGAATTTATTTTATCTTATTTTTAACATGAAAAAAACCCTTTGTCAAGGGCTATTAAATTTTTTGAATTTTTTAAATAATTTATATACTCAAGATTAGATAAATTGTCTTATCTTTTCAGAAATAAAATCGACTACTAACTTATGTTCCCTATCACCCTTGGATTCTATGAAAATTGGTTTACCAAAGGAAAAATAAACTTTTTTTGTAACATCAATAGGTCCAAAGTCCTTAATCCACCTTCCATTTTGCCATGCATCTGTTTTTAATGCAAAGGGGATCACGGGGACATTAGCTCTTTTTGCCAATTTTATGCCTATGGAATTAAATTCTGATTCAACAAAATCAATTTTTCTTGTGGTTTGAGGAAAAACAACTATCGATCTACCCTGGGAGATTTTTTTAGATCCCTCTTCAATGACAGTTTTTAAATCATCTCTTGGATTTGTTCTACTAACTGTTATCGGATCTACAGCTTTCATAATATGTCCAAAAACAGGGTATTCAACGAGACTTTTTTTCACAACAAATGATATGGGTGTAAAGGGTATCAACAGGAGTGGTAAAATAAACGTTTCCAGTGTACTCATATGATTACCAACAAATACAGCTGGTGCATTGTATTCTTCAATATTATTTATGCCTTCAATTTTAAATCTAACACCAACTTTTTCTAATAGTTTAAACACTTCAAAGCTATGATTATAAAAAGCTTTTTCATCAAATATCCCCAATTTTGCTAATTTACTACATTTAAAAATAATTTTTATAAGTGGCGGGTAGAAGGAGAGTGATGAAAATTTTTTTTTGAAAATACTTATATCCTCTTCTTTACTTTCATAGATTCCATTTTCAAAATCGATTA
>CALINM010000157.1 GCA_938045315.1 uncultured bacterium | reverse complement strand
GTTTTACCACATCCCGATGGTCCGATTAGTGCTGTAACCTTTTTTTCAGCAACTTTTAGATTAACATTTTTTAAAGCTTGAAAACTTCCATAATAGAAATTTAAATTAACAACTTCTGCTTTAATCTTTTCATTTACCATTTTACCCTCTTCCTAAATTTATACCTTATGTAAATAGCGATGGCATTCATCGCAAGGGTCATCAACAAAAGTATGACACCCGCTGCAGCAGCATTTATATGAAACCCCTTTTGTGGACGTGAAACCCAGTTAAACATTTGAATAGGCATAACTGTAAAAGGGTCAAAAAGCCATTTAAAAGATATGAAGGGGAATGTATCCATAAAAGGTGAAGATGGTAGAAAAGCAATAAATGTTAAGGCACCCACAGTAATAACAGGTGCTGTCTCACCAATTGCCCTCGAAAGACCTATAATAATACCTGTCAAAATTCCACCAGATGAATAGGGCAGTATATGGTGTTTTACAGTTTGCCATTTTGTAGCACCCAAAGCGTAAGATGCCTCTCTGATAGAATCTGGAATGGCCCTAATTGATTCTCTAGTTGCTATTATTATCAGGGGAAGGATTAGAAGACCAAGAGTAAGCCCACCTGTAAGAATGCTCTCTCCAAATTTTAGAGTGTGTACAAAAAGACCCAACGCAAGAAGTCCATAAATTATTGAAGGCACACCAGCCAAATTTGATATATTAATTTCTATAAAATTAGTAAACCAGTTTTTTTTAGCATATTCTTCTAAATATATACCTGATAGTACTCCTAAGGGAATTGATGAAAAAGCTGTTACTAACATCACAAGTAAAGATCCCACCCATGCTGATAAGATGCCCGCATTCTCAGGGAAGCGAGATGGAAAACTTGTCAAAAAATTTAGATTTAATTTGCTATACCCTTTCAGTAGTAAATCAATAAACAAAACTGTCAAAACTGCTAAACCTATTAAAGTTAGTATGAGACCAACAAAATAAAAAATCTTATCAAACATTTTATTTTTTTCAACCACTTTTTTTACTGTACTAATATCCATACCCATATTTTTTAATCCTAACCTTTAAAATTTTTAATATTTTTCTCTGATCTTACTTTTCAAGAAAAAACCGACTATATTAAAAAATAAAGTCATGAAAAATAGTAATAAACCAGCAGCAAATATTGTTCTGTATTCTAAAGTGCCATGTGGTACATCGCCTAAGCTAACCTGTACAATATAGGAGGTAATAGTCTGTAATGGTCTTAAGGGATTTAAAGTAAAATTAGGCATCATTCCAGCAGCTACTGCAACAACCATAGTTTCACCTATAGCCCTTGAAATACCTATAATAAAAGCAGCTGCGATACCAGAAAATGCTGATGGTATAAGAACTCTTACTGAAGTCTGAAACTTTGTTGCCCCCAACGCATAGGACCCTTCTCTTATTTGCATAGGCACTGCTTTAAGGGCATCCTCACTTACAGAACTAACATAGGGGACAATCATAATACCCATTATTATCCCGGGACTTAAAGCATTAAAGGTTGATAAATCGGGAATAAATCTTTGTAAAAGGGGGGTTAAAAAAAGTAATGCAAAATAACCATAAACTACTGTCGGTACTGCAGCAATAAGCTCTAATATCGGTTTAATTACCTCTCTAAGTTTATGAGGCGCATATTCACTTATAAATATTGCTGTAACTAATCCTATTGGTAAAGCAACGGAAATTGCAATAAAAGTTGTCATTAATGTTCCAATGACAAGAGGCAAAATACCAAACTTTGGTTCTGCAAAAAGAGGAGTCCATTCTGTTCCTAATAAAAATTCTTTTAAAGGGACTTTAGCAAAAAAACCATAGGACTCAAAAAAGAGAATTATTACAATAGCAAAAGTTGTAAATACTGAAACAAAGGCGCAAAGGAGAAAAATTAGCTCTAATAGCTTTTCTTTTGTTTTCCCTGTTTTTTTAACAATCATAATTTCAATATAACTAATAATTGTTAAATTTTTGTTAAGATTTTATTAATTTTTAAAAAAATTAAAGCATAAAAAAAGCCCTGTCAAATGACAGGGCCTTTTTTATGTTAAGTGAATGTAACTACTATTTATCCTTTTCCTCTCTTTTAAGAAGATCTTCTATTTTTACTCCCACTTCTGCTATACCACCAAACAGTGTTCCCACTTTCTTTTTCTCAAATCTCTCTAAAGCTAATTTATATGCTTTGTCCGGAAGAGGGATATACTTAACCTGCTTTACAAGTTTGCTGGCATTCTTGAGATAAAATTCAACAAACTCTTTTACTTCTGGCTTATCAGCAGATTTTCTATTCACATAAATAAAAATTGGTCTTGAAAGTGGTTGGTAATCACCATCCATTACAGTCTTCATGTTAGGATAAACCTCTTTTTTTGTTTTTGGGTTGACTATGGCAACAAGTTTAAGCTTATCCTTGTTTTCTTCATAATATGCAATACCAAAAAAACCCAATGCATATTTGTCACCAGCAATACCCTGAACAAGAACATTATCATCCTCGCTTGATGTAAAGTCTCCCCTAGAGGACTTAGCTTTACCTACAATAGCCTCAGTAAAATAGTCGTATGTGCCAGAATCAACACCTGCTCCATACAAATTAAGCGGTGCATCAGGCCATTCGGGTCTTATTTGATTCCATTTTTTAATTTTGCCCTGAGCTGCAGGCTCCCATATTTTCTTTAGCTCCTCAACAGTCATACTTTTAACCCAGTTATTTTTTGGATTTACCATTACAGCAAGCCCGTCATATGCTACTGGTAGCTCTATGTATTCAATACCATGCTCTTTACAAAGATCCATCTCCGCTTTTAGAATTGGTCTTGAAGCATTAGAAATATCTGTTTCACCTCTGCAAAACTTTTTAAATCCACCACCTGTCCCTGAAATACCTACAGTCACATTAACTGATCCCTTTTTAAGTTTCTGAAATTCTTCTGCCACAGCTTCAGTAACTGGATAAACTGTGCTAGAACCATCGATCTTAATCACCTTATCAGCAGCTACCACCTTATTAACTGAAAGCAGAGCAAGGAACAAAATAACACACATCCCCATTAATTTCTTTTTCATACTCTAAACCTCCTCAAATTTTTTTTTACAATAGAATATTAAAGGAAAAATATTAAATTTTTGTTAAGCCTAAATTATTTTTTTGTTACAAACGAACTGTAAAATAGAAGAGAAGGCATCAAAATTGCAACGATCATGTGCATTTTTATGAGGATGCTAAAATTATCTCTCCTGAGAGAATCAGCCAAATTTTTGATCTTTATTTACCTGGCCATATAAAAACCATAATAGATATGGGCCACAAGAATGGAATTGGTTTA
>CALINM010000156.1 GCA_938045315.1 uncultured bacterium | reverse complement strand
CTACCTGCTATATACAACTCAAACCTATCTGTAACTTCAGGATTTTTTGAGTTCCTTCTAGCGAGGGGTGAAACATCTACTGGAAAATGGGTAATAAAAGTTGGCTGAATTAGTTTATCTTCTACAGTTTTTTCAAAAATTTCAGTAATTATTTTTCCCTTTCCTTCATAACCTTTTAATTCAATATTCAATGATCTTGCAATTTTTTTACAATCGTTAACATCTTTTAGTTCGTTAATATCTATACCACCCAATTCTTTTAATGCTTCCTCCATTGTATATCTTTTAAAAGGTGGAGTGAGGTCAATGATATTATCCCCATGACTTATTTTAGTATTGCCACAAAGTTCATTAGCTAAGTGTGAAAATAACTCTTCTGTCAATGACATTAAATCTTCATATGTAGCATAAGCCATATAAAATTCTAACATTGTAAATTCAGGATTATGTTGGGTTGAAATACCCTCATTCCTGAAATTTCTGTTAATTTCATATACTCTTTCAAAGCCACCTACAACAAGTCTTTTCAAATAAAGCTCAGGAGCAATTCTTAAATATAACTCCATATTAAGGGCATTATGATATGTCTTAAATGGCTTTGCAGTAGCACCTCCAACAATCTGGTGCATCATTGGCGTCTCAACTTCAAGGAATCCTCTATCATCGAAAAAGTTTCTTATCAATTTAATCATTTTAATTCTTTTTTCAAAAACTTTTTTAACCTCATCATTTACTATAAAATCAAGATACCTTTGTCTGTATCTGGTTTCTATATCAACTAATCCATGCCATTTCTCTGGAAGGGGCCTTAAAGATTTACAAAGAACCTTACAAAACTCAACATTTATAGTAAGTTCGCCTGTTTTTGTTTTGAAAGGTCTTCCTTTAACACCTATTATATCACCAACATCTAATAACTCTAAAATCATATCATAATTTTCACCCAACGTTGCTTTCTGAAAAAAAATTTGAATTTTACCAGATACATCTTTTATATGCGCAAATGTTGATTTTCCGAAACTTCTAATACTCATTACACGCCCAGCTAATTTAAATTCTGGATAATCAAAGGGATTGTGCATTTCTTCTCTAGGTTTTTCTATATACAATTTTTTCAAAGTTTCAGAATTACTGTCTGGTTTAAAATCATTTGGATATGGATTTATTCCTAATTGAATCATTCTTTTTAATTTGTTTTTTTTAGCCTCAATCAAAATATTTTCTTCCATGTTTTCTCCCTAATAAATGAGTTTTCCGATCCTTGAAAAGCGTATTTTCTTATCCAATCTATATAATGGATATTCATTATTAGAATCAAAGGACCAGTAAATTATCAATGCCTTTCCTTTTAAATCATTTAAATGAACAAATCCCCAAAACCTGCTATCTAAACTTGAATCTCTATTATCACCCATTACAAAAAGGCTATTCTTAGGAACCTTAATAGGCCCATAATTATCTCGCGGTGCTAATTCTTTTGGAATTATAACAGGATCTCTATAAACAGCCTGTGGTGTCTCAAATAATTTATTGTTTATATATAGTTTTTTATCTTTTATCTCAACAGTATCACCTTCAATAGCAACCACTCTTTTTATAAAATCCTTATCTGGATCTATGGGATACTTAAAAACTACCACATCACCTCGGTCTGGTTTTTTAAAGGAGAGAACCCTCTTGTTAATTAAAGGGAATTTATAACCATAAATAAATTTATTAACCAAGAGATAGTCTCCCACTAATAATGTAGGCTCCATAGATCCTGATGGTATTTTAAAAGCCTGAACCACAAAAGTCCTAATAAGGAGTGCAAAAAAAAGGGCTACTAAAATAGATTCGATAGTTTCTCTTAATTTACCTTTTCTTTGAGGTGATTTTGTATTTTTATCATTATTTTTCAAAATATCCTCCTATTTATCAACTTTTAAAACAGCTAAAAAGGCTTCTTGAGGTATCTCCACATTCCCCACCTGTTTCATTCTTTTTTTTCCTTCCTTTTGTTTTTCAAGCAATTTTCTTTTTCTTGTGATATCTCCACCATAGCATTTAGCTAAAACATTCTTTTTTAGAGGTTTTATACTTTCTCTTGAAATTATTTTATTACCAATAGCTGCCTGAATAACAACTTCAAAGAGTTGTTTAGGAATAAGTTCCTTCAATTTTTCTACCAGTTGCCTCCCTCTTTGATAAGCTTTATCCCTGTGTACAATAACAGATAGAGCATCAACAATCTCTCCATTAACAAGAATATTCAATTTTATTAAATCTGAAGGTTTAAAATCAAGAAATTCATAATCTAATGATGCATATCCTTTACTTACAGATTTTAATCTATCATAAAAATCAAGAACAATCTCGTTCAAGGGGAGTTCATATTCCACAATGACCCTATCTTTTGTGATAAATTTAATATCTTTCTGCACACCCCTTTTTTCCTGGCATAAAGTTAATACATTCCCCAAATATTCTTCAGGGGTATGAATATGAGCCAAAATATAAGGTTCTTCTATTCTTTCAATATATTGGGCGTCAGGAAACTTATTAGGGTTATCTACTTCCAACACCTCATTTTTAGTAGTTATTACTCTATATTTAACTGTTGGAGCTGTGGTGATCAAGCTCAAACCATATTCTCTCTCCAACCTTTCTTGAATAATTTCCATATGTAAAAGCCCCAAAAAACCACATCTAAATCCAAAACCAAGAGCAATAGAGGTTTCTGGTTCGAATACGAACGATGAATCGTTAAGGCTGAGCTTTAAAAGAGCATCTCTCAATTCTTCAAAGTCATCACTTACAGTGGGATACAATCCACAAAAAACCATGGGCTTCATAACCTTAAATCCGGGGAAAGGATTTTCAGTCCTTCTATCAACCTCTGTTATAGTATCGCCAATGCGACAATCTCTTATGTTTTTCATACCAGTTATTAGAAAGCCAACTTCACCAACATTTAATTCATCAACTTCAACAGGATGAGGGGTAAATACCCCAATTTTTTCTACCTGATAAGTTCTTTGGGTATGGATGAAGAATATTTTCATACCCCTTTTTATCACACCATCTATAACCCTAACTAAAGTAATTACACCTTGATAGGGATCATACCAGCTATCAAAGACTAAAGCCTTGAGGGGGTTATCTTTTAATCCCCTTGGTGGTGGTATTTTCATTACAATTTCTTCAAGAAGTTTATCAATTCCTATTCCTTCCTTGGCACTTATCAAAACAGCCTCGTCAGCTGGAAGTCCAATTATATCCTCTATCTCTTTTTTAATTCTTTCAGGTTCGGCTGAAGGCAAATCTATCTTGTTTATAACTGGTAGAATCTCAAGATTATGTTCTAAAGCTAAATACACATTTGCAAGGGTTTGTGCCTCAACCCCTTGTGATGCATCGACAACTAAAATTGCTCCCTCACACGCTGCTAAGCTTCTTGAAACTTCATAGCTAAAATCTACATGCCCTGGTGTATCAATAAGGTTAAGAATATAGGTTAAACCATCATTGGCTTCATAAGTTAATCTAACAGTTTGAGCTTTTATTGTAATACCCCTTTCTCTCTCTAAATCCATTTTATCAAGATACTGTTCTTGCATCTCTCTTTTACTAACTGCTCCAGTAAATTCTAAAAGCCTATCAGCCAATGTTGACTTACCATGATCTATATGAGCAATTATGGAAAAATTTCTAATTAACTCCCTATTCATGCTGGTATCTGCCTGTATTTAAAAATCTTTCTTCCCACATTGATGCAAGATAGAGAAAGATCAAAAGCTTTTGAAATCTCCACATGTGCAGCAAATCCACATAAATTACAAAAAATTTTTCCTCTACTTTTTAAATAACATCCCTGAGTAATGCTACCATCAGGATTAGCATTTACAAGCATCCAATCATGACATTTCCAGCTATTATTCTTCATAGATTGAAGACAAACATAAGAATCAGCCAGGGGATATCCTTTCTTTTTTAAATTTATCAACTTATCTATTATTATTTTTCTTTCTTCAATGGGTACAAAAAGGTCTTTATCTTCTTCTATGCCGTAGGGATAATGAAACTGAATGGTTATACCCTTAACTAACGGCGAGATAAACTTCACCATTTCTTCAATTTCAAAAGCATTAATTTTATTGATAGTAATATTAACATAAAGATTTTCATGATTACTTTCTTTAATATTTTTTATAACCCTATCAAAAAAAACTCCACGAACTTTATTATATGTTTCTTTTAATCCATCAAAGCTGACCCATATAACATCGGATGGTATATCGTTTAGTTTTAAAGTACCATTTGTGGTAATACCTACACTAAAATAAAACTTTTTAGCCTCCTTAATAAGATCGATAATATCTTTATTTAATTCCTTATCCTTCCACAAAAGTGGTTCTCCACCTTCAAAAATTAAAATTCTTGCCCCCATTTGATACATTTTTTTTACTGTTTCTAAAGCTTCTTGATACTTAGGTTCAAAATGCACTTTTCTCCAGTAAGGACAGTGAATACAGCGTAAATTGCAATTATAAGTTATTTTATAACCCGCTAATATTGGTTTTTTTCTTTTAAATATTTTAGTCTCAAAATAATACTTAAGAAAATAACTAACCCAATTAGACATTAGTTTTTTATGATACCATTGATATTTATGTTTTACAAGCAAAAGAAAAATATAAATTACTTGAGCTTAAGAAATCTAAGAATTTTTGTTATTACTTCTTCTGGTGTATCAATAATCTCTATTAAGTTTAAATCTTCTTTATCTATTAACCTTTTTTTAAGTGTATTCCTTTTTATCCAATCATAGAAACCGTGCCAGTATTCAGAACCAACCAGAATAAGTGGGAATGGCCTTATTTTCTTTGTCTGAATTAATGTTAATGCTTCGAAAACCTCATCAAGGGTACCAAAGCCACCAGGAAAAATTATAAAACCTGACGAGTATTTTACTAACATCAATTTTCTTATAAAAAAATAATGAAAACTGACAAGAATATTACAATATCTATTTGGTTTTTGTTCTAAAGGAAGCTCTATATTGCACCCAACTGATTTACCCCCCTTTTCAAAAGCACCCCTATTAGCTGCTTCCATTATTCCGGGACCACCTCCGGTTAATGTAGAAACTCCATATTCTACTAAACATCCAGTTATATACCTTGCCATCTTATAGTATTTGCTGTTAGGTTTTGCTCTGGCTGAACCAAAAACAGTTACAGCAGGAACAATTTGGCTTAATTTTTCGAAGCCTTCTACCATCTCTGACAATACGCGAAAAATGCGCCACGTATCTCCAACTTTAATAGCATCAATTATATATTGTTTCTCTTTAAAATCATGTAATTCATTAAAATTATTATGGTTTTCAAAGTTATGGTTCATTCAAACAATCCTTCTGCAAAAGATCTTGCATCAAAAATTTCTAGATCATCTATACCTTCACCTACTCCAACGAAATAAACTGGTATTCTCAGTGAGGTAACAACATTTATAAGTACTCCACCCTTTGCAGTACCATCAAGCTTTGTCATAATTATACCTGTAGCATTAATGCTCTCTGTAAAAACTTTTGCCTGATTAATTGAATTCTGACCCAAAGTGGCATCAAGGATTAGCAATGTCTCATCAGGATAATCCATCGATACCTTTTGTAGCACTCTTTTTATTTTTTTCAATTCTTCCATTAGATTTGATTTAGTATGAAGCCTTCCAGCTGTATCAATTATCAGAACATCATAATCCTTTGCTTTAGTATACTGCAAACTATCATACGCAACTGCTGCTGGATCAGCATTTTCTTTTTGTTTTACAATATCTACTCCCAATCTTTTTGCCCATATTTCTAACTGTTCTATTGCTGCTGCTCTGAATGTATCAGCAGCTCCTAAAACGACCTTCTTATTTTTATCTACAAAATACTTAGCTAACTTTGCAATTGTAGTAGTTTTCCCAACACCATTAACCCCTACCACCATAATTACAAAAGGTTTATTTCTATTAAAATCAATAGTTTGAGAGTAGGGAACAAGCAGTTTTGTTATCTCATCTATTAATCCTTTTTTTAAAGATGCCGTATCTTTAAAATTTTGTTTCCTTAAATTTTTTATTATTGTCGAGGAAGTTTCTATACCAACATCAGATGTTATAAGTAATGTTTCTAATTCTTCCCAGACTACATCATCAATCACTGACTTTCCTAAAATCTGATTTAAACCATTAACAAGTTTTTCATGTGTTTTGGAAAGACTTTCCTTGATTTTTTTAAAAAACATCACCCTATCTTCCTGTGAAAATCACATGCAACCTTTTCGAGATTATATAATGCTTTAGAAGCTATCTCTTTATTGTCAAAAATCAGCATTACAAAATAATCCTTTGTTATAGGCATAAATTGAGCAACCATTTTTTCATACTTAATTTGAAAAAAATTTATATGCTCTTGGAGGGATATATTCTTCAAAAAATTGTGTATAATAACCTGATAAGCACCTATAACCTTTAAATCATATTCATCAATTATGCCATAATGAGCTACACTTTCACCTTCCCAATCGAGCATAATTGCCCCTTTAGCGTGCATATTAAGAACCAAATTTTTTAAAACACTTTCAAAAGACATAGTAGCTTAGATTATTTCAAAGTAAAAATAAAGTCAAGTTCTTAGGTTTTATAAATACATTCCCTCTAAAAACTTAAATAAATAACAAAAATCTAAATCTTCTGCCTTTTTAGTATTTATTAATCCATATAATTCCTTTACACAACTGGCAGTAAAAAGGGGAAGTTTCAATTCATAAGCAAGATTTTGTAAATAATTTAAATCTTTATATATTAAAGCTGATGAAAAATGGGGAGAATAATCATCGTTTAATATTTTATCTTTTTTTGCATTTAATACCATTGAATTTCCTGCACCAGACATTAATATATCTATAGCCTTTTGAAGATGGATCCCACATTTCTGTGCAAAAACTAAACTTTCAGAAATTCCTGCCATAAAAACACCTAATAGTAGATTATTAATTAACTTCATCTTAGAAGCTAACCCCGGCTCTTCTAAGTAAAATATACTGGATCCCATAATTTGTAATAAAAATTCTACCTTTTGATAAGCATCTCTATTGCCACTAATAAGAAAAGTTAATTTTCCCTGTAATGCAGGAGTGACGCTGCCAAGAACAGGTGCTTCTAAATAATACCCGCCCTTTTCCTTCACTAAATTATGAAATTCTATAACATCCTTATGACTATTTGTTGTGGTATCTAAAATAATCTTTTCTTTTAAATTCCCTGAAAGAATACCATTTTTCATCTCAAATACATGTCTCACAGCCTTACTATCGAAAAGATTTACTAAAACTATGTTACAAAAATTAAATAATGTTTCTGGAGAATCTTCTACTATCACATCCGTTCCCTTATACTTATCTTTTGTCCTATTCCATACATGTAGCTCAAATCCTTGAGATAACAACCTTTTAACCATTGCGCTACCTAAATTTCCAAAACCAATAAATCCAATCTTCATAATGAATCTCCTTCTATAATATTTAGTAATTCATTGTAAATTGGCATTTCTTTAGTAATCAACTCCCAAATCTGTATCTCTTCATCATAACCTTTAAAAACAATTCCTCCTTCTTTTCTGAACAAAAAAACTTCATCAGTTTTTCTATTTTTAACAAAACAAAATTCCATATCTTCGTTTTTGAAATAATATTTTTTTTGTGTTATTTCAGAAAGTTGTTTAACATTTATAATAAACTTTTTAATATTAGAAAAAACCCTTACTCTTTGTAAAAATGCGAGAAATGTTCCTTCTGTTAGGCCAACACCAATGTTATAAATAAATTTTTGTTTTGACCAGAAAATACCAGTTTCATTTATTGAAACATCTAATTTTAATTGTTCGAAGAAATTACTTATTATTTTTCTCTCCTCCGTTAAATCTTTTACGTGTAAAAGTTTATTTTCCAATGTGGGTGGCATTATTAGACTATATCCTTCAACAATATAAAGATTAAAAGGCAACTTAACTTGTAAGCCTCTTATCCTACTTTCAAAATCTATAATATAGTCTAATCTTCTTTTAGCATTAAAATCACTTTTAGAACCTCTACTTGCTAAATTAATTGATTCACCTAAAGCGATATTAAGATTACCAGACTCAGAAGGAATGTTAAATATTATTGGTTTTTTCCCATAGGCTATAAAAATTCCTAAGTCAAAAGCGAGTAGCTCTTTTTTGGTTTCATCAAGTATAATATGTTCCAAACCGCTTTTATAATCTTCACTATCTTTTTTTATTACAACGGCAAGTTTTAATATCTCTTCTATAGAACCACTGAAAATAATGGAATCTCCAACAATATTGTGAAGAATGATATCTTCTGATAAAGTCTTATCTGCTGCATAATGTAAAATTGGATTATAAAATTTATCTATTAAAAGTTCTCCAATAGTTTGTTCTTTAAGCTTGAAGGTTTTCTTAGAAAAGTCTCGTATATCAATATAAATTACAGCCGATTTTAATTCTTTACCTTCTTTTATAACATTAATATTATCAAGAGAGAAATAATACAGCCTTCCATTCTCATACTCATCTTTTATATCAACAGTTTTTTCTGTTCTCCTATTTTTTAAGGCTTTAAAAAACTCAATTAAAAACTCTTCTGCCACCAAACTGGCTTTAAAAGAAAAATACCCTTTTACTCTCTCCCTGATAATGTCATCGCTACAGATTTCTTTTACATTATTTATCTTTCTCTCTATTTCGTCTCTCAAATATATAACTTTTTCTTGAATTTCATTTGAACCCATCATTTCTTTCGAAAGTTTAAAAATATCACTTCTAAAATTTTTATCTTGACAAAATCTTGATAACTGAGAAAAGTTATAAATGAAACCTACTAATTGTTTGTAAAAATTCTTATTCTCATAACAAGTAGATAAATGATTGAAAATATCTTGTCTCACTAAATTACAAATAGCGACCTTCTTTATTTCTTCAAATAATTCATTATTTTTTTGTATTAAACCAATATAATTAGATGATTCATTGAACAATTCATATATTTTCAAAGTTTCAAAAGTTGAATATTCCTTGTTACTAATCATCCAATAATTAAATGGTGTTCTAAAAAAAGCGGTTTTTATTTCACAAAAAAAAGCTGGACTAAAATATTCAAAAGAGATATTTTTAATCAAATCCTCATCCATTACATAATCAGATAAATCTTCTAAAATCAATTTTAAATAGTAATAGAAGAAATATGAAAAATATGCATCTTTCCTATCATTTGGTACTCTCCCAAAATTAATTTCAGTAAACTCTTTTTTTATGGATAGAAAATATATATACAAAATGTAAAAAAATAAAAAAACTCCAGAATAGGGATTCTTAATTTCTTTTGAAACTTTAACAAATAATTGAATTATTTTCTTTTTTAAGTTTCTTGCTCCATAAGTAAACCACTTTTCCATGGTTCTTTTATCTATTAGATTATCAAAATAGAATAAATGTTTTACAAATTCTGCATCTCTACCAATTAGAGGAGTATTGTCAAATAAATAATCAAAATTTAAATATTTTTCTTCATGGGGAACACAATGGGCTTCTATTAGATCTTTTAAATTTTTAAATGTCTTTTCAATTTCTTCTAATAAATCGCTTGAAAAAGCAAAGGGGATAAACTTAAATTTTGTATAATTTTCAATACAAAAAGGAAGATTGTAGTAAAGTTTTTCAATATTAATTTCTAGAGAATTTAAAACAATTTTTTTCTGAAATTTTTCTATTTTTTCTTCCATTAATCAATAAAAATTAATGCTTCATCAGGCATTACAGTATCATTTTTTTCAACATAAATTTCCCTCACAATACCATCCTTAGGAGCATGAATTTCATTGTCCATTTTCATTGCCTCTATAATTAGTACGGGTTGACCTATTTTTACACGATCACCAACTTTTACTAGTATATCAACAACTTTACCCGGTATCGGACAGGTTACATCTCCATCTCTTTCTGCTTTAACTTTAGTCTTTGCTTTAGTTAGCTCTGAAGTAGCAAACGGTATTGCAACCTCTTCAACTACTTCTTCATACTCCCTTATTTCAATCATAACTTCTTCTAATCTACCATCAATTTCTAAATATAAGGGCTTCACATCCCCTTGTTTCTGACCACTACCTATAACTCTAATATCATATTCATTACCATGCAAGTATAGCTTATAGTGCTTTGGTGCTAGTCTGATATAACTAAATTTTTTATCTTTTTCCATATATTATACCCCTTCTCTAATTGCTATTGCTGCTGCAACAGCAACTACATAATCCATAGGATCAATATAATCCTGGTATTCAAGCAGATAAGGTTTTTTATTTATAAATTCTGTATCAAAAATTCCATTTCTGAAATCAGGGTCATTTACAATCTTTTTATAAAATGGTATTGTCGTTTTTATACCCCTAATGACATATTCATCAAGCGCCCTACCTAATCTTGAGACTGTTTCCTCCCATGTTCTTCCATAAACAATTAATTTTACAATCATTGAATCATAATAGGGAGGGATAGTATATCCCTGATAGACAGCCCCATCTAATCTTACACCAATTCCACCTGGGGAATTATATGATGTTATTTTACCAAAATCTGGCATAAAATTATTTTTAGGATCCTCTGCGCATATTCTAACTTCTATTGCATATCCTCTTAAATCAATTTCATTCTGGCTGTAAGATAGGGGTTTACCTTCAGCAATCCTTATCTGTTCTCTTACAATATCAATTCCTGTAACAACTTCAGTAACTGGATGTTCCACCTGAATCCTTGTATTCATTTCCATAAAATAAAAATTACCCTTCCCATCAACTAAAAATTCAACTGTACCAGCATTTGTATAATTAACTGCTTTAGCAAGCCTCACTGCAGCTTCTCCAATCTCTTCTCTTAATCTCTTATCTAATATTAATGAAGGGGCAATTTCTACAAGTTTTTGATGCCTTCTTTGAATAGAACAATCCCTCTCTCCCAAATGAATTATATTCCCATAATGATCTCCAAGTATCTGGAACTCAATATGATGGGGTTCCTGCAAATATTTCTCTAAAAATATATCTGCTTTTCCAAAGGCTTTCTTCGACTCAGAAATACATATGTTTATATAATTTTTCAATTCTTTTTCATTCCAACATACTCTCATACCCCGTCCACCACCACCAAAAGCAGCCTTTATAATTACAGGATAACCAATATCATTGGCCAATTTTAAAGCATCTTCCGTATCCTGAATGGGCTCATCAGAACCTGGAAGCAATGGAAGCCCAATTTTTCTAGCCAATTCCCTCGAAGCAATTTTATTACCTAACAAAGCAATATTTTCACTTGATGGACCAATAAATACTATACCTTTCTCTTCACAATATTTTGCAAAATCTGGGTTTTCAGATAAAAAACCATATCCTGGGTGAATGGCATCAGCACCTATCTCTTTCGCAAGATCAACAATCCTGTGATAGTTTAAATAACCTTCTAATGGCCCTGGACCAACAAGATAAGATTTATCTGCTTTTCTAACATGATGGGCATTTTTATCCACTTCTGAGTATATAGCAACAGATATAATTCCCATTTCCTTACAGGTTCTTAT
>CALINM010000155.1 GCA_938045315.1 uncultured bacterium | reverse complement strand
ATAAAAATGGAAAATATTGATATATTAGAGCTTTTAAAATATGGGTTTGTGCAAAGAGCAATAATTTCAGGACTTTTCACGGCATTTTTATGTTCCACCCTGGGGATATTTTTAGTTTTAAGAAAACTTTCTTTAATTGGTGATGGGCTTGCACATGTAACGCTAACAGGGGTTGCATTAGGATTGCTTTTAAAAATTTATCCCCTATATGTTTCTATACCTATAACGTTGATTAGTAGTTACGGAATACTAAAGATTAAGGAAAAAACAAAATTATCTGGTGATGCAGCTATTGGTGTTATATCATCAGCGGGTATTGCTATGGGAATAATAATCGCAAGCATCGCTGGTGGGTTTAATGTTGATCTTTTCAGTTTTCTCTTTGGTAATATACTAACAATATCAGAAAAAGAGATGTACCTGTCCATAGGCCTCTCCCTTTTTGTAATGGCTGTAATATTTTTTTACTATCATCAGATATTATCCATTACCTTTGATGAAGAATTGGCAAAGGTAACAGGTGTAAATACCAAAAAAATAAATACAATTATAATTTTTTTAACGGCACTTACTGTCGTAATATCTATGAAAATAGTAGGGATAATACTTGTGTCATCTTTTCTTATTTTGCCAGGCATATCAGCACTTCAAATTGCAAAAAGCTTTAAATCAGCTATATTGATATCCTGTTTATTTGGATTTTTATCCGTTCTATTTGGTATCATAATCTCTTTTATTATAAATATTCCCTCCGGTGCCACAATTGTATTAACAAGTCTTTGTTTTTTTATATTCAGCATAATAGCAAGATCAAGATAACATTATCCGTTATTTCTTGTTTAGAGACGAGAAATTAAATATAATTAAAAACCATGAGTTTTAGAATTTTACTTATAGATGATGTTAACTTTTTTTTAGAACTTGAAAAAAATTATTTGAGCAACATTGATTGTGAAATTTATACTGCCAGCAATGGGAAAGAAGCCTTAGATAAGTTGAATGAAATAAAACCTGATTTTATTCTTGTGGATTATGAAATGCCTGTGATGAATGGCCTTGAATTTATCAAACATACACGGGATTTAAATATTTCTACTGTTCTTGTTTCTGCATTTATTGATGATAGCTTAATAAAAATAGCTGAAAGTGTGGGTGTGAAAAAGATATTAAAAAAACCTTTTAACAAAGAAGATTTACTTTCTATTGTAAATGACCATTTAAAATTGGATAAAAGGAAAAGGGAAAGAATTAAAGTTAACATACCGGCATTTTTTGGTTTTGAAGATAAAATGGAAAAGGGAGTTTTGCTTGATATAAGTGAAGGGGGTGCTTTTTTATCAGGTGATGTTCAGTTAAAAGAGGAAGCTATCATGGAATTAAAATTTTTGATTCCCAAAACAAATATTTTAATAAAAACTTGGGCGAAAATAGTTTGGGTAAATAGCGAAAAAAATAGAAAAAATGAAAAATATCCTGCGGGCGTTGGGGTTGAATTTTTGAATTTAGGCAAAGATTACAGAGCGGCTATAAAAAAATTTATAGATGAGGCACAAAGTGCATCTAAAAACTTATAAAATGGAATTGAGAAAAAAAGTTCTGGCTAAAAGAGATTTACTCTCAGAAGAAGAGCTTAATCAAAAAAGCAGGCTCATAATGGAAAATCTATGGACTCTAAATGAATTTAATACTGCAAAAAACATCTTTTTATTTGTTAATTTCAGAAGTGAAGTTAGAACAATACCAATTATTGAAAGATGTATGGAAGAAGGAAAAAGGGTAATTCTTCCCCTTACAGATACTAAAAATAAACAGTTACTACTCTATTATGTTAAAAGTTTAGATTCTTTAAAAAAAGGTGTTTATGGAATTTTAGAACCAGACCCTGCTTCAAATGAAAGAGTTAATCCCGATATTATAGACTGTGCAATAATACCTGGAAGCGCTTTTGATGAAAAAGGGGGAAGAATGGGTTATGGTGGTGGTTTTTATGATAGGCTACTACCTAATTTAAGAGTTAGTGTCCCAAAAATTGCAATAGCCTTTGAAATTCAGATAATAAAAGAAGTGCCCATGGGATACTACGACCAAAAAATGGATATAATAGTTACGGAAAAAAGGATTATTAGGATAAAGAATGAATCGGGAAAATGAAGCCCTTATAGATTTTTTCTTAAATCCCAAAAATTACCCAGAGAAAGTTGAGGGTGTAAAGCATATTGAAACTCATATTTCGCACGTTTTTATTGCAGGAAATTATGTATATAAAATAAAGAAGCCTGTGAATTTTGGTTTTCTTGATTTTACAACTTTGCATAAAAGAAGGTTTTACTGTTACAAAGAAGTTCAACTTAATTCAAGATTATCAAAAAACCTTTATGAAGGTATTGTTCCCCTATTTAGTTCCAAAGAGGGACTATCATTAAAAAAAGCAGAAAATTCAAAAATAGTAGAATATGTAATAAAAATGAAACGTATTGATGATAATACTATACTTTTTAATAATATTCAAAATGGTCGCATTTTGTATAATCAAGTAGATAAGGTGGCAGAACATATTAGTATTTTTCACAAAAATGCAGATGCTTATACTGGAAGGATGAGCATTTATAGAAATACTGTATTTAGTTGTGAAGAGAACTTTAGTCAGATAAAGCCCTATGTTAATAAAACCATTGGAAAAAGAACGTATAATAAGATTGTAGATTATACAAGATGTTTTCTAAAAATGAATAAGAAAAAATTTTATGAAAGGAGAAGAAGTGGTTTTGTTAAAGAAATACATGGGGATCTTCACTCTCAGCATATTTCTCTTGGCAATCCACCAATTATTTTTGACTGTATTGAGTTTAACAAGAGATTTAGAATTGATGATGTTTTAAATGACATTTCTTTTCTTCTTATGGATCTCGAATATAATGGAAGGTATGATTTATCAGAAGTGGTTTTAAATATTTATTCCCATTACTATAAAGAAGCAATAGATAGAGAATTTATAAAATTTTATAAAATTTATCGTGCTGTTGTAAGAGGGAAGGTAGAAGGTTTCATCTCAGATACTTTAAATGATGAGGTAAAGAAATCAAAAATAATTAAAAGGGCAAGTGACTATTTTTCTCTTGCGGAGACATATTTAGATGATAATACCCATTTTAATCCAGTGATATTTTTTGGACCTTCAGGTTCTGGTAAAAGCACAATAGCAAGGGAATTTTCGAAATCTTATAGAATAATTCGTTCAGACGAGGTGAGAAAAATAATCTCAGGCAAATCTCCTGATGAACATATTTATGTGGAGTATGGTAAAAATATATATAGTAAGGACATGACTAAGAAAACTTATTATAAAATGGCTGAAATGATGCTAGAAAATATAAAAAATGGTAAAAAAATTTTACTTGATGCTACCTTTCTTAAAAAATGGCAAAGAGAAATTATCATAAATGTTTGTAGAGAGGGGGGCTATAATCCCTTTTTTGTTTATTTTGTTGCTCCACAAGATCTATTATTTGCAAGGATTAAAATGAGAATCAAGGAAGGAAAAGATATATCTGATGCCCGGGAAGAAATATTGAGAAAACAGCTTTGTGAGATGGAACAACCAGACGAGTTGCCTTCTTTTAGACTTTTAAAATTAGATACGAGCCAAAAAAAGGAAGACATTTTGACAGCATTAAAGTTATTTCTATGATTTATAAGAATTGTAATTATCCAATTTATCTTCTCTCTTCATCTCCAAGAAGGATTGAGCTCCTTAAAAATATAGGGATCGATTTTCAGATAATCAGACCTTCAGGGGAGGACTTAGAGTTTAAGTTTAAATCACCACGTTACTATGTAGAAAAAAAAGCTTTAAATAAGCTTATAGCGACAATAGAAAAAAATAATTTAAAAGAAGGCGCTTTTATCTCAGCAGATACTATAGTGGTGAGAAAGAAAAAAATATATGAAAAGCCTTTAGATGAGAAGGAAGCGATATTGATTTTAAAAGAACTTGAAGGGAAATGGCATTCAGTTTTTACCGCCTATTGTATTCATATACCCTCGAGAGACATTAGAATTTTAAAGAGTGTTAGAACCTATGTTAAATTTAAAAAGATGAAGATGAAAGAAATAGAAAATTATGTGGCTACAAAGGAATCTTTAGATAAAGCTGGCGCTTATGCTGTACAGGGATATGGTCTTTTCATGATAGAAAAAATAGAAGGATCATATACGAATGTGGTTGGTTTGCCTCTTTCAGAAGTTATAAATGATCTAATCAAATTAAATCTAATAAAACCAAGATAAGATTTTCATTTGTGAAAATTACCTTTTCAATGACACAAATTTATGCTATCAATTGATTTAGAAGGAGGATTTATGAGAATACTTTTATTTTTATTAGTCTTCTTAATTCCCTATTTACCATATGTGGCCTTTGGGGATGAATATATCGCAATTTTAACAGATAAATCCGGATCTGTTTATATTAGAGATAAGAAAAATATACCTTACAGTGAAGTAAAAAAGAGTGCCAGATTAAAAGAGGGTTACTGGATAAAAACGGGTGATGATGGCTGGGCAATTTTATCTCTTGTGGATGGTAGTAAACTCACGCTTGCTAATAATACTGAGCTGGAGATAACAGAATTTATAATAAGTAAAAAAAGCAGACAGGGTGTATTTAGTGTCACTCAGGGAAAATTGAGGGCCCATATTGTTAAGATGTCACAGGATAAGGTGAATTATAAAATAAAGAGTTCCACAGCAGTTGCAGGCATTAAAGGTACTGAATTTATGATGATGGCCAAGGGGGAAGCAAATGTGTTTTTTGGTAATGAAGGGATGGCAGAGATCTATGGCAATGTGGATCAGGCAAAGCCGCTCACTATGGATACCATGGTTCAAAATACGAGGGGATATGTACCAACTGATCCAGTGAAAGTTGAGCCTAATACTGCTCTTGATACGGCAAAGAGGTATTTTTCAGAGATAACATCTGCTAAGCCACCAAAAGACTGGGAGTTATCCAATAATCTTCCCCACATTATCGCGAGATGGAACATAAATTATGGTCATTATCTTGCAGATTCAGGTAAATACGATGAAGCTCTCTATGTATTTCAAATTGCCCTTGATCTGACAGAAAATCCAGAAATAAGAAGTGATGCAAGATTGGAGAGAGGAGCTGTTTATGCAAGGTTTTTAAAAAACCCTGAAGCTGCACTTGCTGAGTATTTACTTGTTCTCGAAGAATACCCCAAAGTGCCACAAAGAGAAACTGCATTGTATTTAACAGCGATGACTTTATATGAACTTAAATTTTTTGAAGCTGCAAAAGAAAGGCTTTTGCAATATATAAAAGAGTATCCAGAGGGACGGTATATGGGTAATGTGGAGACCATCATGAAACTACTAAAATAGAATCTTATGAAAAATGTAAAAAAGCTAATTATTTTTCTTATTTTTGGGTTTTTAGCTTCCACACTATCATCTATTTTATATCTAAAAAAAGTAGATTTTTTTGATGCTATTGAATTAAAACTGAGAGATATAAGATTTAGGACAAGAAGTTTTGATGATGTGGATAATCGTATTTCTATTGTAGCAATAGATGAAAAGAGTATTAATGAACTGGGTAGATGGCCCTGGGATAGAAAGATAATTGCTAAACTTATTGACAATATAAATAGTTATGGTGCTAAAACATTAGCACTTGATATCGTATTTTCTGAGACTTCCAGCAGAGATTCGGACAGAAAACTTGCTGAATCAATAGGAAAAAAAAATAACGTTGTACTTGGGTATTTTTTCAGAGATGGTGCTGAAGAAGCGGGGAACAAGAATAAATATCTCCTGGAGTCAAAGAGGATTAAAATTATAAAAATCCCTGCGGACATGAAGGAAATACCTTTACAATCTTATAATGATGTTGAAATAAACATTCCCGAAATTGAAAAGTCTTCTAACCAGGCAGGTTTTTTTAACATAATCCCCGATAATGATGGTATTTTAAGGAAGCTAAATGCTCTTGTGTTCTATGATGGGTTCATTTACCCCTCCCTTTTTTTAGCATCACTTAAGCATTTTTTAGAGCAAGAAATAGTTTTAGAGTTTGAAATATATGGAGTTAAGAGAATTTTGTTAGGTAATATAAATATTCCATGTGACGAATTTGGACGTTTGACTGTTAATTACTATAGCAATACAGATAAATTTAAAGTCTATTCTGCAGTAGATGTAATTAAAGAAAAACTTAGTAGTGGGATTTTCAAAAACTCTATTGTTTTTGTTGGAGCCACAGAAGTTGGTATTTCAGATTTAAGGGCAACTCCAGTTAATCCCCTTATGCCGGGTATTTTTATTCATGCCACTGTGGCATCAAATGTTTTAAAAAATCACATTCTCATAAAAGATGGTAGAGTAGTTATCTTAGATTTAATATTCATAGCGCTCTTTGGAATATTATTGTCTTTTATACTGAATTTTACCAGAAGAACACTAACAGGACTATTATTTTTTATTGTTTTATCAATATCTTATTACTATTTAAATCTTCAGATCTTCAGATCATATCCTTTGAATACTTCGATTTTTTATCCCCTTTTTTCAATTTTCTTAACATATCTATTATGTGAATCATACAGAAATTTAGTGGAAGAGAGGCATAGTAGGTTTTTGAAAAAGGCATTTTCAAGTTATGTTTCACCTCAATTAGTAAATGAGATCGTAAAAAATCCAGAAATACTAAAATTAGGTGGACAAAAAAAAGAAGTTTCCATCCTTTTTTCGGACATAAGGGGTTTTACTACCCTTTCTGAAAGTATGGATCCAGAGGCTTTGGTAAATCTCCTTAATAGTTATCTAGCTCCCATGACAAACATTATATTAAGAAATGGTGGTACTCTTGATAAATATATAGGTGATGCTATTATGGCATTATTTAATGCACCTTTAGATTTAAAAGATCATGCAAATTTATGTTGTAAGAGTGCTTTGATGATGGTTGAAGAACTAAAGTTAGTAAACGAAGATTTTAGGAAGAAAGGGTTACCTGAAATTGATATTGGTATTGGCATTAATACAGGTACAGTTATAGTTGGAAATATGGGGACAGATATAAGATTTGATTATACTGCTATAGGTGATAGTGTTAATTTAGCATCAAGACTTGAGGGCATGAATAAGTTATATGGAACACATATTATAATCAGTGAGTTTACCTATGAAAAAATCGATAAGAATGCTTTTATGTTAAGAAAGCTTGATATAATTAAAGTTAAGGGGAAAACAAAGCCAGTATCAATTTATGAGTTATCAAATAATCTAAATAATGAACTAGTTAATAAATTTCATGAAGCATTAAAGCTTTATTTAGAAAGGGATTTTTTAAGGGCAAATAAAATATTTCAAATACTTTTTCAGGAGTTTAATGACAGGCCGTCCCATGTCTTCATGAGTAGATGTCAAGCTTTTTTAACTAATCCACCCAAGACTGATTGGGATGGGGTATTTATTGCAGAAACAAAATAAAAGAGGGGGGTTGTATGAAAGGAATAGCATATTTTCTTTTGGTTTTTTTACTTTCCTGTTCCTCTGCAATAAATGAAAAAAATAAAGATATTAGGAAGATTATATCAGAAGAGGACTATCCAAAAGTTGTTGCCATATTGCCCTTTGAATATGAAGACTTTAATATTGCAGACACCTTAAGAAAAACTTTTTACAATCACTTTTCAGGTAAAAATTATACAAATGTAGAGCTCCCTCTAGTGGATGAAAAAATATATCAACTAGAAAAGGTCAAGGGTAAACCTTATAAAGACATATCACCCAAAGAAATTTGTGAAGCCATTGGATGCGATGGAGTTATCTATGGCAAAATTACTGACTTTCAAAAAATTTATGCTGTTGCCTATTCTCAGTTAGGGATTGAGGCTGAAGTAAGCATGTACAGTATAAAAAATGATAAAGAGGTATTCAGGATAAAGGAATCTGTTAGGTATCATGAAGGTAATATCCCCATGTCACCCCTTTCTGCTGTAATGACAGCAGTATCAACAGCGATGAATCTGAGAGAGATACAGTTTATAAGGCTTCTAAACGAACTATGTTATAAAATTACTGAAAAGATACCTTCTTCCCCAGTCCTTGCTTATTATAAACTACCAAACATCAAAGAGGTTATAACGAATGTGAAAGACTCACCTTTTGGAAAAGGTAAGATAATCAGGGTTGGGTTAGAAGGAGATCCGGGTATGATTGCAAGTTTTGATATAGGTAATTTTAAGAAGGGGATTTTAATGAGAGAGGTTAAAAAAGGTATTTATACAGGGGAATATATAGTTGTGGATGGTGATAACACAACTAATTCACCAATTATAGTTTATCTTAAAAAACCGGGAGGTTATGAAAATAAATGGATTGATGTTTCAGGGCTTGTAACTATTGATACTGTGCCCCCGAGCAACATAAAAAACATAAAGACAAAAGGGTATCCTGATAGAATTGAGATAAAGTGGACGCCACTGGATAATACACCTGATCTGAAGGGCTATGAAATATTGAGAAGCGAACAACCTCTCTCTGGATATAAATCACTGGGTATTGTGGAAGTGGAAGAATTTGAAGATAGAGAAGTTATTCCTGGTAAACATTATTTTTATAGGATAAAAGCAATTGATCATGCTGGAAATGAATCTTTACTGTCTGATTATGTTAGGGCACAAAGGACTTTATCTGAGCCACCCATAATCAGTGGGATTTTAAATAAAGACACAGTTTATGAAGGTGTATATAGGGTGAAAGGGGAACTAATTATACCAAAGGGGATTTTTATCGAGATTAAGGGTGGGTCTGTGTTTTTGATGGGACAAAATACATCTATCACAGTGGAAGGAAAATTAACAATTGATGGTACTGATTACACTGAGTTTAAGCCAGAAAGTGATAACGATATGTGGGATGGGATTACCATAAAAAATGGTTATGTTGAATTAAGGGGCTTAAAAATAAAAAACGCCAGAAGTGCTTTAAAAGTTATAGATTCTATGGGTTTTATTGAAAAGTCAGTCATTTCTAATTCAATAAATGGTATTTTAGTGGATAACTGTACCAGGTTTGAGATAAGCAAAACATCGATTTTTAATAATAAATTAGGGATTGAGATAGTTAAATCATCAATAAATGTTAGAGAAAATGATATTTTTCAAAATGAGTTAGGGATAAAGTTATCGCATTTTTCAGGAGAGATTTCTTATAATAATATTTTTAATAATGGAGTCAATATTGAGTCTCTGGAATCATATAAGATTTCATTAAACTTCTTTGGTGCAATAAATAAGGGAGATTTGAAAATAATAAATGTTATAGCAGATAAGGTACTAAATAAAAGATTTCCAGAGGGTAAACCCGTTGAAGTTATATCAAATCCTTACCTCAGCCTAACTGAAGAGGAAAGGAGAGAAAGGGCAACGCAGTATATAGTTGAGGGAGGCAATTTTTTTAGACAAAGAAATTATGGAAAGGCTGTAAATAAATTTGAAGAAGCCCTTAAAGCTTTTCCCACACCAGAGGTTTACTACTATATCGCTATTTGTTATAAGGAAATGGGGGAAATTAATGTTGCCTTAAACTACCTTGAGGAAGCTTATGAAAAATTTCCAAAGGACCAATCTATAGTAAAAGCTCTGGGGCTACTTTATTATGAAAATAATGAGAACAAAAAAGCCATAAAATTTTTTCAAGAATTATTAAAATTGAATCCGGAGGATAACCAGGTAAAATTTATTTTAGAGAAAATTGATAAATAATTTTATTGACTAATGAAGTATAAATGTTAAAAAATGTTTAATTAAAATAGAGGTGATTAGGTGAATTACTCGCTCCTTGAAGAGGGTAAACATATTTTTCAAGCCATATCCATATTCAAAAATCTCTCAGATAAGCATCTTACTCTCCTTGCAGAAAATTGTAAAATATTACGTAAAAAGAAAGAGGATGTAGTATTCTACCAATCTGATTATAGCTCAGATCTTTATATAGTGTTTGAGGGTTGTCTTAAAGCCTCACTTTTTAACGAAGAAGGAGAAGAGTTTATTATTACTTGCTTCAAAAAGGGAGACTTTTTTGGGGAGTTAAGCCTTCTTGATGGTGAGACAAGATCAGCAACAATCATTGTAGAAGAAGATGCAACGTTAGGGGTGTTAAGTAGGTCTAAATTTTTAGAGCTAATTAAAAATGAACCTAATATTGCCATTGAAATGCTTCGTGCTCTAGCTCAAAGGTTAAGGAAAACTGATGCGATTGTAAGCTCTTTAGCTTTTCTTGATGTGAGTGAAAGGCTTTTAAAGCTATTGCAAGAGATTGCAAAGAGTGAGAATGCAGAAATTAAAAATGGATTTTATATCATTAGAAAATATACACAAAAAGAGTTAGCCTCAAGAATTGGATCGTCAAGGGAAGCTATTTCTAAAGCCATGAAGATACTTTTGTTTGAGAAACTTGTCATAGAAGAAGGAAAAAACTTTTTAGTATCAACCATTCAAAAAGGTTTTTAAAGGAGTTAATCATGTTTGTGAAATATTTAATGACCTTTGTATTTATCGCACTTGTTTATAACAATGCTTATGGAGAGGTTAGGTGTGGTATTTTCGAAGGAGAGGCAATTATCAATAGAAATGATATAATTTCTGCAAAAGCAGAGGCAATAGCAAGGGCAAAGTGGAATGCCATCGAAGAACTTGCAGGTGTAGAGGTCAAAGCCCAAAGTGTAGTTCAAAACATGGTCCTTGTGGATGATGCGGTTAGTAAGGAGATAAGGGGTGTTGTGGAGAGTTATAAAATACTTGGTGAGGAGAGAAAGGGTGATATTTATCAGGTTAAGATTAATGCCTGTGTGGAAATGAAAAAGGCTGAAAAAGCTCTTTCAAGTTTAGCATTAAATAATTCAGTTTCAGTATTTATACCCGTAAAAAAACCAAAATTATTATCAGAAAGAGAGTTTATAACAAAGGGTAAGAAACATTATGAAATGGAAACAAAAGAAGAGTTTGAAGAAACAAACATTTTGACAGAAAAACTAATTGATGAGCTAACCAATCAGGGTTTTACAGTGATAGATCTGGCTCCTACAGAAATAATAGAGGCAAGGAGAATAGAAGAAGCTATTAAAAGTGGTAACTATCTGAGTTTAAAAAGCATGATTTATAAGTTGCTAACAAATGTTCTTATTATAGGTAAAATGGATTACTCCATCTCAACAAAAAAAGGTCAGGACGCAGGATATGGTATCTCCATGCCCTTTAATAATGTCACTGTAAGGTTGCAATACAGGATAATATCAAGAGATGCTAATAGTGGCAAAATCATAGTGTTAGCATCTGGTACTGATGAATCAAAAGGGCTTGCTCCTAACATTGAAGATGCTACAGAAAAAGCCATGAACAGTATAGCGGATAAAGTTATACCTACAATCATAGATAAATTAAGAGAGTTCATAAAAAACAGTGCAAGAAGGGTGAATTTAAAAGTTGAAAATGTGAGTAGTATAAAAGAAAATTTCCAGGTTAAGGAAGAACTGCAAAATACTGCCTGGGTGATGGAAGTTAAAGAAAAGGGATTGGGAGAATTTATAGTTACCTACTCTGAAAATCCCATATATCTTGCTAATAGTCTAATTCAGAAGGGTTTTGAATTAGTAAAATATTCTTCAGATACTATAATTTTTAATTATTTCTTTGAAAAAAATTAACATATGTGGAGGTGAATATGTGGATGGGAAAAGACATTTTTTATTTTTTAATGATAGCTTATTTAATTAGTTGTGCACCCACGGTGGCAAGAATTGATCCCACCATGTGTTTGCCCGATAATACCGACAAAGAGATAATTCCTTCAGTTTGTAAGGCATTATATGATGCAACAATACCGCGGGTTGCTGTGGTTAATTTTTCAAATAATAGCACCTTTGATTATGCTAAAACAATTCAAACAAGTGTTCAGGGGGCAAGTCAAAAAACGAAGGTTGGGGGAGCAGCGGTGGGTGTTATACCAGGTGCAGCAGGTGCTGTATGGGGAGAAAGGGAAAAGAGAAATTATGCTGAAGACTTACAGAGAACTGAAAGAGAAATAAATGCAAAATTAGCAGAGAGTGTGGAGGATGGTATAACTGATGAAATAGTTAGATTAGGCGGTGCAAAGGTTTTTACTAGATCAGAACTAAAAAAAGTTTTAGAAGAACATAAATTTCAGGCTTCCGGTCTTGCGGATGAAAAAACCCTTGTTAATTTTGGGAAATTGGTTGGTGTAAAATACATTATTACAGGTTCAATCAACAATGTAAATTTAAAATGGGTCACCTTAGAAGGGGCGAAAGAGGCTTTAACAAAGCATTTGGGACTTGTGGGTTCAGTTCTTGCCGCAGGTGCTGAAGCTAATGAAGGCTGGAATATAGAAACAGATATATCTCTAAGAATGATTGATGTGGAGACGGGTGAAATTGTTTTTTCAAAAATTGTGAAGGGAAAGGAAGTTATTGGTAAAATTCCTTATCCAAACTATGATGCCCTTATAGGGGGTATTAAAAAAGCTGGTTCAAAGGCAATTAATGAAGTAAGATCTGAGTTATCAAAATTATTTACCATAAAAGGTTACATTCTCCAAACAAGGCTTACTCCTGACGGGAAGGGAAAAGTTGCCTTGGTAAATATTGGAAGAAAACAGGGTATTAGGGAAGATATGACATTATATGTTTATACCTTTCAGGAAATTGAAGATCCTTTAACGGGCAAGAAGTCATGTGATAAAGTCAAGCTTCCAGTCATTTTGAGACCTACCAATCAGATTCAGGAAGATAAGAGCTGGTTTGTTGTTGATGGAGAGGAGATTTCAATAAAAAGGGTAAAGCCAGGACAACTTGTTGAGAGAACAGAAATTGGTAGTCAAGGGTTAATAAAATCATTGGGTTACTAAATTATAAAAATGTGAAAATTACCTTTACTTATTTTTAAACTGTGATTTAATTGAAAGTAAGATAAGGGCTGGAGGTGTTATGATGAGAAAGGTATTTTTTGGAATTTTAAGTATTATAGTTTTGACATTTATAACAAGTTGTTCAACAGCAGTTTCGAAGAGATGTACTTCTCCAGAGGACAACTCAGAGCACCATTATTTAATGGGTATGAAAGCCCTTGAAGAAGGCAAACTTACTTTAGCTAAGGAGAAATTTGATAGGGCCATATACTGTGATGAGAAATTTTCCAGGGCTCAAAGTGGACTTGCTATTGTTACAGCGGAAATTGCCAAAACCTATGAGGACTTGAAGTTAAGGGAGGTGCAGGTTGAAAGGGCATTTGAGTTTTTGAAAAAAGCAAAGGGTACCGCAGATGATAATGCAGATATGTTTGACTATTACCTGGCGAGAATGAGGGTATACACAGCTTTGAAAGGTAAAGAATGGTTAAGAAAAGTAGAAAAAGCTTTTAAGGATGTAAAAAATATTGATGTGGATGAAAAAAAACTTGTTTACTATAAGGGCAAGGAAGCTGCAGACTATTTTATGGGCATAGCATATTTAGAAGCCTTAGAATTCCAGAAAGCAAGGGATAAGTTTGCTGATGTACTAAACTCAAAAAGAGAAGGTAAATGGCATGGGCTGGCTGATAAAATGTGGAAAAAGACAGATAAAATTGTTCGTGCAATGGCTGGTATAACTGTTGGCGATGTGGGTAAAAAAATTGCGGTAAAAGATTCTATAACGCGTGGTGACCTTTCAGCATTACTAATTGACGAACTACAAATTGATAAACTTTTTAGTGGAAGGATTCCCGTTCAATCTCAAATTGATGTTTTAAAGCCAGAATTTATACCTGCAGATATAATGAATCACCCCTTTAAGCAAGAGATTGTGACAATTTTAAAATTTAAGGTCCGTGGTTTAGAACCAAAGTTTGATGAAACAACTAAAGCTTATCTTTTCAAACCTAATGATTTTGTAAGTCGTGGGGAAATGGCTTTTATCCTTGAAGATGTATTAATTAAATTAACAGGAGATGAAAAGTTGGCCACTGCTTATTTTGGCACAGAAAAATCACCTTTCCCCGATGTAAAAAATACATCCCCTTTCTTCAATGCTGTTATGAATATGACATCCAGGGGCATTATGGAAGGGGAGCTCTCTGGTGAGTTTAGAATAAATGCACCTGTTGATGGAGCTGAGGCGTTACTTGCAATTAGAATGCTAAGACAAAGAGTAAATATTTATTAAAATTTGTGGAGGGTGGTATGAAAAAAATACTTTTGTTGATTTTAGTTATCTTGTCTTTAAGTAGTTTAGTTTTTGCACAGCAAGACATGCAAGCTCAGTTAGATCAGAGGTTTCAGTCAGCTAATGAATGGCTGAATAAAAATAATTTAACTATTACATCTACGCCAGAACAGGCTTTCATTAATGATTACATATTAGTTGCTGCAGAAGGACTACCCAAACCCAATTCAAGATCTCCTGGGCAGAGAAGATTAACTGCTGAGCGTGCTGCAACAGTTTTGGCTTACAGACAATTAGCTGAGTTTCTTGAAGGTATTGCAGTTGTTGGTGATACTCTTGTAAAGGATGCTGAACTTCAATATGATGTTGTCAGGACAGCAGTTGCAGGTGTAGTTAAAGGTGCTCAGGTGGTATATAAAGAATATAATGACAAGGAGGAAACGGCTCTTGTCATTGTAAAGTTAGGTATGACAGGTCCAAGAAGCTTTAGCAGCATAATCTATGAAAAAATAATGGGTGATCCAAAAATTAAGAGAGATCTAATTAAACCCGAGCCTGAATTTAAAACGAAGCCTGTAAAACTTGAAACTAATTATGATGGGCTTATAATAGATGCCACAGAACAGAATTTTAGACCTGCTCTTATAAATAGAATTTTTACTCCCCAGGGAGAGGTAATTTACGACCCATCTAAAGTGAGTCAGAAGGTCCTGGTGGAGCAAGGTTGTGGTGAATATACAAACAGTATTGATAAAGCTAAAGCAGCTCTTGAAAAGAGGGGGGTTAAAAACCCATTAGTAGTAAAAGCGATAGGAACGGTTTCACCTTCTGATTTACAAGTATCTGAAGAGGATGCGGTAAAAATATTTTCAGCAAACCAGAAATCGGGATTCCTTGCGGGAGCAAAAGTAGCATTTGTTTTGCAATAAAAAAAGGAGAGGCAAAAGGCTTCTCCTATCTCCTCTCAAGGGGAGCTCTTATGAAAAAGTGGCAAAAAACCTTCTATGCAAGTTTTATTTTGTCTATTTTACTTCTTTTAGCCAGTGATGGATTTACCTATCAAAAAAAAGTTAGTGAGCTTGCTTCATTTGTAAATACAAACATGGATAAAATAGCCAGTAGAAAAAGAATAGTAGTAGTTGATTTTATCTATGATAAAGATGTTAGTGGGAAGTTAGGGCAGTTTTTAGCTGATGAACTATCCAGTGATATTTCCAAAAAAGCTAATAATTATGAAGTTCTTAACAGAAGCCAGTTAAAATCAAGTATTAGTGAAAGTGATTTTGTATTGAAACATCCCTATGATCAGAAAGAGATAAAAGATTTAGGCAGTAAAGCCAAAGTGGGGGGTATAGTTTCTGGAACAATAAGTGTTTTTAAAAGTTATATAAGGCTCTCTGTTAATCTTATCTCCACATATTCTGGTAAGGTTGTAGCAACAAAAAAAGTTGATATACCACTTAATGAGAAAATAAAAGATTTGCTTAGAGAAGATTTTGAAAAAGGCGGCGAAAAAACCTCCTTTTTAGGTGAATTTCTTGACATTATTGAACATAATGGCATTCGATTTGAGTTAAAACAGTGTAAACAATTAGATATAGCCACAATGTGTAGTTTTACGATCACTTCAAAAAAGAGCGAACCATGGCGGTTCTATTTAAGCAATACAAGCTCTCTATATGATGAAAATGGTGTAAATTATATGGTTCAGGAGATGAGTTTTGGTGGAAGAACAGGACATAATAACTACTATGTATATTCAGACCTGGTACCAAATGTTTCAGAGAATGGTGTAATTTATTTCATAAAAGTCCCAGACACTGTAAGAACTGTTGATTTTACCATAGCCCTTCATGATGAAAGTAATCAGGTTTATAAAGCGGTATTTAAAAGAACGGAATTAAAGAGATAAGCAAGTCGATTAATTTTATGATAACTAGGTGGGGTAATTTTTATTTATTACTTTTACTTTTTTCTTTTGTCCCTTTAACGCATGGTAAAACGATAGTTCTTGATGGGAATCTGTCTGGAAAAATTAATGTTAATCAAACCATATCATTCGATGTAGATAAACCTCTTAAAAGCATGAAATTTAAGTTTGCTTTACCATCGGATTTTTCTAATCCTTCAGTATCTCAAAAATTAGTAAGCCTAAACATTAAGTATAATCCTGACCCAGAAAGTGTGGAAGACAAGCGGGATGCCTTTGGTAACCACTTTAAAATTGTTAAATGGAGTAATGTATCACAGAATATAAACATTAAATTAAGTTTTCAGGTAGATTTGAAGGCAGATATCAAAGCTATGGAGAGTAAATCTCCCTATCCCTTAGAAAAAATACCTGAAGGAGAGAAGGTTTTTTTAAAGCCCACACCAAAAGTACAAAGCGATTCTGAGATAATTAAAAATATTTCAAAAAATCTTGTTAAAGATGCTAAAAGTGAGTATGAAGCAGTAACAAAAATATTGAACTATGTTGTAGATAATGTCAGATACACCTATAATCCACCACAGTATGATGCAATTTACACATTTAATACAAAATCAGGAAACTGTCAGAATTATGCCCATTTAGCAATAGCTTTGCTCAGGGCTGCAGGCATTCCTGCACGAATCGTAGGGGGCATAAGTTTGAAAGATCCATTGAAAATCCCTGTAGGTGATAATCAGTACATTGTTCAAAGTTTAGGACAAGGTGGTCATGCTTGGATAGAAATATACTTTCCCGATTTAGGATGGTTATCTTATGACCCTCAGCAGTCCAAACAATTTACTTCTACCAGACATATAAAACAGACACACGGTCTCGATTCTGATGATATCAACGATATGTGGTTTTCAAGCCCCTATGTGCCAGTCTATAATGAGTATATAGATGCGCAGTATTTGGAGGATAAAATAAAGCTTGTTGCTAAACGTACCGAGGGAAGCCCAAAGTCATATATTTTTTCAAATGATCTGATTGCAAAAGAAATCATGCCATACCCACCATCAAAACCTACTGTGCCGCCAATAAAGCCAGAGCAGCAGGACACTGCTCCCCTGATAGTTGTTCCTTCTGAAAAACCCGAAGCAGATACAAAACCTGTGATGAAAGACATAGGTAATCTTGATTTCCCAGACTTTGTGAAACTTTTCAGAGTGGAAGGCGATAAAGGTATAAAAATTTTAGACAAAGAAACGGCTGAATATGTTACATCAAAATATGTATTTGCACAGGCATTTAGTGTTGATAGAAAAGCTAAGTTGACTAAAATCTCACTTGCCATGCGTAAATTTGGTGGAGATGGGACAGTATACATAGATCTTGTAAAGGATCAAGATGGCAAGCCGAGTTTGAATGGTTATAGATCTAATCCAATTTTTGTTGAAAAACTAAAAAAGCAACCGGGCTATTACTGGATAGAATTTAATTTCCCGGAAAACATTGAGTTGGAAAGAGGAAAATACTGGATAGTCTTGAGACATTCTGGAGAAGTTATTATGAATTGGTACTACATACCGGGCAACCCTTACGGTGATGAAGATGATACAAGATCCACTCTAAAGGGGTTTCAGTGGGAAGATATCCAAAACTATGATTTTGTGTTTAAAGTTAGTTTATTAATGTAGGTGTTAATGTGAAAAAAAATGTTTTCTTAATATTTATCTTCATGATATTTATTTTAGCACCCCACAAAGTTGCCGGGGAAAAAGGGAACCAAAAAGTTAAGTTTACAAAAGAAAATATGGCCAAGATAGAGAGAATTGTTAATTTTCTCTCAGTAGAGCTAAATAATCGCCATATTAAGGAAATAGAGATTGTTGATTTTACTAACTTTGAAGGTAAACAATTAAAAATAGGGCAGGAAATGGCAAAAAGATTTAGAGAAATTATGTCAAAAAAGGGCTTTTCTATAAATAAAAATGCAGTGGTAATGCTAACCGGTAAAATGGTAAATTTTAAGGATCACCAAAGAAGGTGGAAAGTAGATATAAGGGTTCAGTCAAAAGAAGGCAAGATAATAACATCTTATACAGCTATATTTAACCTTTGATAAAGGGACAAATGAGAATCAGACTTATTGTAATATTATATTTTGCTTTGATAACTTTTAAAATCGCCTGTGCCACAAGTGCAGCAGAGAAGCTTTGGGAAGAGGGGAATAGTTTTTCAGGTAGTTTGAGATTTTTTGCCAGTTTTACCAAAAAATTACCAATTTTAACACTTAGTTTGGGATTTTTATGAGGTGTTTAAAAAGTGTTTAAGGGCTTGATAAATAATGGTTTTGGACAATTTTAAAAAAGCTAATTAAGTGCCAATTAAGTGATAATTAAGTGCAATTCAAGTGAAAACTATTTTGTGTTTTTTACCATTTAAACGATGAATAACACAAGAAAATGGAAAATGCTTGATTATAATCCAAAAGTAAATGTGAACCCTCCTTATCTTAACATTAGCACAGAGTTTAGTTTTGATAATAGTGGGAACTTAGTTGTAAAAAATCCTTATGTTGATAAAAAGATTGCCATTGTTTATATACCCGATGAATGGCAATTTGTGCCTGTAAAATTTGATGGTTTATCTTTTGAATATAAATATAAAATCTTCTACAGAAAAGAAGGATATGTACCTGAAGATCATACTGAATACAAAGTTATAGGAGAAATTATCTTGAACACTCCAGTCAGGATTAAAAAAAATGTTTTTTTAAAACATAACATAAAGGCCTTTGGTCCGAAGGAAGAGAGATTAGTAGGGGAGGTTTTATATGAATTACGATAAATCTTTAAAAGAATTAATATCTCTGGCAGTGTTTAGTTTAATTATCTCATTAGATTCAGCATATGCAGAGTGGCAGATAGACATTTCAAGCTTTCAAAGAGATTTATGTAATACAGCCTCTTATGATCCTCGCCTCTGCAATTCTCCCTCAAGAATTGGTAATTTTAAAACAAAGGAGGAATGTGAAAGGGCACGCTATGAAGCAAGCTTTGGTGGAGGCAGAAATGACAGTTTTTTTTACAACCGAAGCTTTTGTGTAGGGTTTGATAGCTCCCAAAAGGAGGTGCCTCAGTATCAGCAAAGACAGAGGGCTAAAGGGCACATCGACTTATCTTTATTAATGATAACAAAATGCAAAGACAAAAAAACTTACGATCCACCCATATGCGAAAAGACATACCTGGTAGGTAATTACAATACAAAAGAGGAGTGTGAACAAGACAGAATTCGTGTTTTTTCAGCCAGAAAAGACTACTATGAAGCTACCTCCTGTACAAATCAAGCCTTTGATCCCCAACACGCAGATGTAATGAAAAGAGCGCTACACGGATCTCTTGTTTATGAAGATTACCTTTCTCAGTTTGAACAAGCCTCAAAAATAAAACAAGAAAACTTTATCAAAGAAAATACCCGGTTCTACAATAAACTGGGGAGAAAATTCTTAGAAGAGAAAAACCTCAGAGAATACATCTCTACTCTAAAGCAACTTGCAAACGCAGCTGAATACTCCCTTAGGGCATTAAAATTTGCCCTTGCTGGAGATTTTGAAATGGCAGGGATGCTCTCAAGTTGTCAGTTTGATAATCTTGATAAACCCTGTCCTTTAAAACCAGAAAAGACCATAGTGGTGTATGTTCCTTCACCTATTACCCCTGTTTTAGAGAGCTCACAGGCAAAGATTTACCATTACATAAAGGAGAGATCTAACAAATATTTGGCTGAAATTACTGAAAATCAGCAAAAAATGCAAGAGATAAAGAATGCTCTGGATAAGATAGAATCCAAACGCACAGAAATTAAAGAAAAAAAGGCAGAGATTGAAGAGAAAATTAAAGAAACTAATTTAAAAGAACAAAAAGAAGAGCTCAATCTTAAGAAAGCTGAACTTGAACGAGAAGAAGATCCCATATTACTTCAAGCTCAAAAACTACGGAAAACTGCAATGGAGTTTAACAGAAGAGCTGAAGAAATAAGGCAGGGATTGGGTAAATTAGAGAATTTGTTTGATCAGGTAAGTAGTGATCCTGAAAAAGCTGATGAATTGTACCCAAAGATTATTGTAACGAACAAATATGTGTAGGAGGTGATTAATATGTTGAAAAAAATTGCTTTTTACACCATATTTGTATGTTTGCTACTTTCCATACAACAGGCTTTTGCCGTAACTAAAAAAGAGTTAAAAAATTACACTTACTACTTATCTTTTCTGGATGAAAAAATAACCCTTAAAAATGGTAAGTACGAAAGAGGCAGTACACCTGATGATTATAAAAAAATAGAGTTAGTTAAATATAAAATTCTGGATTTAAATTCAGATGGCATTAAAGATGCAGTAGTAATACTTGTTGGCACTTATGGTGGCAGTGGCTCATTTTACGAACTTACCGCCCTGATATGGGATAAAAAGGGAATAAAACAAACTAACTCTGTGATTTTAGGGGATAGAATAAAGGTAGAAAAGATTTCAGTCAATCCTGCCAGGATTTCTCCTACACCATCAAACACTAAGATAGAACTTACAATATTAACCCACCGCGAAACGGATTCTCAATCTACACCAACCCTAAAAGAGGTAATCTGCTATGAAATAATCCATAATGGACTCATAGTACCGTGCACGGAACCGTTAAATCAAGCATCATTGAAAGAGAATAAAAGCTCTTATAGCTTTTTACCAAATGAACCCGGCGAAATTATAATAAGAGAACTACTTGTAAAGGAGCATAAAATCTTGATAAGGGTCAATACCAATGGCTGCACACATAAAAATACTATAAAAGCAAAAGTTACAAAAACTGAGAACAGAGTTGATAGTAGTGTACCCAATTATGAGATTACTTTTATAAGAGTGATTCCAGACGATTGTAAAGCCTCTTTCCCGGAAGGTGTTATGATCGAATATGACTTAGGAAGGGACCTTGAAATAGAGACAAAGCTACCCTACACATTTTTAATCACTAATCCTCTTTATCCCTTTTCATCTTCAGAAAAGTATTTTATTATCAGGGATGTGGTAACCCAAACTTTGGATTTAAATAAAGATGAAGTGGAAAAATTAAAAAGTAATCTAATTAGGGCAACTATTAATGCCATAGAATTGGAATTAAAAAGATATGAGGAGAGCAGTCATACTGACAAATTAGAAAAAATAAATTTCTTAAAGAACGAATTAAAAAGATTCAAAGAAATGTCAACAGGGGAATATAATTTAGTAAATAGCCAATCACAATCAACCGATCCCCTCGCCGACTTTGGAAAATTTGGTCCCCTTATGCCGCCCATTGAAAGGGAAGTAGATATAATTGTTGAAGAACCTATAAAGGAGGGTGCAATATTGCAAGTGCGTGGTATGACAAAGTCTGGTCCTTTTTATCATGTAGCTGGAATGGAAGAGGGAATAAAAAAATCCTTAGAAAAGGGAATAAATAGAGTAAAAATATATCTCGTCTACAAAAGAGAGTATTTTCCACCTAATAT
>CALINM010000154.1 GCA_938045315.1 uncultured bacterium | reverse complement strand
TAATTTTGTAAAACTGAAAAGAGGAGGTTAAGATGGAGGCTTCTACATATCATGATGAAGGGAAAAAGCAAAGAAGAGAAGGCGGAGGCAGGATTACACATTGTAAGGTATGCCCAGAGGCATGGTAATAAGGAAGAAGCGAGGCAATTTGGTTGTAGCAAAAACACAGTAAAACTCTTAAGAAGAAGATTTGAGGCTGAGGGTATGAGCGGTTTAAATGACAAAAGGGATGTACCAGGGAATCTTCCACATAAGACTCCAGAGGCTATGGAGCCGTATATGGTTGATTGGGGGAGGAAAGTTCCCTGCACAAGAAGGAGCGATAAAAAGGATCCTTAAGGAACAGGGTCTGACAGGGAAGCAAAGAAATATCAGAAAAGGTGGCAAAACCCCGGGGAAGATAATCAAGGAAGTTAGACCTGATATGCCACCTTAGGTGCTTCTATTTCCTGTAGTTGACAGGGATGCATTATTCAGGATTAAATTTTCTATGCCACAAAGGGGTGAGATTATACCTGCCTTTGCCGCATTTGAAGCAAGCCTTGATTGAGATTTTTTTTTGTTTATACTATATTGTTAAATATGGCAAAGATTATTTACTTTATCTTTTTTTTGTTTTTATCTTCTACGCTACATGCAGAGAATTCACTTTTAGTTTTTGCAGGTGCGGCGAGCAAACCTGCGTTAGAAGAAATTGCAAAAAATTTCGAAAGAGAGACAAAGATTAAAGTTAACTTAAACTTCGGTGGCTCAGGATTTGTTCTTTCCCAGATGATGCTTACAAAAAAGGGGGATATTTATTTTCCAGGATCATCGGATTTTATGGAAAAAGCCAAATCCTTTGGAGTTGTAATTCCTGAGACAGAAAAAAAAGTAGTTTATTTAGTGCCATCGATAGTGGTCCAGAAAGGAAATCCAAAAAAAATTAAATCTTTGAAAGATTTAACATCTCACGAAGTTAAGGTTGTTATAGCTAACCCAAAAGATGTGTGCGTAGGACTCTATGCTGTAGAAATTTTTGAGAATGCTTTTTCTGAGGAAGAAAAGATAAAAATAAGAAAAAACATTATTAATTATACAGAGAGTTGTGAAAAAACGGCTACTGCTATCTCATTGAAGATGGCAGATGCTACTATTGGCTGGAGAGTTTTCAAATACTGGGATCCAGAAAGAATTGATATTGTTCCTCTTAAGAAGTCAGAGATTTTGAGAATTGGTTATATACCCATTGCGGTTACTAAATATACAAAGGATAAAGATCTGGCTACTAAGTTTATCGATTATGTTATCTCAGAGAAAGGTACAACAATTTTCAAAAAATACAACTATTTTACAACACCCAAGGAAGCTTTTGACTGGATAGGGGAAAAGAAAAAAATAGGCGGTACATATATTCTACCAAGCAGCTGGCAATAAGATTAATTCAAAGATCTTTTCAAATTCTTATAATAAAGTTAGAATAAAATCTCATCGAATATGAAAAAGACATTTTCAACTTTTGCATACCTACAATTTTTTATTTATCTCTTTCTTATTTTAGGTCTTTTCTATTTTGTGGACATGAAAATAATTTTATATACTATCGGCAATAAAAGAGTACTTTATGCTCTTCAGTTGAGTTTAATGACAGCTACGATTGTAATGATTATATCTATGATTTTTAGCATCCCCTCTGCATATGTTTTATCAAGATTTAATCTGCCTTTCAAAACTTTAATAGATGCATTTTTGGAATTACCACTTATAGTTTCCCCTGCCGCCCTTGGTGCTATGATTCTAATCTTTTTTAGTACACCTGCTGGAGAGTTTTTAAAAAAGCATGGTATAGATGTAACTTTTACAGTTATGGGTATTATTGTAGCTCAGTTCATCTCTACGGTAGGTATAGCAACAAGATTAGTAAAGACGATTTTCGATGAGATACCCATAAGACTTGAAGATGTAGCAAAAACCTTAGGTGCCACTCCCTATGTAGCTTTTAAAACAATAACACTACCAATTGCAATGAAAGGCATCATATCTACTGCGGTGCTAATTTGGGCAAAAGCTCTTGGAGAGTTTGGTGCGACAATAACCGTTGCTGGATCTATGAGCATGAAAACAGAAACTCTGCCTGTTGCCATATTTATGAGTTTATCCAGTGCTAATTTAAAAGAATCAGTGGTTTTAATAATGATTATTCTTTTTCTAGGAATAGTATCTACTATGATAATTAGAAGACTATCTATAGTTCATTAGAGATGTTATGTTAAAGATTGATGAATTAAACTACAAAACACATAAGTTCAGTTTAAAAAATATCAATTTAACTGTTAAAGAAGGGGAATGTCATATAATAATGGGTAGTTCAGGTAGTGGTAAAACTACGCTCTTAGAATTAATTTTAGGGCTTAGAAAAGTGACTTCTGGAAAGATTATGCTGAATAAAACAGATATAACTCATCTCCCTACCCATAAAAGGCAGATAGCTTATGTTCCACAAGATCTAGCCCTTTTCCCCCATATGAATGTAAGAGAAAACATTTGTTACGGTGCTAAAATATCAAAAAATGTTGATGAAAATTTTATTGACCATGTAATAAAAACGATGGGATTAGAAAAGATACTCACCAATACTGTTAATAAAACCAGTGGTGGTGAGAAAAAGCGCATTGCCTTAGCAAGGGCTTTATTGATAAAACCAAAGTTAATTCTTTTAGATGAACCCCTCGCAAATTTAGACAATGCTATTGCAGAAGAACTACAATTTTTCATTAAAAAAATTCAAAAAGAATTTAAACTAACTTTTTTATATGTTACACACGACTTTGATGAGGCCTTTTTTATGGGAGATATAATTTCAGTTTTACTAAATGGAACCCTTATACAAACCTCTAAAAAACAGGAATTATACTTTTACCCAAGAACAATATCCCTTGCTAATTTTTTAGGCATAAAAAATATTTTCAAGGCATACTATAAGAAGGCGCTTGAAGATGAATACGAAGTTTTCATACCAGAATTTGATACAACCTTTAAGGTAAAAAAAAGGCCAAGATTCCCTAAATTTGAAAGGGACAAACAGATTTTTGTGGGTATTAGATCAGATGAGGTTATGTATATTAGAAAAGAAAGACAAAAGGTTTTTATGGATAACATTTTAAGCGGGTTTATAACTGAAATTCATAGATTGGAAACACTCTCAAAGATTTTCTTTAAAATCAAGGATAGAATAATTGAGATAGAAATGCCCTACGGTGTTTTGAGGAAATTGGGGCTAAATGTAGGAATGTATGGAGAAGTAATGTTTAAAAAGGAAGCTATTTTTATAGCTGAATTTGACTAAATAGGGAAAAATTGGGAAAAGGCACGTTTTTGGGTAAAAAAGGTGCCTTTTCCCAATTTTTTGAATTAACTGATAATAATTATGGCTGTCTCTAATCTGATGAGAAAAATGATTTTTGAAATGAAGCAAACCAAAAATCAATTGTCGAAAAACTACAATTAGATAATCCTAACATTTATAAAAAATGTTAACTTTAAACTTATTTTTGAAGTAGAAAATTAAGTTTTGCTTTCAAAATGGATGGACCGACACATCCTTGCAAAAAGCAAACTAAATCTTACTTCTCTAAATGGCGGAGCCGACGAGACTCGAACTCGCGGCCTCCTGCGTGACAGGCAGGCGTTCTAACCGACTGAACTACGGCTCCGCAAACCGATTGGAATATCTATTAAACCATAAATTAACATTATTTTGCAAGAAAAAAATGTAGAAAAAAAACCCTGACTTTAATAAAATATTTAAAAAATCTTGAGATCCTATATTTAAAGTATGTTAGACGAAAAATTGTTTAAATTTGAAGATTTAGAAAATAGGTTTACTGTTCTTAAGAACCATATGGGACTTGAGGATAAAAAAAACCGTTTAAAGCAAATTGAAGAGATAGTTGCTAAAGAAGATTTCTGGAAAGATTTAGAGAAGGGCAAAAATATTCTCATGGAAAGGACAGCTCTTATAAAATTTTTTGAGGAGTGGAATAATTTTGAAAAAACTTACGATGAAGTAAAAACAGCACTGGAACTTTTAAAGCAGGAGAATGATGAAACAATAGAAAAAGAGCTTAATATTAATTTTAAAAAGTTTGAAAAATTGCTAAAAGAAATGGAGATTAAGAGATTGTTCACAGAGCCAGATGATATTTCAAGTGCCATTGTAAGTATAAACGCTGGTGCTGGTGGTACTGAAGCACAGGATTGGGCAGAGATGCTTTTGAGAATGTATCTAAGATGGGCAGAAAAAATGGGTTATAAAACTCAAATAGTAGATATATTAGCCGGTGATGAAGCGGGGATTAAAAACGTTACTTTTACAGTAGATGGAACTTATGCTTATGGATATCTTAAAGCGGAGCAGGGAATACATCGATTAATTAGAATTTCTCCTTTTGATGCTTCTGGAAGAAGGCACACTTCTTTTGCATCAGTGTCAGTAATACCACAAGTGGAAGATAATATTGAAATTGAAATTAGAGAAGAAGATATAAGAGTTGATACTTACAGGGCATCAGGTTGTGGTGGACAAAAGGTTAATAAAACTGATTCAGCAGTAAGGATTACCCACCTTCCTACTGGAATTGTAGTTCAATGTCAAAATGAAAGATCACAGCACAAAAATAGGGAGATGGCTATTAAGCTTCTCAAGGCAAGATTATATGAGCTTGAAATGCAAAAGAGAGAAGAGGAGAAACAAAAAAATTATGAGCAGAAGAAGGAAATTGCCTGGGGTAGCCAGATTAGAACTTATGTTCTTCATCCCTACAAACAGGTAAAGGATCATAGGACTCAGTATGAAGTGGGTAATGCGGAGGCAGTGCTTGACGGAGAGATAAATGATTTTATTGAGAAATTTTTACTAAAACAAAGTGCTTAATTTTTATTAATGGAGGAATATATTATGGCTGGTCATTCAAAGTGGGCTCAGATAAAACACAAAAAAGCAGTGGTTGATGCTAGAAGAGGTAAAATATTTACTAAATTAGCTAAGGAAATAACTGTTGCTGTAAGGCTTGGTGGTAAAGATCCTGAGATGAATCCACGCCTGAGAACAGTAATAGCAAAAGCAAAAAGTGTGAATATGCCAAATGAAAATATCGAAAGGGCTATAAAAAAGGGCACAGGGGAGCTTGCAGATGTTCACTACGAGGAAATAATTTATGAAGGCTACGGTCCTGGTGGGGTTGCTGTCCTTGTTGAGGCAATGACAGACAATAAAAACAGAACAGTTAGTGAGATAAGGCATATATTTTCTAAATATAATGGTAATCTTGGTGAAACAGGGTGTGTAAACTGGCTTTTTGAACAAAAGGGTTATTTTGTTTTCGATGGTAAAACTATTACAGAGGATCAGCTTATGGAGATTGCCATAGAAGCTGGTGCGGAAGATGTAAGACAGGATGAAGACAGTTTGGAGGTTATCACAGATCCTTCTGATTTTGAAAAAGTAAAAGAAGTATTTGACAATAAGGGTTTAAAATATAATGTGGCTGAAATAACAAAAATACCTAAAAACTATGTTGAAATAAAAGGTAAGGATGCAGAAAATATGGTTAAGCTATTTGAAGCTCTTGAAGATCATGATGATGTTCAAAACGTTTACGCCAATTTTGACTTGCCCGATGATATGTCTATTTAAAAAAGTTAAGGAGAATATGTGATAGTACTGGGTATAGACCCAGGTCTAAGAAAGACAGGTTATGGTCTAATAGAAAAAACTGGGCAATCTTATAAGTTTATAAGTGCGGGAACGATTAAATTGGATCAATCAGATAATGTTCATGACAGGCTAATCAAACTTTATAATGAGATAGAAAAGATTATTGAACATCATCACCCTCAATGTATGTCTTTAGAAAAAGCTTTCGTTGGAAAAAATGTGAAATCAGCTTTTATGATTGGAGAAGCAAGAGCAGTATGCATCGTTGCTGCTAAAAGGGCTAACATACCTATTTATGAATATGCAACAAGGAGTGTAAAACAGGGTATAACTGGTTTTGGTGGTGCTGAAAAAGGCAGTGTAAAACATATGGTAAAGCTGATCTTAAATATAAAGGGTGATTTATCTGATGATGCTTCAGATGCACTTGCCCTTGCAATTTTTCATGGTAATATTAGCTATCAAAGAGGAAAATGAATGATATACAAAATTAAAGGAGTACTATTAGCTAAAAAGGCAAATAGTATTGTTGTTGATGTTAATGGTGTGGGTTATTTAATTTTTATGCCCCTTAAGGCCTTTTCGTGCCTTCCTGAGGTAGGAAATACCGTAAACATTAATATACAAACTGTCTTTAATGATGAAGAAGGTTTTGTTCTATATGGCTTTTTAAATGAGGATGATAGGGAAGTATTTAATCTTTTAAGACAAGCAAAGGGAATAGGTAATAAGACTGCCTTTTCACTTCTTTCTTTTTTCGATGCCGGGGAACTGGTAAATATAATAATAAACGAAAATGTCCAATCATTTTTAGTTGTTCCCGGAATAGGCAAAAAAACTGCTGAAAGAATAATTTTTGAACTTAAGGATAAGGTAAAAGGAAGAGAATTTATTAAATCAGATAAAGCTATTACAACTATTAACAACGATGCTGAGTTAGCCCTTGTTTCGTTGGGATATTCTCATAAAGATGCTTTAGAGGCTTTAAGATTCGTTTTGAGCAAAAATCCTGATATAAATGATGTACAGCTTATATTAAAAGAATCGTTAAAATATCTTATGAAGAGGTAAAAGTGAGTGAAGATATAATTATTTCGCAAAAAACATTTGAAGATCTGGAGTTAGACAAAACTTTAAGGCCCTCTAATCTTGATGACTTTATTGGTCAAACTAAAATTAAAGAAAATTTAAAGGTTTTTATTAAGGCGGCATTAGCAAGAGAAGAGGCTTTGGACCACCTTCTTTTTTATGGCCCTCCAGGACTTGGTAAAACTTCTTTAGCTATAGTTGTTTCCAGGGAGTTGGGAGTAAATATAAAGACTACGTCTGGTCCTGTTTTAGAGAAACCAGGTGATTTAGCAGCTATACTATCTAATTTAAATGATAGAGATGTGGTATTTATTGATGAAATTCATAGATTACCAAAGATTGTAGAAGAGATTCTATACCCTGCTATGGAAGATTTTGCTATTGACATTAAAATTGGTCAGGGACCTTCATCGAGGAGTTTAAGAATTAATTTGCCTAAATTTACTTTAATCGGGGCTACTACAAGGGCTGGCATGTTGACTTCTCCACTTAGAGATCGCTTTGGATTTACAGCAAGGCTTGATTATTACAGTGAAGAAGAGCTTGTTAAAATAGTCAAAAGATCAGCGAAGATTCTTGAGATATCTATTGATGATGATGGAGCAATGGAAATTGCAAAAAGAGCTCGGGGGACTCCAAGAGTTGCAAATAGGATACTAAAAAGGATCAGAGATTTTGCCCAGGTTATGGGTAATGGAACTATTACAAAAGAGATATCTGATAAAGGTTTAAATGCCCTTGACATAGATAAAGAAGGGCTTGATTTTATGGATAGAGAGATTCTTTTGACGATAGTTAATAAATTTCAAGGTGGTCCTGTAGGGATAGATACACTTTCAGTTGCAGTAGGAGAGGAAAAGGAAACCATAGAGGACGTTTACGAACCATATCTTATACAGAAGGGCTTCATAAAAAGGACACCACGGGGAAGAATTGCCACACCCCTTGCTTACGAATATTTAAAGGTCAAAAAAAACACGTGTTTATTTTGAATAAAAAATATGCAGTTTTTTAATTAAAAAAACAAAAAAGTTATTTTTGATGCAAAAAGATATAAAAAAGTGGCAAAAAAAAATGGCAAGGATATTGCTATAATAAGCTAAAAAAATTAGGAGGTTACTATGACACCCAAAGAGGTTATGGCGTTTGCAAAGGAACACAACGCTCAATCTGTTGATTTTAAGTTTATGGATTTTATAGGAACATGGCAACACTTTACGATTCCCATGAGCGTTTTTGAAGAAGATGTATTTGAAGAAGGTTTGGGCTTTGATGGTAGTAGTATAAGGGGTTGGAAGTCTATTCATGAGAGTGATATGATCCTGCTTCCCGATCCCTCCACAGCAGTAATAGATCCTTTCATGGAAACTCCAACACTCTCCCTTATTTGTAATGTTTTTGATCCCATTACGAGACAGCCTTATGAAAGAGATCCAAGGAATATCGCAACAAAAGCTGAAGAATACCTGAAATCAACAGGTATAGCCGATGTGGCGTATTTTGGACCTGAAGCTGAATTTTTTGTTTTTGACGATGTAAGATATGATCTGGGAAGTAATCACAGTTTTTACTTTGTTGATTCAATAGAAGGAATATGGAACTCAGGCAGAGAAGAAGTACCCAACTTAGGTTATAAAGTAAGACATAAAGAAGGATACTTTCCTGTACCACCCACAGATAGTCAGCAGGAATTAAGAGAAGAAATGGTCAGGAAGATGGAGGTTGTTGGTATTCAGGTAGAAAGGCAGCATCATGAAGTTGCAACTGCTGGACAAGCAGAGATTGATTTTAAATTTGATAGTTTACTTAGATGTGCTGATAAACTAATGTGGTTTAAATATATTGTTAAAAATGTTGCTCTCCGTTTCGGTAAAACTGCTACATTCATGCCCAAACCACTATATGGTGATAATGGTTCTGGTATGCATATTCACATTAGTTTATGGAAAAAGGGAAAACCTCTTTTTGCTGGAGACGAGTATGGTGGGTTAAGTAAGTTAGCTCTGTATTTTATTGGTGGAATTTTAAAACATGCAAGAGCTCTTTGTGCCATAACAAATCCAACAACAAACTCTTATAGAAGGCTTGTTCCCGGTTTCGAAGCGCCAGTTAATTTGGCTTATAGTAGTAGAAATAGAAGTGCAGCTATACGTATTCCTATGTATTCTCCTTCTCCAAAAGCAAAAAGAATTGAGTTTAGAACACCCGATCCTTCATGTAATGGTTATTTAGCATTTGCAGCGTTGCTAATGGCAGGTCTTGATGGTATTGAAAATAAGATTGATCCAGGGCAGCCCCTTGATAAAGATATTTATTCTCTCTCTCCAGAAGAACTCAAAAATGTTCCATCAGCACCAGGCTCTTTAAAAGAAGCTTTAAAAGCCCTTGAGGAGGATCATGATTTCCTTCTAAAGGGAGGGGTGTTTACGGAAGATGTTGTGGAAGCCTGGATATCTTACAAAATTGAGAAAGAGTTTAATCCAGTAAATTTAAGGCCAACTCCCATGGAGTTTTTCCTTTACTACGATATATAAAAAATTATAGGCATGGGTTAATAGCCCATGTCAAATTTTTCTAAAATAATTATTAGAAGTTTGTCTATGAAGTTAAACTATATAATATCTTTTTATTCCTGATAAATGTTCTTTTTTTTTAAAAAGCAAATTTTGATACTATTGCTCAAAATTGTTTTTTTTCTATATAATACTTGAATGAATACAATAATCTTGAGCACAAAAGAAAATTCAGTCGATGAGATTGCCAATAGGGCTGCATATATTCTTAGAAGCGGAGGTTTAGTAGTTTTTCCCACAGAGACTGTTTATGGTGTTGGTGCTGATGCTTTTAATATTAATGCTGTTAATAAAATCTTTGATATTAAAAAAAGAGCAAAAGACAACCCTCTAATATTTCACATATTTTCTTTAGATATGTTAAATACAATAGCAGAGATAACTCCGCTGGCAAAAAAACTTATTAAGCATTTCTGGCCAGGACCGCTCACTCTTATATTAAAGAGTAAGATAGAAAGAAAATTTACTTTTGGATTAGATACCATAGCTGTGAGAATGCCAGATAATCTCATTGCATTAAAAATAGTTGAAAAACTTAGGAAGCCAGTTGTAGCTCCAAGTGCAAATATATCAGGTAAACCAAGTTCAACAGATTTCGAACATGTGTTACAAGATTTCCATGGGAAAGTTGATTGCATAGTTAATGGAGGAGGAACTGTATATGGTATTGAGTCTACTGTGATTGATATATCTGAGAATAAAGCCATACTACTAAGACCAGGCGCACTTTCAATAGAAGATATAGAAAATCTAGATATAAAAGTAGCATTAGCAGATAAGTGGGAATTGAAAAAACGCTCACCGGGCACAAGATATAGACATTACGCTCCTGATAAACCATTGATTTTATTTGAAAATCAAAGCGATCTTAAGAGTATGTTAGATCTATATAATAATGCAAAAATAGGTTATATGGGTACTTATAAACTTATGTTTGATTTAGACAAGAAAATTATATTCAGAAACTTAGAAGAATACGGAAGAATGTTATTTTCAACGCTAAGATATTTTGATTCTGTTGATGTGGATATAATTATAGCTCAACTTCCAGAAAATAAGGGGATAGGTAGAGCAATAAGGGATAGGCTGATTAGGGCATCTGGTATTGATAGATGAGAAAAATTTTTTTATATCTAATCATTGCAGGGATAATCATTTTCTCTATAGCGATGGGTTATGCAATTTATATATATCCTGAAGTAAAAAAAATTGAGAATCCAAGAAACTCTATTGAAATAACAGTATATGACTGGAATAATAAACCATATCCATTTGTGTTGGGGTCTAAGAATCCCGGATATGTGTCATGGAAAAATATTTCTCCCCATATAAAATGGGCTGTAATATTATCAGAAGATGCAAAGTTTTATAGGCATCATGGTGTGGATTATGAAGCTATAAAACAGGCATTTAAGAAAAATCTCGAAATGGGGAAGTATGTGAGAGGTGGGAGTACAATTACTCAGCAACTTGCTAAGAATTTATTTTTATCGAGAGAAAAAACTATTATAAGAAAATTAAAGGAACTAATCATTGCCTATTTATTAGAAACAACTTTATCAAAGACAAGAATTCTTGAATTATATCTTAATGTAGCGGAATTTGGTCCCATGATTTATGGAGTTAATCATGCCTGTTGGTTTTACTTCGGCAAGTCATCCTCAGATGTAACTCCTCTAGAAGCTTCAATGCTTGCAGCATTATTACCCGGGCCCAAAATTTATGACCCCTATAGAAATTTAGAGAAAGTTGAAACAAAAGCTAAAAGAATTTTGGAAAATATGTATAAAGTTGGTGTAATAAACAAGCAAGTTTATGAAAATCAAAGATCGCAAAACTTTATAGTTAACATGGAGAGAAAAATTTCTATAAAAATAAATAGCGCTGAGACTATGCCATTTAGCAATCATTCCTCTTTAGTTTTTATGAAAAAATCATCTTTATAAATTCATAAATTAATTTTGTATAATCTTTATTTAATTTTTAAAAATGGTAAACTTACAATAAGAATTTTTTTGTTGATATATTCAAAAGATTATATATAATGATTTATATATATGGAGGTGAATTTTTTATGGAGAAAAAGTTTTTTTACATGGTCATGATTTTACTTTTGCTTAGTAGTTGGGCTTCAGGAGAACAAGTTCTAACATTAAAAGATGCGATTAGTATCGCAATTAAGTCTAATCATTATGTAAAAGCAAAAGAGTTTAGCCTTTTTTCTGTGAAAAAAGATAACGAAATGGCTATGGATCAATTCTATCCTAAATTGTACTTGGAAGAAAAGTTTACTAAAGGTAATTACAACTCCTACAGTGTTTTTACAAAGTTAAATCAAGAAAGACTTACGATGGACAAATTTTTTAATCCTGGGGAAGTAAATAATTTTCAAACAACAATCGGGATAGAAATGCCAGTTTACATAAGGGAGTTGTTTATAAATAAAAAAATAAAAAATAGGCTTTATCTTGCATCTGAAAATGATTTTAAAAGATTTCAAGAGGACATAGCATTTCAAGTTTTTAGTAGCTATATAAATGTAATTAAAGCAAAAGCAATGCTGTATGTATCTGAAAAAGCATTAGAAGATGCAAAAGAAGTATATGCAATATCACAAAGAAGGGTAAAAAATGGTGTTGGGATAAAGGCAGATGAACTAAGGGCATATGTTTTTATGAAAGAAAAAGAAGCAGAGACTATTAAAGCAAAAAATGATTTATTGTTATCAAAAAGGGCTCTTGGGCTAACTTTGTCTGTGGAAGAAGCCTTTGATGTGGTGGATCTGTCAGAAAAAATATTTTTATTACCTCCTATGGAGGAAACTCTTAAAAGTGTTCAATTGAACAGAAAAGATCTTATAGCGGAAATTCAATATTTAGATACAGCAAGGGACAACATAGAAATAAATAGATCTAAGTTTTATCCAAAGATTTTTTTATCAGCAAATTATTTTAATGATGATAAAAGTGCGCCATTTGGTAGAGATGGAAGTGGTTATATAGCTGGTTTATATTTAAGGTGGGATATTTTCGATAAAACACGTTATGATGAAGTTAAAAAATCTGAATATGAATACGGAAAGGCTAAGGAATACATTAATCAGAGGGAAAAAGAAATAAGGTTCAGGGTTTATGAAAGTTATTTAAGAGTACAGGAAGCAAAAGAAAAACTTGAGGTAGCAAAAAATGCTGTTAAAGAAGCTGAAGAAACCTTCAGGTTAATAAGAATTAGGTATGATAATAATTTAGCCACAATGGTTGAAATTTTAGATGCTGAAGTTGCTCTTTTTTCTGCAAAAGCAAATATAGTAAATGCTGAGACAGAGTATATAAAAGCACTTGGCAAGGCTTTACATGAATCAGGTATATTTTTAAAAACAGTTCTATCCTATGAATAAAGAGGGGGTATTTATGAAAAAAGTTCTCCTTATTATTACAATATTATTTGCTTTAATCACTGGTTGTTCTAAAAAGGGTGAAGAGAAAAAAGAAATTTTATCTCCAAAAATAAGTGCTCCCTTGTTAACTATTGAAAAAAAGAAAACAACAGATGTTTATGAAGTTTCTGGAAATATTGTTTCAAAAAATCCCGTGAACATAGTTTCAAAAACTATGGGTACTGTGGTTAGTGTTAATGCTTTTGAAGGTGATAGAGTAAGCAAGGGAAAACTAATCATTCAAATAGACTCTCCTGAAGTCACTGCAATGCTTAATAGAACACAGGCCTCTATAGAAGAAGCACAAAAAGCTCTAATGATAGCTAAGGCAAATGAAAAGTTAGCTTTTAATACTTTCAAAAGGTATGAAAATCTATATAAGGAGCAAGCTATATCTCAGCAGGAATTCGAAATTAAAGAAACTGCTTATTTAGTGGCTAAGAGTGAAGTAGAGAGATTAGAAAATGTAATTAAACAGGCAGAGGCTGAAAGAGAAAGAGTTAAAGGTATGCAATCTTATCTCTTTGTTTATGCACCTTTATCGGGGGTCATAACAAAAAAATACGTTAATCCAGGAACTAATGTTTTGCCAGGTATGCAATTATTAACTATAGAGCCAGAGAATGATCTTAGAGTGGAAGTGGATGTGGATGAAAAGGTTTATGGATTTATAAAACAGGGTATGATTTTATCTGTATATGTTGAAACTTTAGGAAGAGAATTTAAAGGTGTTGTAAGTGAAATTGTTCCGGCTATTGATCCTCAGTCTAGAACATTTAGAGTTAAATTAGACCTACCAAAAGACAAAAGTTTAGCAATAGGCTTGTATGCGAATGTAAAAATTGGGTTAGGGACTAAAGAATCAATATTTATACCAAAAACGGCCATATACACAAAAGGACAACTTGACTATGTTTATGTAGTAGGTAAAGATAATAAACTTTCCTTGAGACTGGTTAGAACAGGTAGTAAACATGATAATATGGTTGAAATTTTAAGCGGTTTAAATGAAGGGGAAAGGATAGTTAAAGTAATTACTGAGAGTGTGCAAGAAGGGGCAGAATTACAACAATAGTTACATGCGCGGAGGCAACGGATGATTAAAAAAGATCATAACATTATAGATACAATAACAAGAGCGTTTGTTGATTCGAAAATTACACCTTTAATAGTAATAGCAGCTATTTTACTGGGAATTTTTGCTGTGTTATCAACACCAAGAGAAGAAGAACCACAGATAAAAGTCCCTATGTTTGATATTTTTGTTGCTATGCCTGGGGCTTCAGCTAAAGAAGTTGAACAAAGAGTAACTATACCTATGGAGAAGAAGTTGTGGGAGATACCGGGGGTCGAGTATATTTATTCAACTGCCTCAGAAGGTATGAATATGACAGTGGTTAGATTTTATGTAGGTGAAGATGAAGAAAGGAGTCTTACAAAACTTTACAATAAACTTTATTCAAATTTTGATATCATCCCACCCGGAGTAAGTCAGCCACTCATAAAATTTAGATCTATCGATGACGTACCTATACTTGGATTAACTCTTCATGGCAAGAATTATGATTCTTTTACTTTAAGGAGGATGGCAGCACAACTATGTGATCAAATTAAAGAGATTGATGACGTCTCAGAAACTAAAATCATAGGTGGGTACAAAAGACAGATAAGAGTAGAAATAATACCTGAAAAGTTGAGTGCATATGGCATTACTCCTTCTGAAATTGCCCGACAACTAAGCTATTTAAATCAAAACCAACATACAGGAAATATTATTTATTCTAATCAAGTAATTAACATCGAAACAGGAAAGTTTATTAGTTCAAAAGAAGATCTTGAGAGAGTAGTGATTAATGCAGGAGGAAGGGCTGTTTTTTTAAGAGATGTGGCAAAGATAGTAGATGGTCCAGAAGAAATTAATAATTATGTTCTTTATGGAGAAGCCCGCAAAAATGAATTTGAACCTGCAGTAACTATAAGTATTGCAAAGAGAAAGGGCAAGAATGCTACTGTTATTGCAGAAAAAATTCTTGAAAAGGTAAGTCTTTTAAAAGGTAAATTGATTCCTGGTGATCTTGAAATTACTGTAACAAGAAATTATGGAGAGACAGCAAAAGAAAAATCAGATGAACTTTTAAAACACCTTTTAATAGCAGTAATATCTGTAACAATACTTATAGCTTTCTTTCTTGGGGTCAGGGCTGGGATAGTAGTGTTTATTGCTGTACCCGTGGTTTTAGCGCTTACACTGGCAGTATACTATTTTTTTGGATACACATTAAATAGGGTCACCCTTTTTGCACTGATATTTAGCATTGGTATTCTTGTGGATGACCCGATTGTAGATGTGGAAAATATTGTAAGACATCTTCATCTCCCTGAAAATAAAGGGAAACATGTAATTGATATAGTTGTTGGTGCAGTGAGTGAAGTTAGAAGCCCTTTAATTCTTGCAACTCTTACTGTTATTGCAGCAATTCTTCCTATGGCATTTGTTAGAGGGCTTATGGGACCATATATGAGACCTATTCCAGTGGGAGCCTCAGTTGCAATGATTTTATCAATGGCAGTCGCATTTATGGTAACTCCTTGGGCTTCAGCTAAATTTTTGGGACCTCTACGTGATAAAGAAATACATCATGAAAAAGAAGACTATTTTACAAAGCTTTATAGAAAGTATATGGGAATTCTTATAAATTCTCCAAAACATAGAAATATATTTCTTATAGTTGTTGTTCTATTATTTTTTGCAGCATGCTCGCTTGTCTATTTTAAAGTAGTAAAAGTAAAGATGTTGCCCTTTGATAATAAATCGGAGTTTCAAATTGTAGTAGATATGCCTGAGGGAACAACACTTGAAAAAACATATGAGGTTACAAATGCTCTCGCGAGTTATGTTAAAACCGTTCCTGAAGTAACTAATTATCAGATATATGTTGGTACATCTTCACCATATAATTTTAACGGACTTGTAAGGCATTATTTTTTAAGAAATCAGCCCAATCAAGCTGATATACAGGTTAATTTAAAACCGAAACATGAAAGAAAAGCTCAAAGTCACGATATTGCTAAAAGAATTAGACCGGAAATTGAAAAAATTGCAAAATCTTATCCCGGTGCGAGAGTAAAGATTGTGGAGATACCACCTGGGCCACCTGTTCTACAAACTCTCGTAGCTGAAATTTATGGACCCAATTATGACAGACAGATTGAAATAGCAAAAGAAATAATGAATATTTTTGAAAATACAGAGGGAGTCGTTGATGTTGACTGGTATGTAGAAGATGATCAACCAAAGATTAAAATTAATGTGGACAAAGAAAAGGCTGGAAGGCTTGGTGTATCAACAGCTGAAATAATTGAAATAGTTAATACATCAATGAAAGGTAAAATTGTGGGATTGGTCCATATGGAAGACGAAAAGGAGGATATTGAACTTTTCATAAAAACACCTAAAGAAAATAGGTCAAGATTAACAAATATCTTATCTCTAAAGGTAAGGAGTATAAATGGGGGTTTAATCCCCCTTGGGGAACTTGTAAAAATTGAAAATACCACAATTGAGAAATCTATTTATAGAAAAAATTTAAAACGGGTTGTATATGTAACTGCTGATGTCTCGGGAAAGGAAGAAAGCCCTGTATATGCGATAATGAAGCTTAATAAAAAGATTGATGAATTAAAGTTAAAAGAAGGTTATAAGCTGGAAAAACATGTTTTATCACAACCTTTTTCAACAGAAAAATATTCTATGAAATGGGATGGAGAATGGCACATAACTTACGAAGTTTTTAGAGATTTAGGACTTGCTTTTGGAGCAGTACTTATTATTATTTATGTGCTTGTAGTTGGATGGTTTGGTGATTATAGAGTGCCTTTAGTTATTATGTCGCCAATACCACTTAGTCTTGTGGGTATAATTCCTGGACATGCTTTAATGGGGGCTTTTTTTACGGCCACATCAATGATTGGTTTTATTGCTGGTGCTGGTATTGTGGTAAGAAATTCTATTATACTTGGTGATTTTATTGAATTGAGATTAAAGGATGGTATGTCATTAGAGGATGCTGTTATTGATGCCGGTGCTGTAAGGTTCAGACCAATGTTATTAACTGCTTCAGCAGTGGTAGTTGGTGCTTTTGTGATATTGTTTGATCCAATTTTTCAGGGATTGGCAATATCTTTAATGGCAGGAGAAGTGGCGGCTACACTACTTTCGAGAATGGTTGTTCCTATTCTCTATTATCTACATAGAAAGCAACAATTAAAAATTATAAATATTTAAAGGAGGTAATATGTCAAAACCATCAAAACAGGATAAAATCATACGTGTCGTTGCTGGAATATTCATTATTATTTCCGTTTTGCTTGGGTATTTTCATAGTCACTATTGGTTATTATTTACAATTTTTGTAGGATTAAATTTGATTCAATCAGCTTTTACGGGATTTTGTCCTCTTTGCAAAATACTTTATGCCTTGGGTATTAAAGAATGTGAATAAAAGGAGTAAATATATGCCTATTTATGAGTATGAATGTAAAAAATGTAAATTAATTTTTGAAAGTTATGTATTAACTTTTGAAGAAAAAGTTAGATGTCCAAAATGTGGGAGTGCTGATTTAGAAAAACTAATCTCTGCACCCAATTTTACTGGATCAACTGGAAGTTCAGGGGCATGTGGAAATAGTTCAAGCGGCTTTAGTTGAGCTTAAAATTTAAGGCTGGGTCCCAGCCTTAAATTTTAATCATCTTCTTTTTTGAGTTTATGCTTGTGTTTCTTTTCTTTCTTCTCTTCTTTGTCTTTTTTATGTTTTTTGCTCTTTTTCTCTTTCAATTCTCTGTCTAACACAATATATTTTTTGCCATAAGATTTTTCTTTAATAATTACTTCTGGCTCAATACCGTGATAACTGGATATAAACTTGACATTTACTAAATTCACAATATCATCATCATCAAGGCGTATTTCTTTCCATTTATGTTTGGGATGTTTTTTAAAATGCCCATAAGCTTTACCAAATGGTGGACCTACCTCAATGACATTAACGGGTACATAATATGACTCTGCTGTGATTCCATATTTTAACGATATGTCCATCCAGGTTAATCCCTTCAATCTTAACTCAATAATATTTGCTGGTTTTACCCTTGCTTTTTCCGCAATGAAGAACACCACTGGCAGTTCTTCATCTGGAATACCTCTCTCTTTAACTATAATCACTTCTTTTTCTGGAACTTTATAGAAATTACTTATTGAAAAAGCAAAACCAGATTCTTCATCACTCACTGATATGCTAAAATTAGTCTGAGCTAAACAAACACTAATTGACATAATTAAAAAAAAGCAAATAAAGGTTTTTTTCATAACCAACCTCCTGTTTTAAATATTAATTATATTCTTTAAACTTGAAAAGATGAAATATTTTAATATTATTCTTTTTAAGATTTGTGCTTATTTTTTTTAAAAATTTTAAATTAGGAGGTTTGTATGAGATACCATTTTAGAAATTTAGTTTTTGAAGGTGGGGGAATTAAGGGTATTGCATATGCTGGAGCACTAATGGAGCTTGAGAAAAGGGGTATACTTGATGAAATAATTAGAGTGGGTGGTACTTCTGCCGGTGCGATTACAGCAACGCTTGTTGCATTAGGATACACAAACAAAGAGATTACGGAGATAGTAACAAATATGAATTTTGAAGATTTTTTAGATGATAAATGGGGTATTGTAAGAGACATCATTAATTTTATAAGATTTTTTGGTTGGTGTGAGGGTAAAAAATTCAGAAACTGGATTTCAGAATTAATAAAAAACAAGTTAGGCAATAGTGAAGCTACATTTAACGACTTGATTCTGAGGGGAAAAAAAGAGAAAGTAAAACAACTATACATAATTGGTGTAAATCTATCAACTGGTTATGCTGAAGTGTTTTCCCATGAACATACACCAAGAATGTGTATTGCCGATGCTGTAAGAATATCAATGTCTATACCCTTCATTTTTAAACCAATTAAAAATGTAAGAGGAGATTTATATTGTGATGGTGGTTTGATAGACAATTATCCTGTTAAACTGTTTGACAGAGAAAAATATTTAGATAATATTCAAAATGCACGTATTACAGATTATTATGAAAAACATAACAAAATAATAAGGGGGAAAAAAATTTCTAATTATGTTTATAATAAGGAAACACTCGGTTTTAGACTCGATACAGACAAAGAAATAGCAATATTTAGAGACCAGGCAGAACCTGTAAAAAATAAAATCGAAAATATCTTTGACTATACAAAAGCAGTATTGGGTGCTCTTTTAAATATACAAAATAGTATGCACCTTCATAGTGATGATTGGCAAAGAACAATTTATATTGATACAAAAGGGGTTAAAACTATGGATTTTGATTTAACCGATGCCAAAAAAAAAGAACTGATAATATCGGGGATAGAAAGCGTCCAGAAATATTTTGAATGGTACGATAACCCTTCTGAAAGTCCAGTAAATAGGTAAACGTTATTGTTAACTTCCTGATTTTACAATTCTTCTATCCATATAGCATCCACAGGGCAGTTATCTTTAGCTTCTTTAACTTTTTCTTGTAAATCAGGGGGCACTACATCAACTTTAACATAAGCTTTGTCTTCTTTTAATTCAAAAACTTCTGGGCATGTATCTGTACAAAGACCACAACCTATACATGTTTCTTTATCAACGCATGCTTTCATAATCTAACCTCCTCTTTAGTTTAGTCAAATTATACCTAAAATTTTTGTTTTGACAACATATAGTAAGGGTTTTACATAAATTATTAGCAAAAACTAATTTGAATTTTATTTTTTTTGGGATTAGTATTTACAATCTATGGATATTTCAGAGCCAACTTCGCTGTTTATTATTGCTTTAATCGTATCTTTTTTAATACCAGAATTAGCTTATATTGCTTCATCAATTGGTTCATTATTATTTTTGTTTTTAGGTTTAAAATTTCTTTTAATTTCTAATAACAGTATTGGTACTTATATCGCAATAAACGAATATTTGCAATTAACATTTGGTATAGATTTTATATCAGCATTTTTCCTAATAGTTATATCTATGCTTTCAATAACAGTATCTATTTATTCAATTGGTTATACGAGTCATTTAAAAAACAAGCGAGCTTTTGCTTTTTTATATTCCCTATTTGTATTTTCAATTTATGGAGTAATATTATCAACAAATGTTTTTACTTTTTTAGTTTTTTGGGAAGCAATGTCTATCATATCATACTTCCTCGTGACCTTTGAAAATAATCTGGAATCTATGAGGGCAGGTCTAATATATGCCATTATGACACATGTGGGCACTGCTTTTATAATTGCATCGTTCCTGCTTTTTAGTTATTGGGCAGGTAGTATGGAATTTTCAACATTCAAGGTTATGTCTTATAAAATACCTAATATTGTAAGAGATTTAATATTTATTTTTGCTTTAGTGGGATTTGGATTTAAAGCAGGTATTATGCCATTTCATTACTGGTTGCCTATTGCTCATCCCACAGCTCCTTCTAATATCTCAGCTTTAATGTCGGGTGTAATGATTAAAACCGGTGTCTATGGTATAGTTAAAGTTTGCTATGAGCTGTTAGGAAGTGGTTCTGCATGGTGGGGAATATTGATATTATCGATGGGTGCTGTGTCTGCTATTCTTGCCATAATGCAGGCTGTAATGGAAAAGGATATAAAAAGGCTCCTCGCATATTCAAGTATAGAAAACATTGGTATTATCTTTTTAGGATTAGGTGGTTCAATGTTATTTTCAAACTTTAATATGAAAGATCTTTCTTCCCTATCACTTATTGCATGCTTTTATCATATTTTAAATCATTCTATTTTTAAAGGTCTGCTTTTTATGTCTGCTGGCTCTGTTTTACACTCAACCAGTACAAAGAATATGGAAAAATTAGGTGGTTTAATAAAAACTATGCCCAAAACAGCCCTATTTTTTCTGATAGGATCTATCTCGATTTGTGCGTTACCTCCCTTCAATGGTTTTGTTAGCGAATGGATTCTTTATCAATCCCTTATATCCGGATTTTATGCTCCATCAAATTTTGTGAAAATTATGACTCCCTTATTTGCCTCATCCCTTGCTTTAACAGGTGCTATTGCAGGAACAGCATTTGTCAAATCATTTGGTATATCATTTTTAGGGAATCCAAGAAGTGAAAATGCAAAAATGGCTCATGAAGCTCCTTTTACGATGACAATCCCTATGTGTTTACTTGCCGTTTTATGTTTTCTATTTGGTATATTCCCCAATATAATAATTACAATAATTGTTTTACCCGTCTTTGATATAACAGGGACATTTGTTAACTCATTCTCAAAAGGTCCCTTTATAATAATTTCAGGAAGTATGTCAACTCTCCTAATAACTTTATCTTTTGTTTTAATTATTTTGATTGTTTTAGTGCTCATAAAAATGTTTTTTAGTAAAACTGGCATTGTGTTTAAAGAATCCCGGGATTGTGGGATTTTAGCATTAAATAGTAGAATGCAGTATACAGCAACAGCTTTTACAAAACCGTTGAAAATAATATTCAGATTTTTTCACCACTACTTCAGGGCTTTATAAAAAAAGTCAAGGCAATGATGCAAGGTAGAAAGGGTTATCCGATTTTTCAACCGTACTATGACCTTATAAGACTTTTCAAAAAGGAAATGGTTATTTCTAATGTAACTTCTTACATCTTCAGAGTAACACCATATATAGTTTTAGCATCTACTGTGATTGCTATCCTTTTGGTACCAATAGTAACTGTAAAGGGTATTATTTTATATTTTGGCGACATTATTGCAATTGTATATGTTCTTGCTTTAGGAAGATTTTTTATGGCTTTAGCAGGCCTTGATGCCGGAACAGCCTTTGGCGGAGAAGGTAGTAGTAGAGAAATGACTGTTGCAACGCTTGTTGAGCCTATGATGATACTATGCTTGTTTACTGCCGCAGTTTCTTCAGGTAGTACAAATGTATCTCAAATAATTATTTCAAAATCACAAATTTTTACTCCTTCAAAATTATTAGCCTTAGCCTCATTTATAATAGTTACTATTGCCGAAACGGGTAGAATTCCCGTGGATAATCCAGACACACACCTTGAATTAACTATGATACATGAGGGTATGATCCTTGAGTATTCAGGTAAATATTTAGCTTTGATGGAGTATGCTCATTATATAAAACAAATGTTATTATATACATTAATTGTTGACCTTTTTTTCCCCTTAGGCATTGCACAAACAGATAGAGTTTCTGATATTTTAATAGCTTTATGCATCTATTTACTGAAAGTTTTTTTAGTCGGTTTTATTATGGCTTTAATTGAGAGTTCCAGAGCTAAGATAAGGTTTTTTCAACTTCCGACTTTACCTGGTAGTGGTTTTGTTTTGGCCTTTGTTGCTCTAATTACATATTTAATTTTAGGTAGGTAGTATAATATGATAGATAGGAGTAATTTAATTGATTTTCTTTCCATTGGCATCTTCCTTACTGCTTTGTCGATGAATGGGTTGAAAAGATTAGAATCATATGTTAAAGCTTATTTTTTGAACTCCCTTTTTCTATCTTTGCTTATTTGTGTCGTAGCTATTTTCAATAAAGAAATGCATCTTTTGTTTGCAGGAATTCTTAATTTTTTGACAAAATGTGTTCTTATAACACTATGTGAAACATTTGAAAATATTGAAATTGCAGATGAAGAAAAAGCGAATTTAGAAAGATTAAAAAGTAAGGTAGACAAAATTTTAGGTAGATCCCTGAAAGTAAGACAGGTAGATGCAGGATCTTGTAATGCCTGCGAATGGGAGTGCGTAGCTTTAACAAATCCCTTTTATGATATACAAAGATATGGTATAGATTTTGTAGCATCTCCTAGACATGCGGATATGCTACTTGTTACAGGTCCCATTTCAAGACAGATGGAACTTGCTTTAATAAAAACTTATGAAGCTACCCCAACGCCTGAAATAGTTATTGCCTGTGGTGATTGTACTATAGATGGTGGAATATTTAGAGACAGTTATGCGGTTACAAATGGTGTTAATAATGTGATACCCGTTGATTTCTATATAAAAGGTTGTCCACCCTCACCGGAAGACATTATAAATGGCTTCT
>CALINM010000153.1 GCA_938045315.1 uncultured bacterium | reverse complement strand
AAAAACAGAGTTAATAGAACTTGCTGACAAAGCAATGTACAGGGGAAAAGAGCTTTCACGCAACATTGTTTGCGTAGCTGAAAAAGGATAAATCTATGATTACATCAGTAAGGGGCTTTAAAGACATTTATGGTAAAGAAGCTAAAATATGGAAAAAATTAGAAAATATAATAAGAGAGGTGTTTTCAACATGGGGTTTTGAAGAAGTAAGGCTCCCAATACTTGAAAAAACTGAACTTTTCCAAAGAAGCATCGGCGACACTACAGATATTGTAGAAAAAGAGATGTATACATTTATAGACAAAGGCAACGAATCTGTTACAATGCGTCCTGAAGGTACAGCATCTGTAATTAGATTTATAAATGAGCACAAGTTATATACATTGGAAAAGAACTTAAAGCTTTACTATTTAGGCCCTATGTTTCGATATGAAAGACCACAAAAGGGCAGATTAAGACAATTTCACCAGGCTGGGGTTGAGTTTTTAGGAGATTTAACTCCCTATGCAGAATTTGAGGTTTTATCTTTAATGGATTGTCTTTTGGAAAAAGTTGGTATTAAAGATAGAATATTATACATAAATAATCTTGGATGTCCAGATTGCAGGAAAACTTATAGAAATTCTTTGCTCAAATATTTAGAAAATAATCAAGATCTTTGCGAAGATTGTAATAGAAGAAAAATAACAAACCCTTTAAGGATTCTTGACTGCAAACAGGAAAAATGCAAAGAAATAATTAAAAGTGCTCCTAAAATACTTGATTTTATTTGTGTGGATTGCAAAAAACACATGACCAAATTAAAAGAATTATTGACTCTCAATAATATTTCTTACGAAATAGATCCCTTTATCGTTAGGGGTCTTGATTATTATATTAAAACTGTTTTCGAAGTTCACGCAAAGGGACTTGGATCTCAAAGTGCTATACTCGCTGGAGGTAGATACGACAATCTTTCAAAAGACCTTGGTGGATATGATTTACCTGCTGTGGGGTGGGCTATGGGTTTGGAAAGAGTTGTTTTACTTTTAGATGAAACTTTTGTTGAAGATGATTCTTTAGATTTCTTTTTTATATACTTTGACGACAGAGGAGAAAAAATTATTTTACCCCTTATAAATAATCTAAGAAAAAAAGGGGTTAAAGTATCCTATGACCCATCAAAAAGTAGCTTAAAAAGTAAACTTAGAAAAGCTGATAAACTGAAAAGTAAATATGTAGTTATATTAGGTGATAATGAAATTAATAATGGTACTTTTACCCTCAAAAATATGGAAAAGGGTGAACAATTTGCCTTACCACTTGATAAATTAGAAAACTTGGAGAAGGAGATTTAAAAATGGATTTTCTTGGCAGCTGGAAAAGAACAAATTACTGTGGAAATTTTTCGAAGGAAGATGTGGGAAAAGAGGTTATTTTGACAGGTTGGGTTTTCAGAAGAAGGGATCATGGTGGAATTATTTTTATCGATCTAAGAGATAGACAAGGTATTATTCAAATTGTTTTTGATCCAACCTATGACAGGATATCCCATGAAAAAGCAGAAAGTATAAGACTTGAATATGTTATAGCAGTGAAAGGTTTGATAAGAAGAAGACCTGAAGGCACAGAAAATCCAGACTTAAAAACTGGTGAGATTGAAGTATTAGTTAAAGAACTAAAAATACTCAGCGAATCACAACCTCTACCTTTCTCTTTAGAAGCTCAGGAGTTACAGAAAGTATCGGAATCAATCAGGATGAAATATAGATATCTTGATATGAGAAGTGACAAAATGAAGGAAAGTCTAATTTTTCGTCATAGAGCAACAAGATTAATAAGAGAATATTTAAATGAGGAAGGTTTTCTTGAGATAGAAACACCAATGCTTACTAAGAGCACACCTGAGGGTGCACGAGATTTCCTGGTACCAAGTAGATTAAATCCCGGTTGTTTTTTTGCCTTGCCTCAATCACCTCAACTCTTTAAACAAATTCTTATGGTAGGCGGAGTTGATAAATACTATCAAATCGTTAGATGTTTTAGAGACGAAGACTTAAGAGCTGACAGACAACCAGAGTTTACACAGGTTGATATAGAAATGTCTTTTATCAATGAGGTAGATATAATGAATCTTATAGAAAATATGCTGTCAAAGCTTTTTTATGAACTGCTTGACATACAAATAAAAACACCGCTAACTGTAATAAGTTATGATGATGCGATGAGCCAATTTGGGACAGATGCACCAGATATTCGTTTCGATTTAAAAATTCAAGATATTACTGAGTGTGTTAAAAATTCACAGTTTAAAGTTTTTAGCGATACAATCAACGCAGGCGGGATCATATCTGGTATAAATCTTAAAAATCTTCCCCTCTCAAGAAAGGATCTTGATGAACTTGTAGAGACATCAAAAGAACTGGGGGCTAAGGGACTATTATGGGTAAAAATACAACCTGAAGGCTGGCAGTCCCCAGCTTCAAAATTCATTACTGAAGAAGAAAAAAAAGCAATTGAAAAAAAACTAAACGCAAATACCGGTGATATTTTAATATTTGTTGCCGATAAGAAGAAAATTACCCTCTTTGTTCTGGGTAAAATAAGGCTTCTTTTGGGTAAAAGATATAACTTATTTGATGAAAATACATTCCAGTTATTGTGGGTGACTAATTTCCCCTTATTTGAATATGATGAAGATGAAAATCGTATTGTATCTGTTCATCACCCCTTTACAATGCCAAATGATGCCGATATAGCATTACTTGATTCAAATCCGCTCGCTGTCAAAGCAAAAGCCTATGATATAGTCTTGAATGGTACGGAGATTGGTGGAGGTAGCCTGAGAATATATAATATGAAACTTCAACAGAAAATTTTTGATATCCTTGGTCTTTCCAAAGAAGATGCAACAAGTAAATTTGGATTTTTTCTAGAAGCTTTAAACTTTGGAGCTCCTCCCCACGGAGGAATTGCATTAGGACTCGATAGACTTATTGCCCTCATGTTAAAAAGGGATTCAATAAGAGATGTAATTGCCTTTCCAAAAACTCAAAAGGGCACATGCCCACTTACAGAGGCACCTTCATTTGTTGACGAAAACCAGCTAAGGGAATTATATATAAAAAGGGTTTTGCCAAGGCAATGAAAAAAATCCTATTATCACTATGCATATTTTTCATTTTCTTTTCTTGTGCTCCCTTCCCTTCAAAGGAGATAGCGAAAACAAAACTTGAAATAGAAGGTCTATATTATGCTGATCTACCAAGATATTTACCTGAGGACTGGTTATTGCTAAAAGAATTATGGCAAAAGCTGGATGAAGTAGAATATGCTAAAAATAAAGAAGAGGCTTACAGGTTGTATTATTACACAAACTATAAGATTGCACAAATAGAAGAAAAGCTTAACAAAAAAAAGCAAGAAGAGGAAGAAAAGATAAAACATGCAAAAATAATTATAGAAGAAGCAAAGCATAAACAAGAATCAATTGATGTTCACGAAAAAGAAAAAACTACTAATGAGTTAAAAATGAGTGAAATTAACATGGAAAACGAATTTGATGGGTATAAAAAGATTGCAAGTATTTCAAAACCAAAAAAGACTTTAGAAGAAATAAGATATAAGATTGAAAAAAGAATGCCAAGTTTTTATACTGTTAAAGATGAAGACACTTTACAAAAGATTGCTGAATTACCATTTATTTATAATGATAAGTATTACTGGCCACTGATTTATAAATATAATCGTGACCAGATAAGTAACCCAAAAAAATTATATAGGGGTCAAATTTTGAGGATACCAAGAAATATTACAATGGACGAAATTTATAAAGCTAGAGAAGAAGCCGGTGCACCCACTCCTAAAAATATACCAAAAAGGGCTTATACCCCTGATAAATATAAACAAATGATAAATGAATTATTACTGGAGGAGTAAGGTGATTAAATGGGATTCTAAAAAAAATTCTTTCATAAGTATCAGATCAAATAAACGCCCTTTAGCTAAATTTGACAATCCAGAAAACCCTAATCTATTAAGAGACATTTTTCCATATATTAGTGTGGGCAAACAGATATTTAACAATCATGTTGCATTGTTAGACATACCAGAAGATATATTTATTACTGATACAACATTTCGAGATGGTCAACAGGCAAGACCACCATATACTGTAAAACAAATTGTAGATATTTTTACATTATTACATAAATTATCAGGCAATTTAGGAGTAATTAGACAATCTGAATTTTTTTTATACAGTGATAAAGATAAAGAAGCTGTTAGAAAGTGCATGGAACTTGATTTTAAATATCCAGAAATAACTGCATGGGTTCGTGCAAATAGTGAAGATTTAAAATTAGTAAAAGAATTTGGCATAAAAGAAACGGGGATATTAACATCCGTATCAGACTATCATATTTATTTAAAGTTAGGCTGGGACAGAAAAAGAGCACTTGAAAATTATTTATCAATTATTAAAGAAGCCTTGTCACTGGGAATTAAACCAAGATGTCATTTCGAAGATATCACAAGGGCCGATTTTTATGGATTTGTTATACCCTTTGTAATTAAAATCATGGAGCTTTCTGAAGAATCTGGAATTGATATAAAAATAAGATTATGTGATACCCTCGGTTATGGATTACCATTCCCCCAGGCTTCTATCCCCAGAGGAATCCCACAAATGATACAATTACTTAAAGAAGAGACCGGCATATCATCAGAAGAACTAGAGTGGCATGGACATAATGATTTTCATAAAGCTTTAGTGAACGGTGTATGTGCTTGGTTATATGGATGTAGTGCAGTAAATGGTAGTTTATTGGGATTTGGTGAAAGAACTGGTAACCCACCAATCGAAGCACTAATTTTTGAATATTTATCTCTCCGAGAGTCACAGGAAATTGATACAACGATAATAACTGAGTTAGCTCACTACTTTGAAAAAGAACTGGGGTTTAAAATCCCACCAAATTATCCTTTTATTGGAGAATCTTTTAATGCCACTTCAGCGGGAATTCATGCTGATGGTGTTATAAAAAATGAGGAAATATATAATATTTTTGATACAAAAAAATTACTCAATAGACCAATAAAAGTCACAATTACTGATAAGTCTGGTGTCGCAGGGGTTGCTTACTGGGTTAACCAGCGTTTAGGACTTACGGGTGATAAAAAAATTGATAAAAGACATCCCAGTTTACTAAAAATTCACTCATGGATTGAAAAGCAGTATCATGAGGGTAGAACAACTTCTATATCCGATGATGAAATGGAAAAATTATGCAGAAAATATTTACCAGAGCTTTTTGTCTCTGAATTTGATAAGATAAAAATTAAAGCAAAAGAGATGGTATCTCATCTTATACAGGATTTAGTAGAACTACCAGAAATAAAATCTATGGACCCTCATATGCAAGAAGCAGCTCTCAGAAATTTTGTGCAAGAAAATCCCTTTGTACAATTCGCATATATTACAGACAAAGAGGGTATAAAAATAACTCGAAATATCACTCAAGTA
>CALINM010000152.1 GCA_938045315.1 uncultured bacterium | reverse complement strand
TAGTTTTATAGCTTCCTTTAAAACCATATTTTCGATCTCTTTTAATGATAAACTACCATATTGTTTTATATCCCGTTTACCAAGCATATTAAGATTTGGACCATTAATAACAAGTACATTTTTCATATAAAATCGCTTTTTATCAAATCTGCTGTTCTTTTTGCAAGATATTTAGCCTTACCAATATTACCTTCATTATCTATAATTAGTATTAAATAATAGTCTCTCGTAATCAACCTTATTACAATCACACTTTTGTCTGTTGAAACCAATATTTCCTCTAAATCACCTAAACTTAAAATATCAGTAACTTTAATTATTTGCTGAAGCGCAGTTGAATATTCTATAGCAAGCTCTTGGGCGCTTTTATAATTATCCCTTACAACTTCGAGTAATACAATGCCATCTTTATCAAGTATTAAAGCAGATTTAACAGATTGCTCTCTGTTTAAGATTTCATTGATTGCAGTTTTTAATTCCATAAGCAATAAGATTAGTTTATAATCATTTTCAAGTCAAGAATAAACAATATTATAAAATGCGAAAATTAACCTTACAAACAATAAAAACAAACTTTAATTTTCCTCCCTACCATACAAATGCCTATCTATTTGAATTAAATGAGGGTGTGTTCCTATTTGATACGGGTATTAAAGATATCGAAACTATCGAAACTTTAAAAGAAGCTATTAAAAAAAAAGGTAAAATAGATGGCATAATTCTATCCCACGGACACTTAGACCATGCTGGATGTGCATCTATACTTTCCGAGCATTACAATATACCTATCTACGTTTCCATGGATGAAAAAGACAGAATTAGCTACAATTTTGATGAAAGATTAAAAACAAGAATTGAAAAAATACGCAAAACTTTTGAATTTCTTGGTATTAATAAAAAAAGCTTTGAAATTTTAGAAGAAAGAACAAATTATTATAAAAATTTATTTAAACCCATCGAGTTTTGCTTCAATGTTGAAAAAATAAGATTATCTGATATAGAAGTTTTAAAATTACCTGGTCACACAACAGGAAGTATAGGTTTATACTTTAAGGAAAATAAATTATTGTTAAGTGGAGATGCATTACTTGAAGAAGGAATATCCCCATTTTTTGATCCTGAATTACTAATAGACTCTTTAGCATTATATTTACAAACATTAATGAAATTAAAAAGTATTGAATTAAAAGCAGTGTTACCCGGTCATGGGAACAAGATAACAAATCCCCAAAAAATAATTAATGACCATATCAAATATATAAATAAAAACCAAAAAAAGATACGGAGATTATTAAAACAAAACTATAAAATACCTGACATTTTAGAAATTGTTTTTCCAAAAAATCAAAATCAAATAATCATTTTATCAGAAATCATTCATTGTCTCGAAAGCCTCAAGATACCGATTTTACAAAATTTAAAAGACCTCCTTTAAGAATAATTGAAGCCTGTCTGGGAGTTAAGTTTGCCTTAACGAAAAAAACAAAATTTTTAGTTAGATTTTTTACAGTTATAGTTTCATTTCTAAAAAGTTTTTCAATGTAATCCTCTATTAAAAGTTCATCATCTCTCTCAATTTTGAAATAATCTTCTTTATTCTCAAAAACGAGGGGCATTATACCAAAATTAATAAGATTGGATCTGTGTATTCTTGCAAATGAGATAGCAATAACAGATTTTATTCCCAGATACATGGGAGCCAATGCAGCATGTTCTCTGCTTGAGCCCTGACCATAGTTTTCACCACCAACTATAAAACCACCACCTTTTTTTAAAGCTCTATCATGAAAGGTCTCATCAATATTATAAAAAACATATTTTGCTATAGCTGGAATATTAGAACGTAGGGGTAAAATTTTTGCTCCTGCTGGCATAATGTGGTCCGTTGTTATATTATCTCCAACTTTTATCAACACACTGCCTTGTAGCTTTTCAGATAATGGTTTTGAAACTGGAAGGGGTTTAATATTGGGCCCCCTTATAATTTCTACTGATTCTGGATCTAAAGGGGGTGAAAAAATTAAATTGTCATTAATTTCAAACACTTCTGGATAACTTATAACTATTGTTTCATCAAGTTTTCTTGGATCTGTTATCTTTCCTGCTAAAGCTGAAACAGCAGCAGTCTCGGGTGAACATAGATAAACTTTAGCATCTTTTGTACCACTTCTACCCTCAAAGTTTCTGTTATAAGTTCTTAGAGATACACTTCCTGTAGCAGGCGCCTGTCCCATTCCGATACATGGTCCACAGGCATTTTCTAATATTCTTGCACCAGAAGAAATGATACTTCTTAAGTAACCCATTTTCTCAATTGTCTCCATTACTTGTTTAGAACCAGGGGATATGACGAGACTAACGGAAGGAGGTATTTTTTTGCCCTTTAATATTTCTGCTACTGTTGCCAAATCTTTATAAGATGAGTTTGTACAGCTTCCTATACAAACCTGATCTACAGGTAGCCCTTCAATACTTTTGACCGTAACCACATTATCTGGTGAATGGGGACAGGCAATTAGGGGCTCTAAATCTGACAAATTTATTTCAATTTCACCATCATACATAGCATCGTCATCTGCTTTTAATTCGATAAAATCCTTAACCCTTCCTTGAGCTTTCAAAAAATCAAAAGTAATTTCATCAGAAGGAAAAATAGAAGTTGTGGCTCCTAATTCAGCACCCATATTTGTTATTGTTGCTCTTTCGGGAACAGACAAAGTTTTGACGCCATCGCCTCCATACTCAAATATTTTACCCACACCACCTTTAACCGTTAATCTTCTCAACAACTCCAGAATCACATCCTTTGCTGAAACAAAGGGTTGTAACTTACCAATCAGCTTAACTCTAATAATTTCTGGCATATTCAAATAGAAGGGATAACCTGCCATAGCAACAGCAACATCCAGACCACCTACTCCAATAGCAAGCATACCAATCCCGCCGGCTGTTGGAGTATGACTATCAGAGCCTAACAGTGTTTTCCCGGGTATACCAAATCTCTCTAAATGAACCTGATGACATATACCATTACCTGGGGCTGAGAAATATATACCATATTTTGCTGCAAAAGTTCTTAAAAATCTGTGATCATCGGCATTTTCAAAACCAGTTTGAAGGGTATTATGATCCACATAACTAACCGATAGCTCAGTTCTAACCTTTGGAATACCAATTGCTTCAAATTGTAGATAAGCCATGGTACCTGTGGCATCCTGTGTCAATGTCTGGTCAATTCTAATTGCTATTTCGCTGCCCTTCTTCATTTCACCGGCTATAAGGTGCTTTTCTAATATTTTCTGAACAATATTTTTCCCCATCTAAAGCTCCTAAATTATTTTATTAATTGAGTATTCTATAATACCCTGCGCTCCCAGGGCTAAAAGCTTGGGTATTATAACACGAACCTCTTTTTCTGGCAAAACACTCTCAATCGAAACCCATTCTGTATTATAAAGATTTGAAATTGTTGGATAGTTTAAGCTTGGGAGAACCTTTACAATTTTTTCTATTGACTTTTTTGGTGCATTCAGTTTTATACCAACCATACTCTCAGCCTTTAGAGCAGCTTGCAAAAGAGTGGCTATTTGATTTATCTTTTCTCTTTTCCATTTGTTTTGCCATGCCTTTTTATTCGCCATAAGTATTGGATTGGAAACAAGTAAAGTGTCTACAATTCTAAGTCCATTTGCTTTAATTGTAGTCCCGGTTTCAGTAACTTCAACTATTGCATCACATAGCCCCTCTACTACTTTAGCTTCTGTAGCTCCCCATGAAAACTCTACCTTAACAGGTATTTTCCTTTCATGAAAAAACTTTTTTGTAAAATTTACTAATTCTGTAGCAATTATTTTATTTCTAAGATCCTCTATTTTTTTAATAGGTGAATCTTCGGTTACTACAAGAACCCATCTTGCAGGTCTTCTTGATACCTTCGAATAAACAAGATCGCAAACTTTCACTACATTCGAATTATTTTCCAAAACCCAATCATATCCAGCAATACCAGCATCAATAGTACCTTTCTCAACATAAATGCTCATTTCTTGAGAACGAATTAAGTTACACTTAATTTCTTCATCGTCTATTGTAGGAAAATAATTCCGTGATGAGGGTGTAATGATCCATCCAGCTTTCTTAAAAAGCTCAATTGTAGAAGATTCCAAACTACCCTTTGGAATTCCGAACTTCAATAAATTCTGCATCTTAAACTCCTTGACTTTATTAACATCTTGTAAAGATTGAACATAAGGATAAGGTTAAGGTTTTTCAACCCGTACCATTTACCTTTCGCCTTTACTTCTCACATAAATTTAATAGCCTTCCCAATTCACTCCTTCTTGCAAAATGAGACGCTTCAACTTCACTAACGGCTATCTTTTATACACATCATCGGGATTAAATAATGGATTTGAGTACTCTACCCACTCGCCATTTT
>CALINM010000151.1 GCA_938045315.1 uncultured bacterium | reverse complement strand
AATTATAAGGAGGAAATTTGATGCTTCAAAAAACGAAATTAGTTTTTTTTATCTTACTATTTATTCTATTTTATAAAAATACTTTTGCAACTAAAGAATATCCTGTGCCTTATCCACCTTTAACTCCTGGCATTTTTCCTTGTATGAATTGTCATGAAGGGTTAGAGAAGAACAAAAAAAAGAGAACGCTAAAGGAGATGCATCAGGATATAAAAATTGAAAATCATGGTGATAGATGGTGCTATGATTGTCATGATGAAAGAAACATGGACAGGCTTAAGCTTGCAAATGGTGAACAAATAAAATTTGAAGATTCATTCTTGCTCTGTGGACAATGTCATGGCAATGTCTTAAATGACTGGAAAAAGGGAATACATGGTAAAAGAACTGGTAGCTGGAATGGAGTGAAACAGTATTTATTATGTGTTCACTGTCATAATCCTCATAATCCGCCATTTAAACCTCTTAAACCAGAACCAGCACCTATCAAACCAGGTGCAACATTGTTAAAGCCCAAGATAGATAATAATGAAAAAAAATCACATTAAAAAATGGAGTGTGAGATATATGAGAGAAGATAAAAAGATATCCTTTATTAGAAGAAAGTTTTTGAAATCCTTTGCTGTAGCTGCTGCAGCTCTTGCTACATTAACAAAAGCAAGCTCTGCAGTAAAAGATTTTGATTTTGATGATTTTGTCCAGAAAAACTTCAGGGAAATGACACCACAAGAAATAGAAAGAATGTTAAAAAGGCTGGAAAAAAAATATAAAGAAAAATATGGTAAGGACTTTGTTGTAAAAGCTACCCCACCGATGGAAAATGTGGAGTTTGGTTACGCACTTAATCTATCAAAATGCATCGGTTGTAGGCAATGCGTTTATGCGTGTGTAAAGGAAAACAACCTCTCAAGAAAACCCCACCAGATTCACTATATAAGGGTTATGAGGTTTAAAACGGGACCGATTGATTTAGAAAAATCTGAACATTACTATGATGCTGAACAAGTACCTGAAAAAGGATACTTTTATGTGCCGATTCAATGTCAGCAATGTAGAAAAGCACCTTGTGTAAAAGCCTGTCCAATTAAAGCAACATGGACTGAAAAAGATGGAATTGTAGTTGTAGATTATAACTGGTGCATAGCATGTAGATATTGTATGGCCGCATGTCCATACAGGGGTAGAAATTTTAACTGGGCAGAACCATATGTACCAGTAGAAGAGCTTAATACGAATACTCATTATTTAGGTAACAGACCTAGGATGAAAAATGTCGTCGAAAAATGCACATTTTGCATACAGAGGAGTAGAGAAGGTAGATACCCAGCCTGTGTAGAAATTTGTCCAGTAGGTGCAAGAAAATTTGGAAATTTGCTTGATCCAAATAGTGAAGTAAGAAGAATTATCGAAACAAAGAGAATTTTTAGGCTTAAAGAAGATTTAAATACTGATCCAAAATTTTTCTATTTCTTCCATAGTTAAAATAAGTGAGGAGAGGGTTATGAGATTCGCAAAATTCTTAATTGATTCAGTAAAAGAAGTTATAAAAGGTGGACCACTTTATTATGCCTGGATGGCTTTACTTTTAATTGTTATGGCTTTTGCAGCAAGAAGCTATATTTTTCAGTTAGACCAGGGCTTGATAGTAACTAACATGCGAGATCAGGTGTCATGGGGATTATATATTGCTAATTTTACGTTTATGGTTGGTGTTGCAGCTGCTGCGGTTTTGTTAGTTGTACCAGCATATATTTATCACTTTCAGGCGATCAAAGAGATAGTTATATTAGGTGAGCTTCTTGCTTTTTCAGCAATTGTAATGTGTTTAGGCTTTATAATAGTTGATTTAGGCCGCCCCGATAGATTCTGGCATATTATTCCAGGGTTAGGAATACTGAATTTTCCGATTTCCATGCTATCCTGGGATGTGGTAGTTTTAAATGGATACTTAATATTGAATACCTTGATACCAATTTATTTAATATATAAGGGTTATGTCAACGAAGAGCCCAATAAAAAACTATACTTACCTTTTGTATTGTTATCTATACCCTGGGCAGTTAGCATTCATACAGTTACTGCTTTCTTATATAATCCACTACCAGCAAGGCCATTCTGGAATGCAGCTATACTTGCACCGAGATTTTTAGCCTCCGCCTTTTGTTCTGGACCTGCTTTGATAATCCTTATTTTCCAGATAATAAGAAAAGTCAGCAATACAAAGGTGCAGGATGTTGCATTATTTAAGATAGCTGAAATTATGGCTTATTCTATGTTTTTTAACCTCTTTCTTTTTGGTGCTGAGCTTTTTAAAGAATATTATTCAGGCACCATACATCTGGCACCTATGGAATATCTCATGCAGGGATTGCATGGCCACAATGCACTGGTTCCATGGATATGGACAGCTATATGTTTAAATGTGACAGCCTTCATTCTGTTTATATTATTAAGAAACATTAGAAGTGTTAAAATCATGAATATTGGGTGTGTTCTCATAGTAACTGGCGTATGGATCGAAAAAGGCATGGGATTTATTGTTCCCGGATTTATTCCAGATACATTAGGTGAAATATACGAGTATATGCCTTCCTCAACAGAAGTAATGGTATCCCTTGGGGTTGTGGCACTGGGATTTTTTATATATACTATGTTTGCAAAGATAGCTATTGCTGTAAATAATGGCACTTTAAAATATCAAAAAGATTAAAAGCAGTTTGCTGATGAGGGGGCTAAATACCCCCTCTTTTAAAAAAATCTTTTCCATAGAAATATAAAGATATTACAGAATTGATAATTGCAATGATAATCATTATCTTTAAGTATAAATAAGAAATAGTATATAAATTGCTTTTATCTGAAAGAACTATAAGTACAATTAAAAACTCTAAAAGTATTAAAAACTTTCCAGATTTATTAGGTGTAATATTTTTAATACGATCGTTAAAGACCAGAAAAACAGTACCTGTAATTACAAGAGTGTCACGAATTAAGATAGTATAGGAAAAATACTTGGGAAGCAATCCTTTGATTGAAAGAACAATAATTGAAGATAAAAGAAAAATTTTATCTACTATGGGATCAAAAAAAGAACCAAATGTTGTTTGTTGTTTTAATAATCTTGCTAAAAAACCATCAAGAAAATCAGTTATACTGCCTATGAGGAATAGTATAAAAGCAGTTTTATAGTCTTCAACAAAGACTTTATGAAGAAAAAAAGGCAAGACCAGAAGCCTGATAAATGTAATTATATTGGGTAAATTAATTATCATCCCATATTATCAACAATAGCCATGCCAAATTCAGAACATTTTAGTTCTTTGGCTCCTTCCATCTGTCTGGCAAGATCATAAGTTACAGTTTTATTTTTTATTGTTTTTTCGATGGCTCTAATAATAATACTAGAAACTTCATGCCACCCCAAATACTCAAACATCATTGCCCCGGAGAGGATCACTGATGATGGATTCACCTTATCTAGGTTTGCATATTTAGGTGCTGTGCCATGAGTAGCTTCGAATATTGCATAGCCATCACCAATGTTAGCACCGGGAGCCATACCAAGCCCGCCAACTAATGCAGCAGCTGCATCAGATATATAATCACCATTTAAATTTGGTGTTATAATAACTTTGTACTCCTCTGGCCTTAATATAATTTGCTGGAACATTGCATCAGCTATTCTATCATTAACAAGTATTTTATCATCCTTAGGCATATTTTCATCTTCAAATACTATATAATCTCTAAACTCATTTTTTACACATTCAAAACCCCAGTTTTTAAATGCCCCTTCAGTATATTTCATGATATTACCTTTATGAACAAAGGTTACAACCTCCTTTCTATTTTTTATTGCATAATTAATTGCCATTCTTGTTAATCTCTCTGTTGCAAACTTACTAATAGGTTTTATACCAATGCCAACGACATCAGGGAGCTTCCTGCCAAATTCTTTAAAGAGGAAATCAGACACTTTCTTTGCTTCAGGTGTTTCTGCTTGCCATTCTATGCCCGCATATAGGTCCTCAGTATTTTCTCTAAAGATTACAAAATCAACTTTTTCTGGATTTTTTAATGGAGAAGGCACTCCTTCAAAATATCTAACTGGTCTAATACAGGCATATAAATCTAACTCCTGTCTCAAAGTAACATTAATACTTCTGATACCTTTACCAACAGGGGTAGTAAGGGGGCCTTTTATACCAACTCTTAAATCTTTTATCATGTCAAGGGTTTCTTGAGGCAGCCAAACTCCTTTTTCATTGTATGCCTTTTCTCCTGCTAAAGCTTCGACCCATTGAATTTTTCTTTTATCATCATAAGCCTTTTTAACAGCTGCATCAAAAACATATTTTGATGCCCTCCATATATCAGGTCCAGTACCATCTCCTTCAATGAACACGATATATGGATTCTCAGGAACAATTAATTTGTTATTTTCAAATTTTACTTTTCCCTTTTCTTCAAACACACTAACCTCCTACTTATTATTCTTCTGTCTTTGCAAGATAATCAAATTTTATGTCAAGGCCAATAACACCAACTATTTCCTCTTTTTCATTTCTAATGGGAGCTGAAACTGTAACACATAGGGCACCCGTAATTTTTGATGTATAAAGATCCGTTACA